>NZ_JAALNT010000030.1:0-7419 GCF_017594925.1 Helicobacter pylori
GCTCTAGTTACATATTGCCGTCGCCTGAAGGCGACTCTAGGGGGCTTATTTTTTATCAATACATTTTTTTTTACATTTTAGCAAAAACTTTGGATTTTTTAGATTGAGTTGGGACTTATTTTTATCAATACATTTTTTTTTACATTTTAGAAGCGACAGAGAGCCGAATTAAAACAAGTGATTATAAAACATTAGATCAGAAAAAAATCACGCTCAAAAACGATTTAAAGGTGGGCTATGAGTGGATTTTAACAGCAGAATTAGCACGAGCCGAACCTTAAAACAACTCACTATGACTACCAAGCCTAAGCAACCAAAGAGTGTTATTTTTGACTATATAAACCAATAGAATATTAGGCTTAATGTGGCACTCTCTACAAGGATACCAGTCGCCTTTTAGCATGTGGTCTTTGTATTTAGGAGCTAACGATTTTTGTTGTCTTAATTCTAAAACTACTTCATCAAGTAGCTTACTATCAAAGCCATTTTTGAGATACTTTTTGTAGTCTTTTCTAAACAAATTATGATATTCAATATCCAGCATGTATCTCTCTTTTTAACTCATTTGTAAGCTCATCTAAACTATCAATTTTTGTAAAATTAGCCCCACTCTCTACATCTCTAATCGCTTGTAAAGTCTCTAAATTTTTAGCTTTTTTCTCATCTTTCTTAGCTTGTGAGTATTGCTTTTTAATCTCTCTCATTTGTGTTTTAATTTCTAAAACCTTACTTTGATACTTAGCTAATCGTTTTTCTAATTTGCCAAGCTCCTTATAAAATTTAACCCCTATTTCTACATCTTTTAACATCTCAGCTCCTTGTATTAAACAATCATTGTAAGCCCATTATATCTAAACTTTAACCAATCTATGCTAAACTATAATTAAAAGGGGCGAGCATATATTTTGTAATACAAAATAGCTCGCAATGGGGCAAATCCCCCTTGAACCCCCAAAAATCAAAATAAGGGAATAAGTGAGTATTCAAGCAAACAAACAAGTTATTAAAAGTCTTAGATTATCTAAAGAGCAATGGCAAATTATCCAAACTCAAATGCAAGAAAAAAATTTAAACTTCTCGCAATTAGTTTTAAACTCTCTTTTAAATCAAAACTTACAAACTCCAATAAAATCTAAAAAACAAAAAGCTATTGTTAATAAAGAGATAATTATTGAATTGGCTAAGTGGGGAAACAATTTAAATCAAATTGCTAAACATCTCAACACTAATAAGGGGGCATGGGATAGATTAGGTTTAGAGCAACTAATAGAGATTAGCAATCAATTAGAACAACTAAGAGCCAGGTATGTTAGTTAAATTTTGGGGGATTAATCAAGGGGGAGGCGATGGTGATGGGAGTGTTAATTACTTGCTTAATGAAAGAGTAGAACAAGGCACAGCTAAAGTTTTAAAGGGCGATGCTAATCTAACTAAAAGCCTTTTACTCTCTCTTACTCAAAAACACAAGGTATGTGTAGGGTGCTTATCCTTTGAAGAGTCAAATATTAATGAGGGCTTAAAATACGAACTTATGGAAAGCTTTGAAAATGCTTTACTCACACAAGAAATGCAAGGGCGTTATAACATTTTATGGGTAGAACACACAGATAAGGGGCGTTTGGAGTTAAACTTTGTTATACCAAGAATTGACTTGATAATTCAAAAAGCCTTTACTCCCTACTATCATAGTGCAGACATTACACGCATTGACCTATGGAAAGATTGTATCAACCTAAAACACAATTTTACAAACCCCAAAAACATAGAAAAACGGCATAACATACAACAACACCAAACTAAAAACCCCAAAAATAAAGAACTTTTAGCAACCTATGAAAAACTAGACAAACTCATACAAAACAACTTAGGAAAGCTATTTAATAGCCGAGATGAAATCATCAATTTTTTAAAAAGTAATCAGTGCGAAGTTACTAGACAAGGTAAGGATTACATCAGTGTCAAGCTACCCAAAGAACCTAAAACCAAAAGATTAAAAGGATTTTACTACCATGAAACATTTAGAAGTATTGCAGACATTAGAGAGCAACTTAGCGAAGTTAGACAGCGAGAGATCCAAAGAGAACACCCAAATAATCAAAGAGATAGCGACAATCACGCAGAATTTTTGCGAGAACTTGAAAACGAGCTACACAGACGCATTGAACACAAACAATGCTACTATGAAAAATTACATCAATCTACTTCAAACAACAAAAGAGAGCCTAAAGAACAGCTACCTAGAGTTAGAGACAATCAACAATCAACACAACAAGATTATACAAACGAAGTTAATAGAGCTAGAGAAACAAATCCACAAGAACCTAGCCAAGAAATCCTTACTAATGCCCCTAACTTTCATTATGGGGCTAATCATCATGGGGGCAATATTAGTGGGGACATACTTTCTAATCATTTTACCCAGCAAGGACAAGGAATTAGAGCTTTCACAGAAAGAAGTCTTTCAGTTAAAACGAGAAATAGACCAACTAAACAACGCCAATCTACAGAGAATTTACAACCAAATGCCGACCAAGAAATAAGGGAAAAACATGCAGAACGAATACTTAAACAAGCTACAGAACGCTTTAATCAAAGAAGTAGAGAACTTACAGAACGAGAAAGAGAGCTTACTACAAGCAAAGAACAGCGAGATAGCGAGTTTAGAGAACGACAGAAACGAGCTATTAACCAAGCTAGAGAAAGTTACAGCAGAATTTCAAAGGCTAAGCAAGGATTACGAGAGTTTAGAGACAGAAACCTTAAACTTGAAAGAGAGCTACGAAACGCTATTGCAAACACACAACACACTATTAAAGAAATTTCAATTATTAGAAGCGACAGAGAGAGCCGAATTGAATCAAGTGATACAAACCTTAGAAAAGAAAGAAATCACGCTCAAAAACGATTTAAAGGCGGACTACGAGCAGATTTTAACAACAGAATTAGCACGAGCCGAACTCAAAGAAAAAAAGACTTCGCAAATTCAATACAAAAAGTTGGAAATGCAATTAGAGAATTTAGAGACCACTCTCAAGCAAGAGCTAGAACAATCCTACAAAACATTTACACAAGAACACGAGAAGCAGTTAAAGCAATTAAAAACATCTACAGAGACACAAAAGAGCGAATTAGAGACTTCTTTCAAAGAGCAGATGAGCGACTTTCAAAGCGAATGGAACAAGAAACAAGAGACCTTCATACAAAAACAACACAGCTGGATAGAAAGATTAGAGAACACAATCAAAAAATAGAAAACGAGAGAAGTTATAGTCGTGGTTATGGGCGGTAAGGATTAAAAAATTCTTTTTTTATATCTTTAAAAATTACTTTAGTGACGCTTTATTGTGTAAAATATACACAAACTACAAAAAATATTATTATGAATATGTAATTAGTAATAAAAAAAATCATAATTATGTTATCATCTCCGCAATTTTTAAGTTATAAAAGGAGTAAGCCATGAAATTGTCATACCGTAATTAAATTGAAAAATTTTGCACTCTATTTTAGAGTGTAATTGTTCAAAGTTTTATCGGAGTAGAGTTAGTTATTCAAGAAAGGTTATTTGTGCAGTGGTATCAAACTAGTTTTAGTGCATGTGTTGGTCAAACAGATACAGAAAATATTATTGGTCTTGGAACATATCAGTATTGCGTTGATCATAATGAATTTGAGAAATCACTGAGACTCTTGGTTTTTCTGAGAATGAAGAAAAGTATGAATGAGATAAAAAGTTTTATGGAAACTAGCAAAATAGAACATAATATTTTTGATAAGCTAGTTGCCAATAAACTTATTACCTCATTCATACTAAATCCAAATGACAAACAAAACTTTAAAAACCACCTGTTTATTGATTTAGTGTCAAATAAACCAGAACTAACAATAAATAATTTTAAAAAAACTATTTTTATCATTATTGGTTGTGGGGGTATTGGAAATTTTGTAAGCTATGCTCTAGCAAGTTTTTATCCAAAAAAACTAATATTGTTAGATAAGGATACCGTTGATCCTAGTAATCTTAACCGCCAGTTCTTGTTTGACAAGAATTACATTTCACAGTATAAAACATCTGCCATAAAGCAGGCTCTTTCTAGTAGATTTGGTATCAATATTGAGACAGTAGATGATTTTGCCAGTGAAGACAATCTTGAAGAAATTTTTTCTAAAAATAAAAAAGAAAATTTGTTTGGAATTGTTTCTGGAGATAATCCAAACACAGTGCAATTGGCAACAAGATTTTTTTGTAAGTGTCGCATTCCATTTTTAAATATTGGCTATTTAAATGACATATCTCTTATCGGTCCTTTTTATATCCCTTCATTGTCTTGTTGTCCTTTTTGTCATAATAGTTTTGCTCTAGATGATAAAAAAGACGGTGATAAAAATCTAGACATATGTCTTATAAATGACCGCATGCAAGCACCATCAAGTTTTTTAAATAACTCTATCGCTTCTAGCCTAGCAATTTCAGATATTATACAATTTATGTCTAATGATTTTAACTCCATAAAATCCCTGAACTGCCGATTCGGAGTTGACAACAAAACTTTCAAAACATACACTTTGCCATCTAGTGTAGATCATAAATGTGCATTTTGCTCTAATCATAATTTATAGAGTTTCTTAATATGAACAAAACACTAAAAGTAAACATACTCTCTTATTACTGTGCAACGATGCTACTTGTCATTGCCCAGTCTTTGCCACACGCCATTTTAACACCATTATTACTCAATAAAGAATTATCATTAAGTCAAATTATGATCATACAAGCCACCTACAGTTTGTGTGTTTTACTCTCAGAATACCCGAGTGGTGTGTTAGCAGATTTAATAAATAGAAAGATGCTTTTTATCGTTTCAAAATTAGTTCTAGTGTGCAGTTTTTTTTGTGTCCTATGGTTAGACAGCTTTGTTAGTATGGTTCTAGCATGGGGCATTTATGGGTTATCAAACGCTCTAGACTCAGGTACCATTGATGCCACTCTAATTACCAACATCAAAGACCAAAAAGAAGATTTATCACCATTCATTGCTAAAAGTCGCCAAATCAGTTTTATAGGGTTGATAATTGGAAGTTGCTCAGGCTCATTCTTGTATTTAAAATATGGTGTCTCCATGTACTACATATCAGTCTTGCTTACATTACTGTGTATCTCGGTCATTATTTTATTTTTTAAAGATGATTCTTCTCATAAACTAGAAAAAAAACAACAGTTGCAGATATTAAAACAACATGTAAGAGAAAGTTTTAGAGAGCTAAAAGACAAACCGCTTCTTAAAAATCTAATTCTACTCAGTCTAATTTTGCAAATCTTTTTTCAAAGTCATTTTCAATTATGGCAAGCCTACTTTTTAGACAAACAAATTATAGAAAACTACTTGTTTATATTTTATATCTCATTTCAGATTATAGGAATTCTCGTTCATTTTTGTAACGCCAACTCGTATAACCGATATATGGCTATTACCATGATCTTTTTAACTGGATTTGCTAGTGCACTGTTACTAAGTATGGACATATTTCTATTTGTTAGTGCCTATATGATCAGTGTTGCCTTGTTTACATACATAGATTTTATTGTAAGTTATCAATTTTCTCTTTATGTCAGTAAAGAGAAAATCTCATCCCTTACTTCTCTAAAATCTAGTGTCTCACGAGTAATTTCTGTTATTATTTTAGGCATAACAAGTTTGGAGCTACTTATTTTTTCTCCGACTATAGTTATCGCTGTACATTTTATAGCCACGCTTATTTTGACATGTGTATTCCTATACAAAGTAAAAATTTAACATATTCAATCCCACCACTTATCAATCGTGGGGCGCGATAGACCTAATTCCCTATGACAATCAATTTTTTTGCCTTGTGGGTTTTTAATACGCCATTCTTGTATAAGAAATTGCTTTGTTCCGCTATTTTTAGGTCTGCCATTACCTTGTCGCCAAGTCGGATTAATAGCTTGCTGTAAAGCTCTTATCCCCTTTAAATGTAAATCTTGCTGTCTATAATTTCGCCTATTCCTATCAATCCTTAGGGCTGTAAGAATTTCAATATCCTTGATTTTAAAACAAGCCAAACCCTTATCGTAGCTCTCTAAAGCACTATAAACATCTCGCTTAGTTAGGGGATTAATGTGGGGTATAGCTTTTAATTTTTCAAAAACTTCCCACATGTCTTGTTCTAGCTCTTGTTTGGATACATCGCATTTATAAGCATAAATCGCCATACACATCATAAAAAAATAGCGGTGTCCACCCTTAGGCTCTTTGCAACGCTTTTTCCACCATTCATACAAATCTTTTTTAATATGCCATTTCTTTTTTTCTCTTTGTTCTTCCCTAACTATCACTCTCTCATACCATTCGGGAAATTTAATTTTAGTCTCTGCTAAGGTGTATTTGCTCGGTCTAAAACGCTTTAAAATATCCACTCTCTTGTCTTCTTTGACATATTGGTTCATATATTCTAAGCTCACTCTATCGCCTGTTTTAAAGGCAATAATCTTATTGCCATGCTTTTCGTTAATGCTCCCTACCATTCTAAAAGATTGATTGATAGACTGGTATTGGGTTTCTTTCTCTTTGCTAGTTTCTTTATAACGCCAAATATTGAATGTAAGAGCGTATTTATAAGCTTTAAGCTGGAGCTTAATATTTGGAAATAAATCTATAGGCTTATCAAACACATAATACACATGCAAACCTACCCCACTTAAAACAACAAAGGTCGGTCTAGGTATAGGCCAAAAATATCTGTTAGGCTCGTTTTTTTCACAATATTTAACAACTTCAAAAAAAGCAGTAATTTCTTTTAACCCTACGCCGTCTAAATCAAAAATTAGAGCGTTCATTTGTTGGGCATGAGCTAAGTCATTTTTCCTACCCCTATAACTTAAGCCACTACATAGCGTTAAATCGTTTTCTAACACAAAATCAATATAATCATCACCCCAAGTGTCTTTAAGCATTATACGGCGTTTTAAAGTGAGTTTATCGCTATCATTTAAAGTTGTTTCTAAGTCTTTATACAAAAAAACAGCATTTGGCTTAGAAAAGTCCTTATTCATTTCACCCTTGCTCTCACAATTAGGAAAAATAAAACTATAAAAATCCTCCCCACTACTCCATTCTTCATAATCATTGTAAGTCAAAAAATTAAAACAATCCCAATAATCTTTTAGCATTCCATGACCTCCAACCTATCATTTCATTTAAAAATTCACTTTTATTCTATGTTTTTCTTAAAATTTAACTTTTTAAAACAATAAATAATGTTAAATAAAAAACTACATGATATTGCCTTACAAGTCCCATATAATCGGAATACTAGAGCTTACGCTCTAGTTACATATTGCCGTCGCCTGAAGGCGACTCTAGGGGGCTTATTTTTTATCAATACATTTTTTTTTACATT
>NZ_JAALNT010000031.1:0-7121 GCF_017594925.1 Helicobacter pylori
ATCATCAAAAAGAGTGCTGAAATGAATGTTTTAATCAGATTGTGCTTTATTCTTGTGATTGGGTTTTTTGGCGCGAATAAAACCCTAAACGCAACAGCCATTCCTTCTCTTGACTTTGGCTCTTTTTCCATGCCAATCACTGCCAATTTCTCAGATGGTGCGTTAAATGTATTCAAATGGTTTGAAAAACACCCATCAGTGGGTGTTAAAGTTGGTCGGCTTGCAAATCAAGACGACACTATCTTTACTCTAGTTTTCATTGTGATAGTTGTCGCAATAATTGCCCTTATCGCTATTTTTATAAGGAGTATATTACTAAACACAATTTTTGTAGGATCGCTCATAGGATCCTTATGGTTGTATATGGTAGGGTTTTATTATTTTTATGGTGTTCCCTTTTTGAGTTATTTGAGCGGTTGTTATGAATCGTTTTCTTTCTCCGCATGCTATCCTCATAGTTTGCAGCTACTCCCCACCCTTATGCAGTATTCGCCCATTTACTCCATAATCAAACTTCTTGCTCATTTTAATATAGAGATCACTTCTAAGATTATCATTTCTCTTGTTTGGGTGTGTATAGGGCTGTATTTTTTGTTATTGCAAGCGTTTTTTAGTCTTACAAATTATTAGTTGCAGAAAATTCAAGAAGGCAAAAAATTATCTTTTTTCCTCGAATCAATCATTAGGTTATTTTTTGGTTTTATGATAGTTTCTTTTATTGCCGTTCCATGCTACTATGTTTTATTGGCGATGGAGTACCAAATAGCCCATGAACACCCAGGAGAATTAATAAGCACGATTGGTTTTGTTGCGTTAGCAGTGCTTGTGTATTACTTATGGGGTAAATGGGAGAAGTTGCTATGGGGCGCACCTTCCAATCAAGAGCAACAACTCTCCAATCAAGGCAACCAAAATCAATGATTGTGATTGATCGCTAGGTCAATCTGACTTAAGCTCCAAAAAGGAATCTCAAGCCAAAAGACATGCAGTGTTAAGCCAATATGTTATTGGATTTTAGAGTTTTAGAGTCTTTTTAAAGGAACGCTTGAGCCAATTCAAAGGAGAAAAAAGAGGGATCGCTTCATTCCTTTTGAAAGAGTGTGGGTTTGAATACAATATAGGAAAAAGACTATCATGCGAGCTATCCAAATTAGATCCGATCAAAAACTACCCTTTAATGGTTGTATCAATGAACTGCATCGGCTCTAAATACAAACTCATTGCCTTTATTCAAGAAAATATCCATGCGGTTGTGGGGCAACCTTTTGGGTGTGATTTTTTGCGATCTGTTCGCTGGGACGGGTATCGTGGGGTGTGCGTAAAGTGGTCTCTAGGTTCAACACTAAAAAACCTTTTTTCATTAGACAGCGTGTTAAAAGCCAATCAAGTTATCCCTAAAGATGCTTAACATGTTAAAATAATCTCATACAAAATTAAGTTGTTTGATCGCTTTTAAACGATTTTTAAAAGGAAAAATTTATGGATGAAATTAAAACGCTGTTAGTGGATTTTTTCCCGCAGGCAAAGCATTTTGGGATAATCTTAATCAAGGCTATTGTTGTCTTTTGTATCGGTTTTTATTTTTCGTTTTTCTTACGGAACAAAACCATGAAACTTTTATCCAAAAAGGATGAGATTTTAGCGAATTTTGTCGCACAGGTTACTTTTATCTTAATCCTTATCATCACCACAATCATTGCGCTCAGCACGCTAGGCGTGCAAACCACTTCTATTATCACTGTTTTAGGAACGGTGGGGATTGCGGTGGCGTTGGCTTTAAAAGATTACCTTTCAAGCATTGCTGGAGGGATAATCCTTATTATCTTGCACCCTTTCAAAAAAGGAGACATCATTGAAATCTCTGGCCTAGAGGGCAAAGTAGAAGCGCTTAATTTTTTTAACACTTCTTTACGCTTGCATGACGGGCGTTTGGCGGTTTTGCCCAATAGAAGTGTCGCTAATTCTAATATTATCAATAGCAATAACACGGCATGTCGGCGCATTGAATGGGTTTGTGGGGTAGGGTATGGGAGCGATATTGAACTGGTGCATAAGACTATAAAAGATGTTATTGACTCAATGGAAAAAATTGATAAAAACATGCCCACTTTTATTGGAATCACGGATTTTGGACAAAGTTCATTGAATTTCACCATTAGGGTTTGGGCAAAGATTGAAGATGGGATCTTTAATGTGCGCAGCGAATTCATTGAACGCATCAAAAACGCCCTAGACGCTAACCACATTGAAATCCCTTTCAATAAGCTAGATATCGCTATTAAAAATCAAGACTCTTCTAAGTGATTGGTGTGAGACGCATTGATTGCAGTGATACTTGAATTTTAAAGGAGACCCCACATCAAGCAGCAGCGTATGTCGTTTAATGGAAAAATATAACGATAAAATGAAAGAGGTTTTAAACGATGAGCTAACCTACTATTTAAATAAAACCATTAAAGAGTGGGTGTATAACATCAATTATGGGCTTTAGAAAGTAGAAAAAAATCTAAAAGCTAAACAAGAGCAAGAGAAACGCATGGCATAAGAGCCATGCGCTTGGCAGTGAAACAAAAGAAAAAAAGGAAACAACATGGGAAAAATGAAACAAGAAACAGCGATTGACTATGAAAAATTAGCGAATCATTGGAATAATAATGATGAAAACAGCGAAGCACTAAACGCTTTTGCAGACGCTTACCTTTATAAACATGAGAAAAAGAGTCAAAAGATTCGGGCAATAGAGATAAGTTCTCTAAACAAAGCCTGCATGGGAGAATTTTACCACAAAAACCCAAAATTATTTTAATAACGATCGCTCCAAGGAACCAACGCCCCATGACCTCAAGAAAAGAGAATAGCTTGAATCGGTGAGATCAGCCCTCATACCAATTTTTGGGTAGGATAAACAAACCCTATTCCTAAAATATTTTGATTCATTTAATCCTATCTAAAAATATTAATCTGATTCTAAAATTCCCTCTAACTCTTTAGTGAGATTTGCAATTTCTTTCAACTCTTTAAGATTGAGAGTAAGCTTATAATTGACTTGATTATTGGGATTCATTGGCACTAATTGTTTCTTAAAAACTCTAAAATCCAATAGCATATTGGTTTAACACCAACTAAATACCCTCTCCCTAATTTATCAACGCCTAGAGTTATTAATATAATTCTCAATATTTTTTTTAAAATATTTAAAGATAAACTCAATGTTCAAAATTTTAACTTTTTCTTGAAGAACTTGCCCCAAATTACCATCAATTGATATTAAAATGCATTTCGCATTGGCTCCACCAAAAATTTGAGCGTCAGCAGATAGAGCGGTTAAAACCCCCTTATTTTTTAACTCCCCACTCTTGCACTCTGCAACATAGAGATTTTTACCATCGCTAAAAGCTATGTCAAGCTCAGTATAAATAGGGTGCTTATCTCCTTGAGTGGCGTTTGTGTTTCCAACGCCCAAAATCATATTCAAGCGTAGATCATAGATCACTTGTTTGTCTAGCAACTCCAGCAATTCACAATAAATATATTCTTCAAACCAACCCCCTATAATGTATTTTCTAAAATCATCTTCATCTTCTGAATATCTGAGCTTTATTTCCTTTCCATCTATATTCACGAAAACTTGATGGTCTTTGTAAAGCAATTTAAGATTATTTTCATCAATATCCATCGTTTTATCTTTAGAATAACTATCATTAATTTTTTGATAATTTTCAATAATTCTTGCACGATGTTCATACAATAAGTTGCTTAAATTTTTACGCTCTTGTATCTTTTCTAAACTCTTTTCATCTATGATACCATTTTGTTTTATCATACGATTTGGGACATGCAAAGAGAAAAAAGTTTCCACATCTTTAATGGGGATAGCCGGAATAGCAAAAGGCTCAATACCGCTTGGATTTTTAAAAAATAATAGTCGTTGGGCTTTTTCTTCAATATAGAAATAAGGTGCTTGAATATTCTGATGCCTTTAGCCCTGCTAGAAACATCATTTTAGTCCCACCGGTTAGATTAAAACACAATCTCTTATCCTTTAAGCCATTTTTGTTTGTATGTTCCAAAATGTTTTCATAAATATTTTTAGGTTCAAAAACATTCACTTCTATAGAATGAAGACGATCGGTATTGATTTGAAAGTTCTCATTAGTTTCTTTTCATTCTTCAAAAAACCTCTTTAATGCCTTAGCGTTTTTAGAACTAGAAGTGATAAAAACATGCTTTTGAGTGCTAAATTGACGCATTCCTAAAAGAATGTAAGTTTTAAGTGTTCTCTAAGTTTCAATCTAAGTCAATTAAAAAATCATTGAAAATGTAGCATAAATTTTTTAAACAAAAGCTTAAAGAATAATTTCATTCCTTTAATATTGATTGTGAGTTCTTATGAAATGGGCTGGTAGTTCTTATATGAGTTGCTAGTAAGTTTTAATGGTGTTTTGCTCCTAGTTCTTAATCATACAAGCAACCTAGTTCATATCATTAGAGCAGATAAGTTCTTAATCTATTTTCCCCTTAGTTCTTTGCTTAATGTGAGCTATTAGGTTCTAACTTGTGGCTTTTAGTTTTTATCGTGTAGCCCTTAGTTCCCTAATTGTTGCTTACAAGTTCTTATTGGTAGGCTGCAAGTTCTTTTGATTGTGCTATAAAGTTTTCATTCTATAGGCTACTAAGTTCTTACCATATGGCTATCTAGTTCTTAATGTTTTGACTACAAGTTCTTTCAATAAAAATCTCTAAGTTTTTATAGCGTTTCTAACAAGCCCTTGCCTAAAAAATTGAGTAATGGGGTTAAAGCTTTTGAATGAAATTTTTCTCTCTTACTAGATTAAAAATTTAATTCATCTATCAAAGCACTTTTTAAAAACTTTTTAGGCAAAAAGTTAGCAAAAACCCTTATTTTTTAAAAATCTAGCTCCAAGTCCCTTGAATACGAAGTTTTAACCATATGTGTACGCACACATGGTGTTATCCTGCACCTTTTTGATTTAGTTCTAATTTCAATTCTTTGTGCTATGCTACAAAGAATTGAAAAATCGCTAGATTTAAAATCAAAAGTCTAGCTCTTAAATTAGCGTTAGCTTGAATAAAATTTGGGCGTTTTAAATGCCTTGTTAGTAAGGGAAAGAAGTTTAGCTTGAAAGTGTGCGAATTAGATAAAAATTTAGCAATGTTGTTAAGTCTTAAAGGGTTTGTATGCTAGATAGGGCTATATTAGATACTAAGCTAGATAGTCGCCCTATGGACTTATCTTTCTTAGATGATATTTTAAAGCATATGCAAAAGCCTAGATTTAGTGATAGCGATAAAGTAGATAAAAGATTGCTCATTAAGTTCAATCAATTTAACCCTAACTCAAAGTTTATTAAATCTAATCTAGTTGGCACAAAAACAGCTAGTCCTGTGCTTATTAAAAACATAGGGCAAATGAAACGCTCCCACTTAGAAAATGCCCTAAATTATGCTTTAGAAAATAGCGAAACAGCTTACAATGAAATGTTTTTAGAATGCGATAAGCAATTCATCTTAGAGAGTTGGCTCAATGACTTTGATTTGACTAAAGATTATAACGAGACTATGCACTTAGTTTTTTCTATCAAAGATAAGCCAGATGAAGAGACAATGCAAGGGCTTTTACATTCTACTTGGGAGAGCTTAAAAATAAGATTGCCTGAATACAAGTTTGCCCTTGTGCCACACGCTCATCAAGACCATGCCCATATCCATTGTTTTATCAATAAGACTAATCAGCTCACACGAAGAAGACTGCGTTTTAAGGGGCATGAAGATTGTAAAGAATTTTTTAATGAATTAAGAAGTGAGTTTGCTTATAGGTTGAATGACCACTTATTGAGCGAAGAATACTTGTATGTCAATGAGCCAAAACTTAAAGAGCTAGACAATATCAAACAACAATTACAAGACTTGGAAAAAGAAGAAAAAGCCTTAGAACAAATCAAATCCCCACAAGATGAGTGGGACTTAAACAAGGCTTTACAAAGCGAGTATTTACAAGAACTCAAATATAAAAACAAAGCAAAAGCCCTAGACATTCAAAATAACCACAGCACCCCTTTAAAACAAAAGATTTCTGAATTTAAAATCGCTCTGTTTAATCACAAAGACACAAGCGATGATGAAAAAGAACAGCTAGATATTGACAGGATAGATAAGAGAAAACCAGTAAGCGAACACTTAAAAAACACTAACAAACACGAGCTATACGAACTCTTAGGCTTTTATCAAAAAGAATTAGATAAAAAACAAAACCATTCAGCCTTTAAGAATTTTGCTATTCTCAATGGTTTAGACAGAGACTTTGAAAGAGAGACTAAGGGCTATTCTGTTTTAAAGAAAAAAGAAATGCTTTTAAATAAGCTTGAACACCTAGACAAACGCCTTTTAGATAAAAACTCACACTTACTATTAGCCCAGCTAAGAAATGAAGTTAAAACCAAGCAAAACACCCAATACAACACTCTAACTAATCCTATTTTTTTAGCCAAAGCCTTAGAACTTTCTAAAGATAAACGCCCCACTCTCAAAACTTTTAAAAACGCTTATTTTAGTGCTAGAAAATATCAATTCATGCTAGAGAGCTTTAAAACTAAGCAAAATGACCCCACTTACAAGCTTAATGATAACACTTATGAGCTAGTGAGTAAGCAACTACAAGACTATCAAAACACCATGCTTTTATTAGCCAAAGAGAGATTACTTTTTTTAGAACAAGATTTAAAACAAAAAGAAGAAGAGTTTGAAAGAGCTAAAGAACATTATGTGAAATCTTCAAAACATTATAGAGAAACTTCATTGTCTCCAAAAGAAAAACAAGGCTTTCTCAAACAAATTAAACAATTTTCTAAAATTTCTAAGGATATTCTCTATACTTGTAATGAAATCATAGGAGCTAATAGGTTTTTAACCCACTATGACAACCTAAACCTTGAAAAAGTCCTAGAACACGCTAAAGATACTAAGCTAGAGCAAAAAGAAATTCAAGCTATCACAAAAGAGCCTAACAGCGATGAGCCTTGGATTGAGTTTGGTAAAAAAGAACAAGCTAGAGCTAAAGCACACTATCAAGCTATGCTAGAAAAAGAAAAAGCTAAAGAATT
>NZ_JAALNT010000032.1:0-4931 GCF_017594925.1 Helicobacter pylori
AGAGTTTGGGAGGTGTTTTGGCTGGATAGGGGTTTGATTGGTTTTTGTGGGTTTAGGGGTTTTGCATTCAGCTTCTACTTCTATGCCAATACCACCCTTAATTCCTGCTTTTTTAATAAAGAATTGATTATGATTTTCTTGGCAATTTTGTTCTGCGTATTTAATGAAATCTTTCTGTTCTTTAACCAAATCTTTCTGTTCTTTAACCAAATCTTTCTGTTCTTTAACCAAATCTTTTTGCGTATTGCTTGTCTTTTGTTTTTCTTGTTCTACTTTTATTTGGTTATTAGTCTCTATATTGCTTGTCTTTTGTTCTTCTTGTTCTACTTTTATTTGGTTATTAGTCTCTATATTGCTTGTCTTTTGTTTTTCTTGTCCTAGTTCTATCCCACTCTTGTTTGCTCTATCCCTAGCATTTTCAGCTTCCTTTTGAGTTTCAGCCACTTCCTTTTTGGATTGGTCATCAGCAAAACACACATTCATAAGCATGGCTGTTATCGTTGTTACACCTATTGCTGAATTAAACCATGAGTTAGGATGCGTTTTTAAATAATCATCCGCAGTCTTAACATTCCCGCATATCCAATTGCTTTTTTTAATTTGTTTTTTTATCGAGTCTTTTATCGCCTCCCAAAAAGCAATCCCCATTATAGACACTCCCACATTCTTAAAAACTTTCTTTTCTTTTGCCGTTTTTACTAATTTCATCATCATTGTTGCAAGCATTACCAAAACCCTTATAATAGGCATTTAAATCCTTTCAAAAAAACAATCTTACCCATCAAAATCTTATTTTTGTAGTATATATAGCCATATTTAATCGCTATTAAACGATTGGTTTGAAAAATTGTAAGGGTCAATCCAATCAGATTTTTCTAATCCATTCCAACAAAACTTGATACAAGTTTCCCTTATACCTTAAACTCACACCCTTTTAAATGGAATAATAGGCAATAACTCGCTAGTTAAACATTCACTCTCTGCTTGAGTGTAAGCCTTTATACTCCTTTTGACCTACCAAATATTAGCATTTCTCTCAATCAAGCCTTGAGCAATTCAATTACACCCTTGTTTAACATCGCAAGCCTAGTAACTTAAAGCTCTTTTTGAGAGATTGGGCTAGATTGATCCTTATCCTTAATTCAAGCGCATGCGCATTCATCTTTGTTATCTTTGAATAAACTCAAGCGTTCTTAATATAATGCATGGCGATTTTGAGCGCGTTGGTGGCTGCCCCCACTCTTAATTGATCCGCCACGCAAAAGCCGTGCAAAGTTTTCTTATCAAACAAATCCTTTCTCAAGCGCCCTATATAGGTGCTATCCGTGTGGCTCGCTTTTAGGGGTGTGGGGTAAAGATTGCGACTAGGATCATCGCAAACAACCACGCTAGGGGCGTTTTTTAAAACTTCATAGACTTCTTTGAGATCGAATTCTTTTTCAAAAGCGATACTCAAACTCTCGCTATGGCTCCTTAATACCGGCACGCGCACGCAAGTCGCGCTAATAGGGAAATCCACGCCCATGATTTTATGGGTTTCATGCACCATTTTTAGCTCTTCTTTCGTGTAGCCATTCTCCTTAAAAATATCAATATGAGCGATCGCATTGAAAGCGATCGGGTAAGGGAAAGCCCCGGCTTGCAAAACCTGGTTTAAATCAATAGCGGGGTCTTTTTCCAAACATTCTAAAGCGGTTTTTAACTCATTTTTTAAACTCTCTATGCCCTTGTTCCCTGCCCCACTCACGGCTTGATAGGTGCTAACAATCACGCTTTTTATCTTAAAATGGAGGTGCAAGGGGTTTAAGATTTGCGTCATTTGAATGGTAGAGCAATTAGGGTTAGCGATGATATTCAAGAGAGCGTTAAAAATTTCTTTAGCGTTGATTTCAGGCACGACTAAAGGCACTTTTTCATTCAATCTAAAAAAGCTCGTGTTATCAATCACTAGGGCCGTTTTTGAAGCGCTTATAGCAAATTCTTCGCTCACGCTCCCCCCAGCGCTAAAAAAGGCGATGTCTATTTCTTCTTTTTCAAAAACTTCATGCGTGGTTTCTAAAATTTCATAGTCTTTATTGAAAGCTTTGATCTTTTTACCGGCACTCCTAGCGCTAGCGAGCGGGACAAATTTTTTAATCGGGAAAAAAGAATTTTCTAAACCTTTAATCAGCTCTTGACCTACCGCCCCACTAGCCCCGACAATAGCGACATTATAAGTCTTCATCGTTTTCTCCAATGATTTCAAGGGCTTTTAAAAAACTCAAGCAATTCAACTGCATGCCTGAATGCATGTTTTTCAAGCTTAGAGTTTCGCTTTTAAATTCTTCTTCGCCAATGACAGCCACAAACTCATGCCCCTTGTGGTTGGCATAAGAAAAGGGTTTTTTGATTTTTTGAGCTTCTGGATAGACTTCGCTAAAAATACCGCTTTGCCTTAAAGACTCCGCTAAGCGGTTGGCGTAAGAAAAATACTCTTCATGCATGCAAGCGATTAAGACTTTAGCTTGGGTGGAACGCTCGTCCAATAATTGCATTTCACTCAAAGCCACAATCAATCTATCAATCCCAATAGAAGCCCCTACCCCTTGTAAATTTTCTTTAGAAAAATTTTTAGTCAAATGATCATAACGCCCCCCTGAACACACGCTCCCTAAAGACTTCATTTCATTAAGCGTGGTTTCATACACAATCCCTGTATAATACCCTAACCCCCTAGCGATAGAAAAATCAATTTTATACAGGTTTTGAGAAATTTGCAAATCCCCTAGCAAATGGTATAGCCTTTCTAAATCCTGTATGCCTTTTTTTAGATTTTCATTATAGTCTTTCAAATAAGCAATTTTTTCAAAAAATTCCGCATGGCTTAAATCGTTTTGTTGGATTTGAACCATTTCTAAAAGCTCTTTAATGGTGTCTGGATTCAAATCGCACTCTTTTTTTAATTCTTCTTCAACCCCATTCAAGCCAATCTTTTCTAATTTATCCACAATGCGCAGCACTGCATTCACTTGAGAGATCCCAAAATATTCGCATATCCCGTTCAAAATTTTTCTGTGGTTGATAGAGACGCAAAAATCTTCTAAATCCAAAGCTTTTAAAGAAGCGATGATCACTTGAATGATCTCAGCATCGCACACCAAGCTCTCGCTCCCTATAAAATCAAAATCGCATTGCGTAAATTCCCTGTAACGCCCTTTTTGCGCCCTTTCACCCCTAAAGACATTGCCTATGGCGTAGCGTTTAAAGGGCATGCCTAATATTTGGTGGTGCAAAGAAACAAAGCGGGCTAATGGCACGGTCAAATCAAACCTTAAAGCCACATCCCTATCCCCATGGTCTTTAAAACGATAAATCTCTTTTTGAATATCACTGCTCGCATCAGGCAATAACGTTTGAGCGTATTCCAAATGGGGGGTTTCAATCGGCACAAAACCAAAACTTTGAAACACAACTGAAACTTTAGCGAGCAACTGGGCTTTTTGTATCGCATCTTTAGGCAAGCGGTCTTTAAACCCGCTCAACACTTTAGGGGTAATCATTCCATTTCCTTGTATTTGTATGCTAAAATTTTAGCTTAAAATCTTTAAAAAAGGGCAATTGATGAGCGTAAATGCGCCCAAACGCATGCGTATTTTATTGCGTTTGCCTAATTGGTTAGGCGATGGGGTGATGGCAAGCTCGCTTTTTTACACCCTTAAACACCACTACCCTAATGCGCATTTTGTCTTAGTGGGCCCAACCATTACTTGCGAACTTTTCAAAAAAGATGAAAAAATAGAAGCCGTTTTCATAGACAACACCAAAAAATCCTTTTTCAGGCTGCTAGCCACTTACAAACTCGCTCAAAAAATAGGGCGTTGCGATATAGCGATCACCTTAAACAACCATTTTTATTCCGCTTTTTTGCTCTATGCGACAAAAACGCCTATTCGCATCGGTTTTGCCCAATTTTTCCGTTCTTTGTTTCTCAGCCATGCGGTAACTACTGCCCCTAAAGAGTATCATCAAGTGGAAAAGTATTGCTTTTTATTTTCGCAATTTTTAGAAAAAGAATTGGATCAAAAAAGCGTTTTACCCTTAAAACTGGCCTTTAACCTTCCCACTCACACCCCAAACACCCCTAAAAAAATCGGCTTTAACCCTAACGCAAGCTATGGGAGCGCTAAAAGATGGCTAGCTTCTTATTACGCTGAAGTCGCGGCTACTTTGTTAGAAAAAGGGCATGAAATTTATTTTTTTGGGGCTAAAGAAGACGCTATTGTTTCTGAAGAGATTTTAAAATCCGTTAAAAGCTTATTGAAAAACCCCTTATTATCCCATAACGCTTACAATCTGTGCGGGAAAACAAGCATTGAAGAATTGATACAACGCATCGCTGTTTTAGATTTATTCATCACTAACGATAGCGGTCCCATGCATGTAGCCGCTAGCACACAAACCCCCCTAATCGCTCTTTTTGGCCCCACTGATGAAAAAGAGACTCGCCCCTATAAAGCTCAAAAAGCGATCGTGTTGAACCACCATTTAAGCTGTGCGCCATGCAAGAAACGAGTTTGCCCTTTAAAGAATGAAAAAAACCATTTGTGCATGAAATCTATCACGCCCCTTGAAGTCCTTCAAGCCGCTCGCAATCTTTTAGAATAGCCTTAAACGCCCTTCATGGGCTTTTTTTAAAAACGCAAGCATATTGATAAAACTCTGTGTATAAAAGATTTAAACTTTACTTTTGAAAGCGTGAGAAGAGCGATAAATCCCATCAAGGGTTTTAAAAAGTGGTAGGAAATTATAGGATAATATTCAAAAAAGCGTTTTTAAAAACGCTTTTTTGAGTCAAAGCCATTAGACCACTGAGTTTTTAGGTTTTTTAGCATCTTTTTTGTCGTTTTGAGCCACGACTAATTCTGTGCTAAATTTAGGTTTTTTAGCATCTT
>NZ_JAALNT010000033.1:0-3743 GCF_017594925.1 Helicobacter pylori
CTTTTTTTTGCTGCAATTCCTTCATCAATTCTAAAATCTGCGCTTGAATGGTTACATCTAACGCTGTCGTAGGCTCATCAGCGATCAAGATTTCAGGCTCACACACCATAGCCATAGCGATCATCACCCTTTGGCGCTGCCCTCCGCTGAGATTGAAAGGGTATTCGTGGTATTTATCCCCTGCATGGGGAATGCCTACGCGCTCTAACTCATAGACCACCCTTTCTAAGCGTTCTTTTTTATTAAGGTTAGGGTGGTGGATTTTCAACACTTCATTGATTTGAAACCCCACCGTGTAAGAAGGGTTTAGGCTCGTCATAGGCTCTTGAAAGATCATGCCAATTTTTTTACCTCTGATTTCTTTTTGCATCTGTTTTTCTTTGAGTTGCAACAAATCCTGCCCTAAAAATTGAATGCTCCCCCCCACAATTTTCCCGGGCTTTTCAATCAACCCTAAAATAGAAAGCGAAGTGATGCTTTTCCCGCTCCCGCTCTCCCCTACAATGCAGAGCGTTTGAGACTTTTTCAAGCCAAAACTCACGCCATCCACCGCTTTATTCACGCCCTTATCGGTGAAAAAATAAGTTTTTAAATCTTTAACTTCTAAAATCATGCAAGCTCCTTTTAAGAGGCCCGTTTAGGATCTAAAGCGTCCATGATACCATCGCCTACCAGATTAAAACTCATAACCGTTAAAAAAATCATCACCCCAGGGAAAACAAGCATCCAAGGAGCGGTAGCGATGTATTGCATGGAGTTCATCAGCATCGCTCCCCATTCAGGTTTGGGAGGTTGGGCCCCAAGACCTAAGAAGCTCAGCGCGGCCGCTTCTAAAACCGTGGAAGCAAAACCCATTGTCGTTTGCACGATTAAAGGGATAATGCAATTAGGGAAGATCACCTTACACATCAAACGAAGATGCGAAGAACCATTGATTTTAGAAGCGATCACGTATTCTTTTTCTTTTTCGCCCAGCACAGAACTGCGCACCAATCGTGCAAACCCAGGAATCCCCACAAACCCAATAGCGAGCATGGCGTTAGTGAGTGAAGGCCCTAACACAGCGACCACAATCACGATCAATAAAATAGAGGGCAAAGCGAACATGATGTCCATGATACGCATGATAATTGCATCTGTTTTCCCTCCAAAATACCCCGCTATCAGCCCTAGTATCGTGCCAAAAAAGACCGCAATCCCCATAGAAACAATCCCTATGGTTAAAGAAATCCTGGCCCCATAGATCAAGCGGCTCAAAATATCGCGCCCCAAATCATCGGTGCCTAAAAGGTATTTAGCGTTCCCCCCATGCTCCCATATAGGCTTTAAAAGGCGATCTTGCGCGTTTTGGACATAAGGATCATGCGGGGCTAAAAGGGGCGCAAAAACAGCACAAACCACCAACAAAAGCACAATCCATGCCCCAACGACCGCTGCCTTATTTTTTTTGAATTGTTGGATAAACTCTCTAAAAGACTCCATTATGACAACCTTATTCTAGGATCAATAAAAGCGTATAAAATATCCACCAAGAGATTAGCCCCAATATACATCATGGCAATAATCAAAGACATGGACTGGATAATCGGGAAATCGCGTTGGTTGAGCGCATTGACGATCCACTTACCAATCCCAGGCCATGAGAAAACCGTTTCAGTTATCATGCTCCCCCCTAAAAGCCCAGCCAGCATCAAGCCTGCGATAGTCGTTACAGGGATTAAAGCGTTACGCAAAGTGTGCACAAAAATCACCCTAAAGGAGCTGCACCCCTTAGCTTTAGCGGTGCGCACATAATCTTCTTTAGACACTTCTGCCATGCTCGCGCGAGTCATTCTGGCAATAACAGCGGTAGAAACCGTGGCTAACACAATGCTAGGCAAAATCAAGTGCCTAATCGTATCCACAAACGCCCCATAATCCCTTGCGATCAAGCTGTCTATCAAATAAAAACCTGTGGGACCATCTAAATAATACACATCGCTCAAACGCCCAAAAACAGGCAACCACCCCAATTGCACGCTAAAGATATAAATCAGCATAAGCCCTAGCCAAAACACCGGCATAGAAATCCCGGCTAAAGCGAAAGTCATGCTAGAATAATCAAACACGCTATAGCGTTTGATCGCGGCTAACACGCCAACGCTAATACCCAAAACAAGAGCCATAAACAGAGCGATCAAAGCTAATTCCACCGTAGCCGGGAAGCGTTGCCAAAACTCATGCATCACAGGCTCACCGGTCATGATAGAAGTGCCAAAATTGCCATGCAACACATTATTGATAAAGAAAAAATACTGCTCTATCAAGGGCTTATTCAAGCCAAATTGCTCTCTTAAAGCGTCAATAGCGGCTTGATTGGCCTTTTCGCCTAAAATCACTAACGCCGGATCTCCTGGCACTAAATGCACCATCATAAACACGATAATGCTCACTCCAAACAGCGTGGGGATCGCCCATAAAATACGCTTAATGATAAAACTCAGCATACAACCCCTTTCATTTTTCTAAATACACCTTAAAGAAGCGATTCACATTCACTCCAGTCGTCTTATAACCCTTAACTTTAGACAAGTGCGGCACCACCGAATAAGGATAAGCTAAAGGCACATAGGGCGCGTCTTTATGGATGATTTCTTGCGCCTTTAAATAAAGGGCTTCCCTCTCCTTTTGATCCGAAACCCGTTTAGCCTTTACAAGAAGATCTGAAAAGGCGTCGCTCTTATAAAAGGAACCATTTTGAGTGGGTATGGCTGAAGCGGCTTGCTTGCTCCATAAGGTGTATAAGAAATTATCCGGATCCGCAATGTCTGCCATCCAGCCTGCAAACGCCATTTCATGTTCGCCTAATCCCGTTCTTTTCAAATAAGCCCCCCACTCATACACTTCAATTTTCACATCAATGCCAATTTTAGCCAAGCTCGCTTGTATGAACACCGCTCCTTTTGGGTTACGAGTGGCAGTGGTAAAAATAGTGGTTTTAAAGCCGTTAGGATACCCCGCTTGTTTCAACAACTCCTTAGCCTTTTTCAAATCGTATTCGTAGGGTTTGATGTTGTAGTTATAACCCCATATGGTGGGCGGGAAGGGATTGACCATTTTTTGAGCAAAGCCTTCATAAAGCACTTTGATGTAATCATCTGCATTGATCGCATGGTTGATAGCCAAACGCACCAAAGGGTTGTTAAAATACTTTTTTTGCGTGTTCAACGAAAGCCAACTCGCCAACAACCCAGCGCTTTTGTCCACCACGATATTAGGGACTTTTTCTAATTGTTCCACTTCATTGAGGTTAGGCCCGGTCATGAGCATGATTTCGCCAGTTCTTAACGCCAAGGCGCGAGTGGAAGAATTAGGAATGGTGCGCACCACCACTTTGTCTAAATAAGCTTTAGGCCCCCAATAATCTTGATTTTTTAAAAGAATGATTTTTTCATCTTTATTCCATAAAAAGAATTTGAAAGGCCCTGTCCCAACAGGTTTTTTAGCCAACTCGTCTTTTTTATTATTTTGAGCCAAGTAATCAGCGTAATCCTTACTCAAAATGCTCAAAAAATCCATGCCTAAATTGGCTAAAAACGGGGCTTCTGGCCCATTAAGCGTGAATCTAATGGTATAGTCATCTAAAGCTTCAATGCTCTTAATAATATGAGACATGCCCATGCCTTCCCAATACTTATAGCTTTTAGCCCCCGGGCTATAGTATCGTTTAGCCTTATCCATTTGGCGCTCAAAAGAAAACAGCA
>NZ_JAALNT010000034.1:0-3295 GCF_017594925.1 Helicobacter pylori
AAAGAGCCAGATTTGCGCGAGGTTATAAAAAACTTTGTTTTCAGGGTTTTCATAGCGTTTGATGTGGCGATCTCTTTCCTCTGTAATGCCTTTTTTGGCGTAAGGCTGCTTAACTTCTATATTCACCAAAGGCAAGCCGTTGATAAAAAGAGTTATATCAGGCCTTAGGGATTTGTAGGTTAATTCAGCCATCATTTCATAAAGATTGTTGCTAGGGTTATCAAAGTCTATGATTTGATGCTCGCTTTTGAGCAAGTATTCATAAAAGCTTTTGCCTAAATCATCGTAATTCAAGCGTTTTTTGATTTCAGTCAGCGAATCTTTTGCGTTTTTAGTGGGGTTTGGGTTTAGTTGGTTAAAGGCTTGAGTAAAACTATCGGTTAAAATATTGGTGGCGGTGTCTAATTTAGGCTTATTTTTAGCAGAGATAAAATCATAGCCCAACTCGGCTAAATGCATTAAGGCAGGGATTTGAACCCTTGTGATTTCATTGTATGGCATGCACACCCCTTTGATTTAAGGTTGTTATTATAGTGTAAAAGTGAAAATCATGGTTGTTTGAGTTGCATTTGCAATAACAAACAAGCTTTTTTAAGGAATTGTTTCAAGGTGTTTTGAGAATAATTGATAAAATGCGTCAGCTCATTTTCGTTAAGATGCAATGAAACGATTAAGACGCTTTGTAAGATATGAGCCACACTCCCTTCAAATAAAATGCCTATAGTAGGGGTTTTAGCGCTGGCTGTTTGGCAAAACCCACTCAAGCTATCCACCCATTCAAATATTTCTTGCTTGGTTTTGCAAGGCGTGTTTAAATGCGTGAAAAAATCCTCTTTAAAACGAATCAGATTTTTTTGTAAAATTTTTAAATCCTTAGCATGGTTATTGGGGGGATTAAACATGCTTTTAATGCGAGCGATAGCGTCTTGTTTGTCGGAACGTTTCAATTTTACTTGAGAATGATTGAGGCTAACAGCATGCTTGATTTTAGCCCCATAACTCAAATTATAGACTTTTTTAGGCTGGTAATAATGAAGGGCTTCTTCAATCCTTTCTTTAGAGAGCAAAAAAAGCGAGTCACTAAAAGTTTCATAACTTTCAACATTACCCTCTACGCTGATTAAAGACGAAGTGTCAATTTCTTTTTCGTCCCCATAATAGGAATTTTGAGCGTGCTTTTTAAACCCTTTGATATAAGCGCAATCTAAAGCGCACAAATAAATTTCATCGCTCATCAAACCCGCTAAAGCCACCCCGGCATTGCCCACAAAAGGCGCTGCGTATTCTATGCTTAAAGGGCTTATATACGCGCAAGCGCTCCCCCCACGCATAAACATTAACGCTTCTTTGGCTAAATTAAAAGCGTTAGGATTGAGCATGTTAGCCCCCATTAAGGGGGTGTCTTCTAGGGGGGCTTTTTCTAAAACCTCTTTAAGGTAGTCTATGCGCTCCACTTCTATTTGAAAATCCACTTTAACGCCATGCGTTTTTAAAGGCTTTAAAGCGGTTCCGCATGAAAAAATAATGAAATTATCTTCATTTTCTTTTAAAAAATCTAACAATAAATCCAGGCTTGGCCCATTACCCACCACGCAAATAGGGGCGTTAATCTTTTTAGGTTTAATCTTTAGGGTTTGGTATAGGGGTAAGTTTTTAAGCGTGTTCTTTAACCCTAGCAATTCGTCTTCAAAACTCCCCCAACCCCTTAAGGCTTGTTTGTAATAGCTTTGAATGTTTTCTCGCATGCGCAAATTAAAAGCGCTTTTATAGGGCATGATTTCTAGCTTTAAAAAAGAATGCGTAACAGGGCGTTTCAAAAAATCCATTTTCAATTCATTAGGGTTAAAAAACCCTTGAATAAAGAGTTTAGCCCCTTTTTTAATCAAATCTTCATAACGCGCAAAATAACAACTGATTTTAAACAAATCTAAATTTTCTTCAAACAAATAAAGCGAATGGAAGCGGTAATTTTGAGCCTGTAAAATCGCTAAAAACAAGCCGTCTAAAACGCCATAAATCATGGTAGGGGGTAAGAATTTCTTTAAAGAGCAAGGCGTTTGATAATTATTTAAAAAGTTTGAGATCGTATGCGTGGCTTTAAGGGTTAGGGGGAGTTTGGGGTTGTTTTGAGTTTTTAAATAATGTAAAGAGAGGTGGTTATTGTCTAATGACCATCTAGGGTTATTCAGGGGGTTAGAAGCCATGTTGAAAGCGGTTTCTATCATTTGATTTTTAGGGTAGCTTAAAGCGTTTGTGGGCGTGTGTAAGAGATTAAGATGGTTTTTTTCAAAAAGCAATTGGTAATTTTTAAAAGGCGTATTGAGAGCGTTAAAAAGATGGGGATTATAAGATTTGAAAAAAACTAAATTATCCCTAAAACGCTTTAAAATTTCTTTTTCTAAAAAGGGCGCATCAAAAGATGCTAGGGCTTTTAAAAAGGGCATTCAATGGCCTTTTTCATCACACCCCTATGAGTCTTTTAAAGCATTTTCTAAGAGTTGGGAAGCGAGGGCGATTTTTTTCAAAGAGATAAAATCTTGTTCGCTGTAGCGTTTGTTGTCATTCATTTTGTGGTAGTAGGGAACGCTTAAATCCAGGGCTTTTTTCTCTAAATCTTGCTTGGTGGTGTGAGTTTGGATTTCAAAAAGACTTTTTGCTTCTTCTAAAGACATAGGGATTTCTATTGCATTGAAGCGTTCAAAATTGTCATAAAGTTCGTTAAAATCGTGATTGTCTATCTGTAAAAACGCCCCCACGTCTAAAAACAATTCTTTTTCTTTGTTATCCAAAATCCCATCAGCATAGGCTAATAACATAAGAAATTCCACTAATTTCAGGCGTTTGGCGTATTCTCCATGCGTGTGGTCGGCGATTTCTTGGCATAAGGATTCAAAATTTTCTTTTTTATCCACAGGCTCATTGAGAAGCTCTTTAGCTAAATTTTGCTGTTCGCTGTTTAAGGGCTGCTCTAATTCATGGATAAAAAGCGTCCTTAAGGCGTTATCCAAAGCGTTTTTTTGAATGTCTAAAAACTTTAAAAGACGCATATACGTGCCCGTTTGGGTTTGCTTGAATTTGTCTAGGGGACTAGATTGCGCTAACAAATAGGGGTCATTTTTCAAGTCGTATTCTTCGGTTTTGGTTTTAGGGTTTAGGGGGTTTTTCAAATATTCTTTGAGGGTGTTGTAAAAATAAAACAACACAACCGCCGCAATAATTAATAAAATGATTTCCATTTTTTTCCTTTATGAGTATTTTTTCATTTGTTCTTTAAGGTCTTGTTTTTGCCTGCTCT
>NZ_JAALNT010000035.1:0-2711 GCF_017594925.1 Helicobacter pylori
TTAGAAATTTAAAGGGGGCCAAATGCATAAAATAGAGCGCTTACTCCAAACTTTAGCACCTAAGGGGGTGGAGTTTAGGAAGTTGGGGGAGGTGTTAGAATACGATCAACCCAATAAATATCGCGTAACGAGTAAAGAATTTGATAAAAGTTATCCTACCCCCGTTTTAACCGCAGGAAAAACCTTTATTTTAGGTTATACAAACGAAAAAGACAATATTTATCAAGCGAGTAAAAACGCTCCGGTTATCATCTTTGACGATTTCACAACAGCGACCCAATGGGTTGATTTCCCTTTTAAAGTAAAATCAAGCGCTATGAAAATCTTACTCCCAAAAAATCCTACAATTAACATCAGATTTATCTTTTTTTACATGCAAACTATTCCTTATAATATCAGTGGGGAACATGCGAGGCGTTGGATTTCTCGCTATTCTCAATTAGAAGTCCCCATCCCACCCCTAGAGATCCAACAAGAGATCGTTAAGATTTTGGACGCTTTCACAGAATTAAACACAGAATTAAACACAGAATTAAACGCGCGAAAAAAGCAATACGAATACTACCGAGAAAAACTATTGACCTTCAAACCCCTCCAAAACAAGGCATAACATGAATTACGAAACGATCGCAGAAAGCAATGAAAGCACGGTAGTAGCGGAATTTCATAGCGATAGTGAAAGGAAAAGCGCTTATGAGAGCGAAGCAGAGCTAGAAAGGGCGTTTATTAAGCTTTTAGAAAAACAAGGCTATGAATTTAAAAAAATCCACAACGAAAAGGAATTAAAAGATAATTTAAAAGAGCAGTTAGAAAAGCTTAACGATCATTATTTCACGCCCAAAGAATGGGACACTCTTTATTATCAATTCATCGCTAATAAAAACGAAGATTATAAGGCTAAAACAAAAAAGATCCAAGAAGATCCGATTTTTAATCTCACGCTTGAGAACGGGAAAACCAAAAACGTTAAAATCATTGATAAGAAAAATATCCATAGAAACGCCTTGCAAGTGATCCACCAATACAGCAATAAAGGGAAGTATGAGAACCGCTATGACGTGAGCGTCCTTGTGAATGGCTTGCCTTTAGTGCATGTGGAATTGAAAAAAAGAGGCGTGGCGATCAGAGAGGCGTTCAATCAGATCAAGCGCTATAAAAGGGATAGTTTTAGCACTGAAGACGGGCTTTTTGAGTTCGTGCAGATTTTTGTCATCAGTAACGGCACGAGTAGTAAATACTATTCAAACACCACCAGAATAGCCCAAATGGAAAAAAACAATAAAGCCGATACTTTTGAATTCACGAATTATTGGGCGGACAGCAAGAATCGCAATATTGAGGATTTAATGGATTTTGCCAAGTCGTTTTTTGCGAAGCGCAGCCTTTTGAATATTTTAACGCGCTATTGCGTTTTCACTAGCGAAGAGGTTTTATTGGTGATGCGGCCTTATCAAATCGTGGCGGCAGAAAGGATTTTGGAAAAAATCAAAGCCACGCATGATAGTAAAACTTATAAGAAAAGTCAAGGCTATATCTGGCACACCACAGGGAGCGGTAAAACCTTAACGAGCTTTAAAAGCGCCACTTTAGCTAAAGAATTAGAACACGTTTCAAAGGTTTTGTTTGTGGTGGACAGGAAGGATTTGGACTATCAAACCATGAAAGAATACGATAAATTCCAAAAAGATTGCGCTAATTCCAACACAAGCACCAAGATTCTAAAACAACAGCTTGAAAACCCTAACGCTAAAATCATTATCACCACGATCCAAAAATTAGACAAATTCGTTAAATCCCATAAAGGGCATGCGGTTTTTAATGAAGAGGTTGTGATGATTTTTGATGAATGCCACAGGAGTCAGTTAGGCTCCATGCATCAAGCTATCACTAAAGCGTTTAAAAAATACCACCTTTTTGGGTTCACTGGCACGCCCATTTTTGCAGCTAATTGCGATAAAAACAACCCTTTAGGCACGACAGAGCAGAAATTTGGGAAATGCCTCCACCAATACACCATTATTGATGCGATCAGGGATAAAAACGTTTTGCCCTTTAGAGTGGAATACCACAACACCATTAAAGCTAAAGAGGACATTAAGGATAAAGAGGTTAGAGCGGTTGATGAACAAAGTGCACTTTTAGATACTAGGAGGATCAAAGAAATCACTAAATGCATTGTAGAGCGTTTCAATCAAGCCACTAAAAATAAAAAATTCAATTCCATTCTGGCATGCCAAAATATAGAAGTGCTGAAAAAATACTACCAAGCCTTTAAAGAAGAAAAACACGATCTTAAAATCGCTGCCATTTTTAGCTATAGCGCTAATGAAGAAATTGAAGCGCTAGAAGATGAAAACAATGAAAGCGCTAGTGGGCTAGACAAAAGCTCAAGGGATTTTTTAGAGGGCGCGATTGCGGATTATAACGGGATGTTTAAAACTTCTTTTGACACTTCGGATCAAAAATTCCAAAGCTATTATAAGGATCTTTCTCAAAAAATGAAAGAGCGTGAAATCGATCTTTTACTGGTGGCAAACATGTTCCTTATCGGGTTTGACGCTACAAGGCTCAACACCCTTTGGGTGGATAAAAACTTGAAATACCATGGCTTAATCCAGGCTTTTTCACGCGCAAACCGCATTTTAGATAGCGTTAAAACGCATGGGAATATCGTGTGTTTTAGGGATTTAGAGCAGGATTTGAATGATGCG
>NZ_JAALNT010000036.1:0-2674 GCF_017594925.1 Helicobacter pylori
AAATGGTTTAGGCTCTCTTCTTTAAGGGGGGTTTAGAAAAATCGTCAAGCTTTTTATCGCTGGTTATAAAAGCTACAAAACCAACGGCGCGACAACAAACCCTAACGCCACGCTCAAAAACACGACTAAAACCCCAGGGATCAAAAACGCATGATCGAACACATAACGGCCCATTTTAGTGGTGCCGGTATGATCCATAGCGATCGCCCCTAGTAAAGTGGGGTAAGTGGGTAACACAAACAACGCCGAAACGCTCGCAAAAGAAGCCACGATAATATACAAATGCTCGGTATGGTTAGCGCTAATGCCTAAGGCTGTGATCACGCTTGGGATGAGCGCTTTAGAGGTGGCAGCCTGCGAATACAAAAGCATGGAAGCCAAAAAGAGCGCTACGGCTAATAAAAACGGGTAATCAGCGATCAAAAAAGAAGCGTATCGCTTGATTTCATCTATATGATTGCTCACAAAAGTATCGCCTAACCACGCCACGCCCAACACGCACACGCACGCTTGCATGCCGGATTTAAACACGCTTGAATGGGCGATTCCATTAGCGTTAATTTTGCAAAAAATCGCAATGAGAGTCGCCACGCTCAGCATGAAAGACACGATCGCTTGATCTCTGCCTAAAACCACCGGGCTAATCAAAGCGATATTTTTAGAAATCGCGCTCGCATAAAAAACGATCGCTACAACCCCACCGATAAAAATCCATAGCGATAATTTCGCGCTTTTTGAGGTTTCTTTTTCTTCTTTGATTTTAGGGGGCGAAATTTTGCCCGCTTTCAAGCGTTCTAAATAATGCGGATCGCTGTCTAACTTTAAATTGGTGAAACTCATCACAAACGCCGTGAGCATGCATGCTAAAAAAGTTGTAGGGATCCAAACCATTAAAAGGGTGAGGTAATTTGCCCCTAAAGGCTCTAAAACACCGCTCATAAACACCACCGCTGCGCTCACCGGGCTTGCGGTAATAGCGACTTGACTAGAGACTACTGCTAAGCTTAAAGGCGCTTTGGGTTTGATGTTTTGGCTCTGACTCACTTCCACAATCACTGGGATCAAAGAAAAAACCGTATGCCCGGTGCCGGCTAGTATCGTTAAAAAATACGCTACGCTCGGCGCTAAATAGTTGATTTGCTTGGGGTGTTTCCTTAAAATTTTTTCAGCGATTTGGACTAAATAATCTAAGCCCCCCGCCTTTTGCATCGCGCTGATAGCGCTAATGACTGCCATGATGATCAAAATCACATCAAAAGGGATTTTGCCCGGATTTAGCCCCAAAAATAAGCACAAAATAAGCACGCCCAAGCCCCCCGCATAGCCCACTCCCAAGCCCCCTAGCCTTGCCCCTAAAAAAAGCGAAAAAAGTAACACTGCAATTTGAAAAAAGGCATCCACCATTAACCCTTTTTAAATTTATTTTTAACGATGTTTTACTATACTATAAAATCTTTTAAATTTCAAAAGGTAGTCTATAATGAGAATGTTTTTGAAATTTTTGATTCTTTTACTTTGTTTGAAGGGGCAAGTTATGGCTCAAAATTTACCCACCATTGCTTTATTAGCGACAGGGGGGACGATTGCAGGGAGTGGTGCAAGCGCGAGTTTGGGCCGTTATAAGAGCGGTGAGTTGGGCATCAAAGAGCTTCTTAAGGCTATCCCTAGTCTTAACAGACTCGCTCGCATTCAAGGGGAGCAGGTTTCTAACATCGGCTCACAAGACATGAATGAAGAAGTATGGTTCAAACTCGCCAAGCGTGCCCAAGAGTTGCTAGATGATAGCCGTATTCAAGGCGTGGTCATCACGCATGGCACGGACACTTTAGAAGAGAGCGCGTATTTTTTAAATTTAGTTTTACATTCCACAAAACCGGTGGTGCTAGTGGGAGCGATGCGTAACGCTGCTTCTTTGAGCGCGGATGGCGCTTTGAATTTGTATAACGCACTGAGCGTAGCGATCGATGAAAAAAGCGCGAATAAGGGCGTGTTGGTGGTGATGGACGATAATATTTTTAGCGCTAGAGAAGCGATTAAAACGCACACCACCCACACTTCCACCTTTAAAGCTTTAAACAGCGGCGCGATAGGGAGCGTGTATTATGGCAAGGTGCGTTATTACATGCAACCTTTAAGAAAACACACCATAGAGAGCGAATTTTCTCTTTTAGAGCTAAAAACCCCCTTACCTAAAGTGGATATTATTTACACGCATGCTGGCATGACCCCCGATTTATTCCAAGCGAGCTTGAAGTCGCATGCAAAAGGCGTTGTGATAGCTGGGGTGGGTAACGGGAATGTGAGCGCTGGGTTTTTAAAAGCGATGCAAGAAGCGAGCCAAATGGGGGTGGTTATCGTTCGTTCTAGCAGGGTAGGTAGCGGTGAGATTACTTCAGGTGAGATTGACGACAAGGCTTATGGCTTTATCACAAGCGACAATTTAAACCCTCAAAAAGCTAGGGTGCTTTTACAACTCGCTCTAACTAAAACAAATGATAAGGCAAAAATCCAAGAAATGTTTGAAGAGTATTAAACGATTCTATTAGATCACCCGATTATCAAAGATAGTTGGGTGATTTGGTTTATTTTGTTTTTGACTTTATTTTCATCAAATATTGATAACTATCAAAATAGATTTGATGAAGCTCCCCCTATTTTAAAAAGGAGATTTTTC
>NZ_JAALNT010000037.1:0-2109 GCF_017594925.1 Helicobacter pylori
AAGCCCAATCTTTCAAAACTAAGCAACAAGAAGTTCTTTTGTCAGGTAATACTCTTTGGCTTTTAACAAGCGAATGTTAAAAGCTTTTCTCTAGAAAGGAGGTGATCCAACCGCAGGTTCACCTACGGTTACCTTGTTACGACTTCACCCCAGTCGCTGTGTGTGCCGTGGGCAGTAGCTAATTTAGCATCCTGACTTAAGGCAAACACAACTCCCATGGTGTGACGGGCGGTGAGTACAAGACCCGGGAACGTATTCACCGCAACATGGCTGATTTGCGATTACTAGCGATTCCAGCTTCATGCAGGCGAGTTGCAGCCTACAATCCGAACTGAGAGGCGTTTTGAAGATTGGCTCCACTTCGCAGTATTGCTTCTCTTTGTGCACCCCATTGTAGCACGTGTGTAGCCCTAGGCGTAAGGGCCATGATGACTTGACGTCGTCCCCACCTTCCTCCTCCTTACGGAGGCAGTATCCTTAGAGTTCTCAGCATAACCTGTTAGCAACTAAGAAAGGGGGTTGCGCTCGTTGCGGGACTTAACCCAACATCTCACGACACGAGCTGACGACAGCCGTGCAGCACCTGTTTTCAAGGTCTAGCAAGCTAGACACTCCACTATTTCTAGCGGATTCTCTCAATGTCAAGCCTAGGTAAGGTTCTTCGTGTATCTTCGAATTAAACCACATGCTCCACCGCTTGTGCGGGTCCCCGTCTATTCCTTTGAGTTTTAATCTTGCGACCGTACTCCCCAGGCGGGATGCTTAATGCGTTAGCTGCATTACTGGAGAGACTAAGCCCTCCAACAACTAGCATCCATCGTTTAGGGCGTGGACTACCAGGGTATCTAATCCTGTTTGCTCCCCACGCTTTCGCGCAATCAGCGTCAGTAATGTTCCAGCAGGTCGCCTTCGCAATGAGTATTCCTCTTGATCTCTACGGATTTTACCCCTACACCAAGAATTCCACCTACCTCTCCCACACTCTAGAATAGTAGTTTCAAATGCAGTTCTATGGTTAAGCCATAGGATTTCACACCTGACTGACTATCCCGCCTACGCGCTCTTTACGCCCAGTGATTCCGAGTAACGCTTGCACCCTCCGTATTACCGCGGCTGCTGGCACGGAGTTAGCCGGTGCTTATTCGTTAGATACCGTCATTATCTTCTCTAACAAAAGGAGTTTACAATCCTAAAACCTTCATCCTCCACGCGGCGTTGCTGCTTCAGGGTTTCCCCCATTGAGCAATATTCCCTACTGCTGCCTCCCGTAGGAGTCTGGACCGTGTCTCAGTTCCAGTGTGTCCGTTCACCCTCTCAGGCCGGATACCCGTCATAGCCTTGGTAAGCCATTACCTTACCAACAAGCTGATAGGACATAGGCTGATCTCTTAGCGATAAATCTTTCCCCCGTAGGGAGTATCTGGTATTAATCATCGTTTCCAATGGCTATCCCAAACTAAGAGGCACATGACCTATGCGTTACTCACCCGTGCGCCACTAATCCACTTCTAGCAAGCTAGAAGCTTCATCGTTCGACTTGCATGTATTAGGCACGCCGCCAGCGTTCACTCTGAGCCAGGATCAAACTCTCCATAAAAGTGTTTGTCCTAAAGCTCTTTTTGTTTTTTGATAGGCTGTTGTTATTCCTAACAACAGCTTTAGCGTATCACAAGAACTCGTTTTATACTTTATTGAATAAAACGGGTTGTGTTCTTAAGTATTACAACAACAAAACAGAAAGAAACTTTTTAAAAAGGTTAGCCAAACGCTAACCTGAATAAAATACTCTCATGCCATTCAGTCATTAATTATAATTGATTATAATTGATCATAATGATATAATCATCATAACCAATGGAATTGACTAGCACTAGTTGGATAAGAATTCTCTATCAAAGAATGGGAGTTATAAAAACCCCCATGTCTACTTGATAAGTCATTGCTTATTGTTTTAGAATATCCCTTTAAAAAGAACTTCTATCAATTTGCTTAGTTTTCAAAGATCGTTTGCTTTATCAGCTATCCTTGTAAGTTAGCGGCTTTTTAAAAAGCCCTTGCTGAAACAAGGAAATGAAAGTATAGTCATAGAAAGCTTAAGGTTTGCTTAAA
>NZ_JAALNT010000038.1:0-1812 GCF_017594925.1 Helicobacter pylori
AATTACCCAACCGCTAAAGCGATTGGGCTTTTTCTTGCTTCATCGCTCCATAACTAGCTAGATCTAATATGTTGCCATATTTAGAACTAACCCCGTTAGAGGAAGCTCCACAAGCTTTGACACACTCATTAGTGTGATGAGTGTAATCGCTTCGGATAATCCCTACCCTAGCTTTATCTGTCTTTACTTTATGCCTATCATCTAGCATGCCTAAAGCGTAGTTTCTGATATTGACGCTCGCATTATAATCTCTGTGGTGTGTGGTTTGACAATGAGGGCAAGTGAATTTAGTGATGCTTTCATGTTTTTTGCCTGTATTGAACCCACAATAAGAACATAATTGAGAGCTAGGGAAAAATCTGTCTATGCGTAAAAGGGTTTTCCCTTTTCTTTGGGCTTTGTATTCTAGCATAGTAAGGAATTTCCCCCAACTCGCATTAGCAAGGCTTTTAGAATGATAAGTTCTCATAAGCCCCTTAACATTCAAAGTTTCTACCCCTATCAAATCGTATTGATTGGTTATCTCATTACTGATTTTATGCAAGTAGTCATCTCTAGTGTTTGAACAAGCTAAATGCAATCTAGCTACCTTTTTAGCTTGTTTTTTCCTGTTGTTGGAACCTTTTACTTTTTTACTTAACCTCCTTTGCGCTTTAGTGAGTTTCTTTTCTAATTTTTGATAAAAGCGAATGTGTGGGTATTCTATTTTATCGCTTGTAACAATGAGCGTTCTTAAGCCCATGTCTAAACCTACCGCTTTTTTGATAATGGTGGGTTTAGGGATAGGCTCTTTGGTTTCATAGGATAGAGAACAAAAATATTGATCGGCTATGCAAGAAATAAAAGCCTGTTTGATAACGCTATCTTTAGGCAAGTCTCTGTGTAATTTAGCCTTAATGCCCTCTTTGAATTTAGGGAGAGCGATGGTTTGAGTTTCTGTTTTGATTTCTATGTTTTGGGGGATTGCAAAGGATTGTTTGGCGTTTTTCTTGGATTTGAATTTAGGGTATCTCGCTCTTTTGCTAAAGAAATTATCATAAGCGCTCACCAGCTGTCTTAACGCCATTTGCAAACTTTGAGAATTGCATTCATTGAGGTAATGGTATTTTTCTTGCCGCTTGATTTGGGTTAAGACTTTTTGCATGGTGAAGTAAGTTTCTTTAATGCCTTTTGCGTATTGCTTTTGCCGGTAATCTAAAAAGTAGTTATACACGACTCTAGAACAGCCAAAATGTTTAGAAATAAGCTCTTTTTGTTGAGCGTTAGGATAAATTCTAAACTTGATAGCGTTAAGCAAAAATAACTCCTTATCTTTATCTTATATTATTATACAATGTTTTTATAAATAATGAATAAGGCTAAACTAATGAGAAAAAAATATTATCCATTAAGAGGGTATATTTCAACCAACCGAAGCAAGCATAATCTAAAAGCCCATTTGATTTTAGTGTGTAAATACAGAAAAAAGTTGTTGCAAGGGGATTTGAATGATTTTATTAAGTCTGTTATAGATGAGATAGCCACCCAAAGTCATTTCATTATCATTGCGATGGAAAGCGATATAGATCATTTGCACTTAATGGTTCAATATATTCCTAGAATGTCTATTAGCTCCATTATTGCTAAAATCAAACAAATCACTACTTATAGAGTTTGGCACGATAAAAGATTTATCCCCTTATTGCAAAAACACTTTTGGAAAGAAAAAACTTTTTGGACTGATGGATTTTTTGCTTGCTCTATCGGTGAGGCTAACCCTGAAACGATCAAGGCGTATATAGAAAATCAAGGTTAGTTTTACTTAAGGTTTTT
>NZ_JAALNT010000039.1:0-1520 GCF_017594925.1 Helicobacter pylori
ATTTCAAATCCCGATACAATGAATTGGGCAACACCTATAACAGCATCACCACCGCGCTCTCTAGCATCCCTAACGCGCAAAGCTTGCAAAATGCGGTGAGCAAAAAGAATAACCCCTATAGCCCGCAAGGCATAGAAACCAATTACTATCTCAATCAAAACACTTACAACCAAATCCAAACCATCAACCAAGAACTCGGGCGTAATCCTTTTAGGAAAGTGGGTATCGTTAGTTCTCAAACCAACAATGGCGCCATGAATGGGATCGGTATTCAGGTGGGCTACAAGCAATTCTTTGGGCAAAAAAGAAGATGGGGCGCTAGGTATTACGGCTTCTTTGATTACAACCATGCGTTCATCAAATCCAGCTTTTTCAACTCGGCTTCTGATGTGTGGACTTATGGCTTTGGAGCGGACGCTCTTTATAACTTCATCAACGATAAAGCCACCAATTTCTTAGGCAAAAGCAACAAGCTTTCTGTGGGGCTTTTTGGCGGGATTGCGTTAGCGGGAACTTCATGGCTTAATTCTGAATACGTGAATTTAGCCACCGTGAATAACGTCTATAACGCTAAACTGAACGTGGCGAATTTCCAATTCTTATTCAACATGGGAGTGAGGATGAATTTGGCCAGGCCCAAGAAAAAAGGCAGCGATCATGTGGCACAACACGGCATTGAACTAGGGCTTAAAATCCCCACCATTAACACGAACTACTATTCCTTTATGGGGGCTGAACTCAAATACCGCAGACTCTATAGCGTGTATTTGAATTACGTGTTCGCTTATTAATGTTTGGCTCTTTGTGGAACTCCCTTTTTTAACTCTCTTTTTGGGGGGTTTGTTTTTTGAATTTTCTTTTTTTGAACCCTTTGTTTTAGGGGGCTTCTTTTTAAGGGGTTTCTTTTTTAAAGCCTTTCTTTTTGAACTCTCTTTTTTTTTTGAACTCTCTTTTTTTAAACCCTCTTTTTTTAAGGGATTTCTTTTTAAAGCTTTTTTAAAGCCTTTTTTTTTGGGGTTTGATCTTTTTCTTTTTACCAATCCCCACTACTTTCGCTTTTTAATCTTTGAGTTTTATTTTTGGGGAGAGTTTGATGTAAAATCCTTTTTCTTTTGAACCCCCTCTCTTAAATCCTCTTTTTTTTGGGGGTTTCTTGTTTTGAACCCTTTGTTTTAGAGGGCTTCTTATTGAGAGATTTCTTTTCTTAAACCCTCTTTTTTTAAACCCTCTTTTTTTAAGGGATTTCTTTTTAAAGCTTTTTTGAAGTCTTTTTTTTAAATTCTTTTTTTGGGGGTTTGATCTTTTTCTTTTTGCTGACCCCCACTACTTTCGCTTTTTAATCTTTGAGTTTTTATTTTTGGGGGGGGGTTTGATGAAAAATCCTTTTTAGCGTTTTTGATGATTAGTTAGTGGGAAACTTGGCGCTAATTTAAGCGATAGTTTTTAAAAAGCGCTTCTTTATATAGGGGGTTTAAGTTGGAGATTAAAAGGGGGAGAATGGTTTCAAATACTTCCTATCT
>NZ_JAALNT010000004.1:0-138168 GCF_017594925.1 Helicobacter pylori
TTTTTATAGTTCCTAGCGGAACTAAAGCATTCATCCCAAACACTAAAGATATTTGGGATTTCTGCTTGGGTGGTTTAGAAACCGACAATATTTTTTCATTAAAGCCCACTCCAAAGAAGCTTTAAGGATTATCCATAAAATTGATTTTAACAAACTCGCTCATAAAAACACGCAAGTTTTAGGGTTTTCTACTTATGATTTTGTGGAAGAATATTGCAAATTAAAGGAAATGCATGCTTGAAAAAGTGTTCCAAGAAATTACCAATAAAAGAAAGTTTTTTGCAAGTTCTAGCACAGGGGAGCAGTTTGAAAACCAATTTAGGAATGAATTAAAAAAACACTTTAGCGAAATCAACGGCGATTTAACAGAAAGATTAAGCCATATTGAAGAAAAGCCTAATAAAGAAATCAAAACCGCTTTTAACCAACTCAAAAAGCAAGTTTTAGAAAAAAACCACCCACACACCCTTAAAAACCCTTTTTCAAACCTTACAAGCCATTTTTTATACCAGCCTTTTGGCTCACAAAATTACCCTGATTTTTTGGTTTTTATTTTTGATCATGTGGTGGGGATTGAAATCAAGTTTTCTAAAAACGATAAGGGTGAAAAAACCTTCAAACTTCTCGCCCCATGTGGAATTCAAACCTACCTAAACCCAATGCGGTTTATGTGTATGGAGTCGCTAATGCAGACATCACTTTTTTTAAAGGTTCAGATATTTTGAGTTATGAAACCAGAGAGGTCTTACTCAAGTATTTTGATATTTTAGATAAAGATGAAGGAAGTTTGAAAAACGCCTTAAAGGATTTAGAAAACCCCTTTGCCCCCTATATCAGAAAAGCTTATGAGCATAAAAGGAATTTTCTAACCACCACCAGATTGAAAGCTTCTTTTCGCCCAACCACATTTTAAGAGAGCGGAATGTCTTGGAATTTTTGAAAACGCTCACTCATTAGCGTATTTATTGCCCATTTATCTATTTCTTGTAGAATACGAGTTTATTTTTAGCGTAAAGAAATTGATGATCAGTCTCATAGAAAAAGCCCCTTACATGCCCTCCCCCCCTTTTTCAATTCAATGCACTTCGCTCCAAACTTTTCTTTTCCACGCGTAAGCCAAGAACGATAGCACCGCAAAGAAAATCATGATCTTAATCCCTAAAGTATTCCTTTCATGTTTTTTCCTATCGCCCGCTTTTTCCAAATAAGAGATGACTTGTTTTTGAGCTTTTTCACTCAACCCCACTCTAGGCATAGCCGTGCCAGGCAAAAGCTTTTGCGGATCGTTGATGAAAATATTCAAACCATGTTCGCCCTTAGCCCTAATCATCATGGACAAATCAGGTGCATGAGAGCCTAAATAATTGGCTAGATCTTTAGGATCGCTAAAGGCCTTATCTTTAGCATAATCCAGGCTATGACACCTTTGACAGCTTTGGGCAAACACTTCCTTATCGCTCAAATTTTTAGGCAAAATAGAAGTGAGATACGCCACAATATCGCTCAAATCTTGATCGCTAAATTGAGAAAATGCCGGCATAGGATAGGGTCTTTCATCATTGAATTTATGGCTCAATTTCGCCGTTTTCACGGGGTCTTTGATGAAGTGGGCTAAGAAATTCAAATTTAAAACCCCCGCTACATGGCTTAAATCCGGTGGCACAACTCCAAAAGAGTTGCTCGCGCTAAGGCTGTCCATAGGGGCTGGAATGTTTTGGGATTTAATACCATGGCAAGCGGTGCAATTTTCGGCTACAAGCTTTTTTCCTTTATTAGCGTCGCCATTTTTTAAATCCATCGGCTCTAAATCCTTGAAAGCAAAATCCGCCGGAGCGACTTTAGGGTGCATCACCGAATGTGCATAAGGCTCAACCCCATAATAAATCACGCCTACCACCACAATAAGGATGATTAGAATCTTAAATTCTTTCATCTAACACCCCCTTGTTTCTTCCTTTCAGCGATAGTGATAATGGGCAACACCACAAAGAAAAGGGCCAAAAAAGTGATTGAACCCACTAGGCCAATGTATTTACCAATCCCAAGCGGAGGCAATTTACCATAGATTGTTAAAACAATCATATCAATGATTAAAAGCCAAAACCACGCCTCAAACGCAGGCCGTTTGTACGCAGGAGCGACAACCGGGCTTCTGTCTAAAAAGGGCAGTAAGAAGAAAATCACTTGCGCCACGCCAAAGGCCATTAGCCCTAAATCAGCGCTAAAGAAAAAGCCCCTTAAGACTTCATAGCTCCATAAGAAATACCATTCAGGATAAATGTGAGGCGGCGTTTTAAGGCTGTTAGCCCTTTCAAAGTTGATAGGATCCATCGCAAAATCATAGTGGTAACACACCAAGTAAAAGAAAAAGACCATGAACGCACAAACCACAAAAATATCTTTAGACAAGAATACCGGCCAAAAAGGAATGACTTTAGATTCTTTTTTCTTGCCTTCAATGAATTTTTTCTCTTCCAATTCAAAGTCAATTTCTTCGCCTTCTTGGTTATTGACATGCGGGATGCGTAAAGAATAAAAATGCACCCCAACAAGTAGAATGATCGCAATGGGCAGTAAAAAGACATGGAGCATGAAAAAACGCGTTAAAGTGGAATCCGCCACGACATAATTGCCCCTAATCCACTCCACCACATCAGCCCCAATGAAAGGAATGCCTCCAAATAAATTAGTGATAACCGCTGCGGCCCAATAGCTCATCTGCCCCCAAGGCAACATATACCCGCTAAAGGCTTCCGCGCTAAAGACCACAAACAAAATCATCCCGCTAATCCAAATCATCTCACGACCCCTCTTATAAGAGCCATAATAGATACCGACAAACATGTGGATATAAATGATAACAAAAATCATGCTCGCTGCCGTGGCATGCATGTGGCGCCAAAGCCAACCATAAGCCACTTCTTGCATGATGGTGAAATTCACGCTATCAAACGCCATTTTTGCATCAGGCTTGTAATACATGAGCAAGAAAATCCCTGAAACTACAAGCACGCCAAAAAGGGTCAATAAAATCACCCCCATCGCCCATAAGAAATTGATGTTTTTAGGGATCCAATATTCTGTCATTAGCACTTTAACAAGCTTGTTAGTGCCAAGACGCATGTCTAACCATTCGCCTAAATTCTTCGCTTTTTTTATCTCTGCCATGGAACTCTCCTTACGCTTTAGCCATCATTTTCTTGTATTCAGCCCCGGCTTCACCAAAAGTGATTTTAGTGCCTTCAATTTTAAAAGGCGGGATATCAAAAGGGCGTGGAGGAGGGGTGCCGGCAATATTCACGCCATCAGCAGTGAAACGCCCCCCATGGCATGGGCATAAAAAGCCTTTTTCTTCATCTTGATAAGTGGGGATACACCCTAAATGCGTGCAAATTTGAATGGCTGTTGTAAAAACGCTCTCGCCAATTTTAAAATCGCGCTTTTCATTAAAGCCCTCTTTTTTAGAACGCTTGAGGATATAGACCGGTTTCCCACGCCATTCCACGGTGGAAAACTGCCCTTCTTGCATGTTCGCTACATCTATGGTTGTAAAACCGGCTGAAACAACGCTTGGAAGCGGATCCCAAGTCTTTTTCATCGCTACTAGACTGGCTATAGCCCCTATAGCTGTAACGCTAGCAAGGCTCATTCCTAAAAAATCACGCCTTTGAATATCTGCCATGATTAAAAACTCCTTAATGATAATTACCTTTTAACGACTAAAGGCCTAGCAAATCCCTATTTTACAACAAACTCTCTTAATAATTTTTTTAAAATAACAAAATTGAGACTAAAATCAAACGCTTTTAACGCCGCTTTAAAGAAATTTGAGCGCGCAAATGTTTCAAAAGGGTTTCTAAAATATCGTTATCGTCTTTGCTTGGGGCTTTCAAGCTTTCTTTCTTTTCATCGCTATAAGTAAGGGTGATGTTTTGATTGAAATTAGAAAGTTTAAGGATGCCAAGCTGGTTGGCTAGAATTTTAAGCGTAATGATTTGCAAAAATTGAGCGCTCAAATCGTCTATTTTGCCAAACCTATCTTCTATTTCTTCATGGATTTGCCCCACCTCATCTACATTTTCACACAAACTCAAACGGCGATACAAATCCAGCCTCAAACTATCGCTTGCAATGAGTTCAGGGTTTAAAAAAGCGCTCACGCCAAGTTGGATTTCTACGCTTTTTTCAAGCCTTTTCTTCCCCCCACTCAATTCGTAAATCGCGTCTTCAAGCATGCGCGTATAGAGCGCATAACCAATGTTTTTAATATGCCCGCTCTGATCTTGCCCGAGCAAATTCCCGCCCCCCCTGATTTCTAAATCATGATAGGCGATACTCTCCCCACTGCCTAAATACGAATTTTTTTCTAAAGCGAGCAAGCGTTTTAAAGCCTGTTCATTCAAACTTTTTTGATCTTCTATAAGGAAATAACAAAAGCCTTCTTTTTTGCCTCTCCCCACACGCCCTCTTAATTGGTGCAAATCAGCCAGCCCGAAATTTTGTGCGTTATCTATAATAATCGTGTTAGCGTTAGGCAAATGAATCCCTGATTCCACAATAGAAGTGCATAATAAAACCTGATAATTTCCCTTAGCAAACTCTAGCATGATTTCTTCGCTCTCACTAGCGTTAATTTGGGAATGCAAAATGGCGATTTTGAGTTTAGGGATGAGCTCTTCTAGCTTGGTTTTGACTTTTGAAATGCTAGCGATGTGGTTATGGATGTAAAAAATTTGCCCGTTACGGCGTAATTCTCTGTAAATAATCTCTTTTAAGAGTTCGTCATTCTTTTCTTTCAAAAAAGTGCGGCTGGGCTTTCTGTCTGTGGGTGGGGTTTTTAAAGAACTAATGCCTTTAATTTGAGAGAGCGCCATGTTCAAAGTGCGCGGGATAGGCGTGGCGGACATGCTTAAAAAATGCACGCTTTTGCTCAATTCTTTTAAAGCTTCTTTTTGTTTCACGCCAAATTTATGCTCTTCATCCACCACCACTAAGCCCAAGTTTTTAAATTTCGCGCCTAAAATCGCATGCGTGCCTATTAGCGCATCAACTTGCCCTAATTCCACCGCCTTTAAAAGCTTGTTTTTTTCGCTGGTTTTAATATACCTGTCCAAACGAGCCACTTTAACGCCAAAATTTTCAAAACGCGCCTTTAAAGTCTCAAAATGCTGGTGCGCTAATAAAGTGGTAGGCACGACTAGCACGCTTTGAAAGCCGTTCAAAAACGCGCAAAAAATTGCATGCATCGCCACTTCTGTTTTCCCAAAACCCACATCCCCACTCAACAATCTGTCCATCACTCTCTTAGAGCTTAAATCCTTTGAAATTTCAGCGATGGCTTTTTCTTGATCGCTGGTGTATTCAAACCCCGCATGCGATTTAAAGACTTCCAACTCCGCTAAATGCACATCCATCTTTTTACCCAAGATCAAATTGCGTTCAGCCGCTAATTCAATGATCTTGCTTGCAATCTCTAAAAGCTTAGTCCTGACTTTAGCTTTTAATTTGAGAAAACTCCCTTTCCCTAGCCGGTCTTTAGCTGGCACGCTATCGCTTTGCGCCACATAGCGAGCGATGAGATGCAAGTTTTCTACCGGCAACAGCAGTTTGTCTTCACCCAAATAAGCGATTTCTAAAAAATCCCTCTTGCTCCCTAAAACGCTGTGCTGGACTAATTGAGAAAACACGCCCACCCCATAATCATCATGCACCACCCATTCGCCCGCATTCAATTCGTTCAAAGCGAGCTTGGATTTTTGGCGTTTTTTCTTCCTTTCAAAGGAATTGAGCGAAATAAAAATCCCATCAGGGGTTTTAAAGTTTAACACAAAGGGGGCGATGACGCATTGAATGCTGCTTTTTTCAATCGTGCCTAATACATTGTCTAAAATCGTTTTATTGGGGGCTAGGAGCGTGATTTTATGATTTGAATGCAAAGCGATAAAGCCTTCTAGGGCATGCGCATGGATTTCTAAATCTTCATAACCTTGCGCGTTTTCTAAAACCTTTAAAAATTTGAAACGCTCACAATCCAATTCGTTTAAGCTCGCTAATTCTTGAATTTCTTCTAAAGCCTTAGGGCTTATAATACTTTTATAGGTGTGCAACAAATCGTTTGCTTTTTCTCCTAAAAACCACAAACCAAAACTGGTTAAATCTTTAGAAAAGCTATTTAAGGGGCTTTGTTCCACTTTTGTTTTCAGATCCTTATAAGATGGTTCGTCCAAGCTAAAAAGCGTGGGGGGGATTTCAATTTCTAGCAAATCTTCTTTAAGGCTCATTTGAGTGGTGGGATCCAATTCCTTAATGCTCTCACACTCGGTGTCAAAAAAACTCAAGCGATACGCCTTAGAATTAGGTATATAAATATCCACAATATCCCCCCTAAAGCTCGCTTCGCCTTCCACTTCCACTAAGTCTAAAATTTCATAGCCATAATAAAAGAGCTTGTCTTTCAAATCCTTAAGGTTATATTTTTCTAAAAGAGTGATTTTAAAGCTCTCTAAAAGTTCTTTTTTAGGTAAAGGGTGCAATAACGCGCTAATAGGGGCAATGATGATAACTTCTTGCTTGTTTTCTAAGGCTTGATAAAACTCCCTCAAACCCCCTAAAAGCTGTAAAAATTCTTCAAAAAACGAACGCAAATCGTCGTTTTTTTTAGCCCTAAACTCCGGGAAAAGAACGGCTTTAATATTTGGCTTAAAATAGCTTATGACTTCTTTAGCGAGCTTGGATTCTTTAAAATCCTTACAAGCGAGTATTTGGTAATCAAAGCCTTTGTTTAAGGCTCTATAAAGGCTAGATTGGATCATTCCCTATTTATTTTCAATCTTCTTTTCTTGCTCATTGATTAACAACGCCCCCCCTTGAATATTCTTAGGGCGGGTTTCCCCAATCAAAATCCCCTTTCTTTCCACCACAAGCTCTTGGCTAGAGATCTTACCATCCAAGCGTCCTAAAGGCATGATTTCTACCACTTCCGCCTCCACCGTGCCAGTGAACTTGCCATTGACCACTAATTTATTGGCAAAAATCTCACCCACTACCGAGCCGGTTTGCCCGATCACCACCGTGCTTTTAGAATGCACCACTCCTTCTAATTCGCCATCCACATGCAAATGGTAATCCAGATGAAGCTCACCCTTTATTTTTGTGCCTTGAGCGATGATAGTCGCTGGTCCTGTTTTTGCATTAGCCGATTTATTATTGTTATCAAAGATTGCCATCTGATGCTCCTTTCTTTATTAAAAACTTCTTCAAAATCTTTCATGTTCCATTTGGTGAAACTCATGGGGTTTATGGGTTGATCTAAGAAGCGCACTTCATAATGCAAATGCGGTCCTGTACTCATTCCTGTATTACCACTATACCCAATCAACTGCCCTTTTTTGACAAATTCGCCCGTTTTTGCGACGATTTTATTCAAATGGGCGTAGTAGGTTTTAAAACCAAAAGGGTGGAAAACCTTAATTAAATTCCCATACCCCCCATTCCACCCCTTACTCGCTAACCCCACTACCCCGCTCGCGCTCGCATACACAGGCGTGTTAATGGCGGTGCTTAAATCAAGCCCGGTATGGTTGTGCAACACATGCAAAATAGGGTGCATTCTTTTATTAAAAGCGGCTGAAACGCGCCGATAGGATTCTAGTGGGTAGTCATTAGGGATAAGGCGCATGATAAAGCTTTTTTGAAGCCCGGTAATCCCAGCCACATCCAAGCGGCTGGAAAAATTACCCTCTTCTTTTTCTTCTTCAGGCCTATTCACCCCCACCACTTCTTCTAAATCGTTGATGCGCTCCCCTGAAAGTTGCAAATCGTCTAAAAACTCATCCATTTGCAAAGAAAGATTTTCATTAGTCTCTCTTTTTTTCTCAAATTCCTTAGTGATTAAAGCATGCTGTTTTTCAATATTTTTAATTTCTTTATTTAAAACCAGTAACGAAACGCCTAAAAACAATAAAGATCCCACAACGCTCAACAGCGCATACAAACTGATTTGGCGGAATAAGATATGCACATTAATGTAACGGCTCCCTTTAGAGTCCGTAACCATCACAATCAAACGCCTGTCTAAAAACACCAAAAACCCCTACTGACCTTTTAAGGTGTCTTTATCCACATGCTCTTGGAGCTGGACGATGTCTTCTAAAACCCAAAACAGATTCTTCCATTCAATAAATTTATTTTCTTCTAAAGCGCTTTGGAAATGATCCAAATCCCATGCCAGGAATTTTTCTGCGTCTAAAATTTTACCCAAAAAGCGCACTTCATAATGCAATTTTTCACCGCCGCTATTACCGCTCTTCCCGCTATAACCAATCAACTGCCCTTTTTGGATAAAGCTTTTAGGTTGCACATTGACATGATCTAAATGCGTGTAAATGGAGCTAAAACCAAACGCATGCTCAATGCGCACCAAGTTCCCATACCCCGCATTAGAACGAGTCTTCACAAAATCCACAATCCCATCAGCGCTCGCATACACAGGCGTGTTTAATGGCGCGATAAAATCAATCCCGGATTCAACGCCCTTAATCTTTTTAATGGGGTGGTTCCTTTCTTTGGTAGGTTTGATAGCGCTATAAGTTTTCAAGGGCATGCCATTAGGAATGAGCATGAGCGCTAAATTTTTTTGATTTAAGCTCAAATTTTCTAAATCCACTTCATCATAAAGATGCACGCCCCCATTAGCCCCTCTTTTGACTTCAATCAAGGATTCCAACCCACGGATCTTTTGCCCCACAATAAAAAGCTCTTCTCGCTTGTTTTTAATCTCTTTTGTCAAAGTGTAATTTTTTTGATACAAATCCCTAAAATCCCTTAAAACCGCATTCCTCTCGCTTGTCATCGTATCCATTTTAGCGATTAAAAATTTTAAAAACCCCACGCCAAGCCCCACGATCAATAAAAGAATGACAACAGCAATGATGAGGTTGCGTTTTAAATTTTTAGAAAATTTGAGCTGTTTAGAGCCTGATTCATCAATGATGGTGATCACAAGCTGGTTTTGCGGCATTAATCCCTCTTCTTTTGATAGCGTTTATAAAAAGCGTTGGCTACCAGAAATGAGCCATACACCAAATAATTTTCATTTTCTTCCACATCTTCAAACAAAGCGTGTTCTAACCCTAAAGTTTCTAAAATCCCTTTAAGCTTTTCTAATTGGATAATTCTTTCATTATGCAATTCTAAAATCAAAACCTTTTTAACCACAGGCTTTAAAATTTCTAGCACCAAAAAAGCGTCTTTATCTTGATAGCAGTTATAAATCAAAATGATTTTAGCGTTAAAAACGCGCTTGATTTCTTCTTTTAAGGCTTTGGCGCTATGGGGGTTATGCCCCACATCTATTAAAATATTAGGGCTTAAAAGCTCGCAACGGCCGATTAAATTTAGGGGTTTTAGGTTTTTTAAAACTTCTTGTTTATTGCATGGTAATAGCGTTTCAAACGCTTTTAGAGCCACTTCTAAATTCATCGCTAAAAAATGGGCTAAATGGTAGCGTTCAATATAATCCTTGACTCCTTTTGAAATTTCATTTTGAACCACAATCAATTGCGCGTGTTTGTCTTTGGCGATTTTTTGAGCCGCATTTAAAACCAGTTCTTGTTGGGGAGCGATGATGCTAAGAGGGCCCATCGCTTTTAATTTAGTAGTCGCAATGCTTTCTAAACTATCCCCTAAAAATTCCTTATGATCGTAATCAATGGGGGTGAAAACGCTTAGGGTTTTTTCTAAAGCGTTCGTGCTGTCAAACTCCCCCCCAAGCCCCGCTTCTAAAACCAAATAATCGCAATCTTTAGCGAGAATGACAGCTAGTAAGGTAGCGTATTCAAAATACGAGCAAGCGTTGATGAAAGCGTGCGATTGCAATTGCTGGTGGGCGTTTTCTAAAACGCTTTCTTCAACAACAGAACCATTCAAATAAAAGCGCTCCCTAAATTCAAAAACATGAGGGGAGGTGAAATGCAACACCTTAAAATTTTGATCGGCTAATAAAAGGGTTAAAAACCGCCCTGTGCTGCCCTTACCATTAGTCCCTACCACATGAATGACTTTGGCTTGAATCTCAAAAAAAGCGTTTTTAAAATCTTTATAAATTTGAATGAAACGGCTAGGATCAAATTTATGGTATTCCTTAGGCTTTGTTTCTAAAAACGCCTTTAACCCATGACTATTTTTCATTATTGAATTTCCCCTCATAAGCGATTTGAGCCACAAATTTAGTCAAAGTTTGTTCCACAGCCTGATTGATAGCGTAATAGCGGTTCTGGAAAGTGTTAAGGGGGTCTTGCAAATTCACGGCGTAATTGTAGTATCCGCTATTTTGAAAAGTCTTTCTAACGCCTCTTTTATTATCGTAGGTGTAATTCACAGACACGGTCGCACGATAAAAAGTCGTAAAACCTTCTTTATTTTGCGTGATGCTCGTATCGGTTACATTCGTGATTTCTATAATAATGATAGAATCCGCATCCTTTTCACTCGCCAGGCGGTTTTGGAAGCGTTGCACGACTAAACGATTCATCAAATCCTTAAACTCCACAGAGTTTTCAGGGTTAGGCAAATTCACAATGAGTTTTATATACACGCTATCGCCAAGCGCGTTTTGAGCGTAAGTAGCGATGGGTTTATACCCACAGCCCTTGAACAAAAGCAATAAAATAAAAAAAAGTAAAGCCCTCATGCGATGACAAAATTAACAAGTTTATTAGGCACATAAATTTCTTTTTTAACGCTCGCGTTTTCTAAATATTTCTCCAATTCTTTTTTAGCCAAAACAATAATCTCTTCTTTGCTGGCGTTAATATTGACTTTCAGTTCCGCGCGCCTTTTGCCATTAATGGTAAGCCCTAAAGTCATAAAGTCTTCCATCAAAGCACTTTCATCTACTTCTATAGGCTTGAAATTCTCTCTTTTAAAAAACCTCTCGCTCAACTCCCATGCCGCGTGTGGGATAATAGGCTCTAAGATTTGCAACAACACAAAATAACCCTCGCATAAAATTTGCTCATTAGTTTGCGCGCTCAAAGCGTTTAAAGCCTCCATGCAGCTTGCGATCAAAGTGTTAAACGCGTAAGCGCTTTCAGCCTTATTGAAAATTTCATGCGATTTTTTCAACGCCTCATAGACTTTTTTGCGGGCTAGTTTTTGCGCTTCATTCAGGCTCACTCCTTTAAATTCAGGCTTAGAAGTAGTAGGGCTAATGGCGTTCGCTTTGTCGTATAAGCGCTTGATAAACCGGTGCGCCCCTTCTAAAGCGCTGTCATTCCATTCCAATTCTTTAGCCGGTGGGGCAGCAAAAAGGATAAAAAGCCTTGCAGCATCAGCCCCGTATTTTTTAAGTATCTCTTTAGGGCTAACGACATTGCCTTTAGATTTGCTCATCTTAGCGCCATCTTTTAAAACCATGCCTTGAGTGATAAGCTGTTTGAAAGGCTCATCTAAATTGAGATAGCCCAAATCCCTTAAAGCCTTAGTGAAAAAGCGTGCGTATAACAAGTGCAAAATCGCATGTTCAATGCCGCCAATATAAGTGTCCACCGGCATGAAATACTTCAAGTAATTTTGATCAAACGCTTGATTTTCACGCTGATTTTTGGGCGTGGTGTAGCGCAAGAAATACCAACTGGATTGGATGAAAGTGTCCATGGTGTCTGTTTCTCTTAAAGCGTCTTTGTGGCATTTAGGGCATTGAGCGAATTTCCAACTCACATGCTTTTCTAACGGATTGCCCTCCCCATCAATCACAATGTCTTCAGGTAAAGTTACCGGTAGTTGGGTTTCAGGCACAATCCCGCAATGTTTGCAATGAATCATAGGAATGGGCGCTCCCCAATACCTTTGACGGCTCACTCCCCAATCTTGCAAGCGGTAATTGATGACCCTTTTACCGAGGTTTTCTTTTTCAAAATAAGCGATGATTTGTTCTCTGGCCACTGAGCTAGAAAGATCGCTCCACTCCCCGCTATTTTTTAAAACCTCTTCTTTGGTGTGGGGCAAATTTTGAGAACTTTGAGTGATCACTTTAATAGGGATATGATAAAGATTAGCGAATTCAAAATCTCTTTCATCGCAAGCTGGCACGCCCATTAACGCTCCAGAGCCATAATTGGCTAGGGCGAAATTAGCCACCCAAACAGGGATTTTTTGCTTTGTTAAAGGGTGGATAGCATAAACGCCTAAAAACACCCCTTTTTTCTCTAAGGCTCTTTCTCTTTGAGTCGTGTTTAAAATCGCTTTAATAATCTTTGAATCTTCTTGGCTCACTCGCTTAATGGCATGCTCTACTAAAGGGTGTTCTGGGGCGATGGCGATGTAAGTTACGCCATAAATGGTATCCGCTCTTGTGGTAAAAACTTCAATTTCTTGAATGTTATTGCAAGCTTTCAAGCACTCATCAGCGATTTTAAAGCCAAATTGCAACCCACTAGATTTCCCTATCCAGTTTTTTTGCATGGTTAGGACTTGAGAAGGCCAATGATTTTCTAAAGTTTCTAAGTCTTTTAACAATTCTTCAGCGTAGTTTGTGATCTTCAAATAATATTGATAGAGTTCTTTTTGAACAACTTCCGTATCGCAACGCCAACACCTCCCATCAATGACTTGCTCATTAGCTAAAACGGTTTTGTCGTTAGGGCACCAATTGAGCATGGCTTTCTTGCGATAAATCAGCCCCTTTTCCCACAAGTCAATGAAAAATTGCTGTTCAAATTTCGTGTAATCCGGATCTGAAGTGGCAAATTCCCTGTTTTTAGAAAAAGAAAACCCTAAAGCTTCAAACTCTTTTTGCATGGCTTCAATGTTTTCATAAGTCCAGGTTTTAGGGTGGATACCATGCTTAATGGCCGCATTTTCTGCAGGCATCCCAAAAGAATCAAACCCCATAGGGTGTAACACATTGTAATGGTGCAAACGATAATAACGCGCCAACGCATCGCCAATGGTGTAATTGCGCACATGCCCCATGTGGATTTCCCCACTAGGATAAGGCAGCATGCTTAGAATGTATTTTTTAGGGAGGTTAAAATCGTCTTTAGGCTCAAAACTCTTATTTTTCCACCAAAATTCTTGCCATTTTTTTTCTATATTGATAAAATCCATCGTTACCCCTTAGTCTGTTTCACTCGTTACAACGCTTTCAATCAACAAAAAGATAAGGCTGAAAGCGTTACTAATCAACGCCCCAATCATGAGCATGTAAGCTGTAACCAAATTGTTTAAAATCTGTAAAAACACAAACGCCGGTATGAGATGCAACACGGTAGCTAAAGAGCTGGCCAACAGCTCTGAAGCGAAACGCTTGCACACCCCAATTTTAAGCGTAACGGAAATAAGGTTTAAAGCTAACGCTACAAACAACACCACCGTGTTAGGCTCATACAAAAACCCTGCAATGGTGGTTAAAGAAATAAGGCTGAACAGCACATGAACGACCCGACCCCAATCCATAGAAACTCCTTAAACTTGACCGCCCTCATACAGACGGCGCATTTTTTCTTTCTCTTGAGCTTTTTTGATTTTTCTAGCCTCATTCTCATAATATTTATCCATATCAAAGCCTAACAATAACGCTACTTTAGGGGCGATGAAAATAGAGCTATAAGTCCCTACAATCGTGCCTATTAGCATGGGCAATGAAAAGCCAATAATGATCTTACTCCCAAACACGCACAAAATCAACACCACAAAAAACACGGTTAAAGAAGTTAGAAGCGTGCGCGTGAGCGTGCTGGAAATGGCTTCATTAATGGCTTGAATGGCATTTTTGGTTTTTTGAGAGAGCATCTCTTCTCTGATCCTATCAAAAATAATGATCGTATCATTAATGGAATACCCAATCAAGGTGAGCAAGGCCGCAACCACTTCCAAATTCATATCAATCTTAAAAACGATCACTGAGCTTGCCACTAAAACCACATCATGCACAAGCGCAATGACGCTCGCTAAAGCGAAACGCCATTCATAGCGGAAACTCACATAAATCATGATCGCTATTAGGGCTAAAATCAGCGACAAAACGCCCTTTTCTTTCAATTCGCTCCCCACTCTAGGGCCTACGGTGTCAAATTTACGGATTTCAAAATCGCCACTGGGTTTTAGAATGTTAGCCACGATAGCGTTCAAATCTTCATTTTCAGCCGTTTCTACAAAAGGGAATTTGATTAAAATTTCTTCTTTAGAGCCAAACTCGCTCACTTGCACGCCTTTGAAGCGAGCTTCTTTTTCAAAAAGATCGCGCACTTCTTTAATGGGGGCGTTTTGAGTGTAGCGCACTTGCACCAAACTCCCCCCCGCAAAATCAATCCCTAAAGAAAACCCTTTGAAAAACAAAAGCCCCAACGCTAGAAGCACTAAGATCGCTGAAACGATCACCCCATAATTGGAATAACGCATGAAGCTTAAGATTCTAGTTTGTTTGAATAATTCCATAAAACCTCCTAAGCTCTTTTATTCACGCCAAACCAAAAGTAAAGGCTTTTTGTTTGAGTGAGTTTAGGCAAAAGGGCTTGATAAATCCCTTGCGTGCCTACAATAGCGGTGATAATAGAGGCTAAAATCCCAATGCCTGTGGTTAGGGCAAAGCCTTTAATCGCTCCTGTGCCATAAGCGTATAATAACACCGAAGCGATCAAGGAAGTGATATTGGAATCAAAAATCGCTCTACTCGCATTGATATAGCCTAAATGGATCGCCTTAGCGATGCCCTCATTCTCTCTTAAGACTTCTCTAATGCGCTCGTTGATAATGATATTAGCATCCACGGCAATCCCCACGGTTAAAACAATCCCCGCCATTCCCGGTAAAGTCAGCGTCGCTCCAAAAATCGCCATGACCGCCACAATCAAAAAAAGATTGACCACTAACGCCAAACAAGCGATCACTCCCGCCATGGAGTAATAAAGCACCATAAAGCCCATCACTAAAATAAAGCCCCCAACTAGAGCGATAATGGAAGTTTTAATGCTGTCTTTCCCTAAGCTCGGGCCTATAATCCTTTTTTCTAAAACCTGAATGGGTGCACTCATCGCCCCACTCCTTAAAGCGATCGCTAAATCGCTCGCTTGAGCCACGCTAAAATTCCCGCTAATTTGCCCGCTCCCTCCGCCAATACGCTCCCTAATCACTGGGGCTGAATAAACCTTATTGTCTAAAACGATCGCCATGCGTTTGCCCACATTCGCGCCTGAGAAATCCCCAAAAATCTTAGCCCCTTGCGCATCCAGCGTGAAGCTCACCACCGGCTGGTTGTTTTGATCATACACCACTTTAGCGTCCGTAAGCATTTCGCCATCTAAAATGGGGATCGCTTTGAGCAAGATTTTACCCCCCATTTCCACATCAGACAACAACACACTGCCTAATTTTTGAGCCTCTAAATCCGTCATTTTCATCGCATCTTTATTGTGTTCTTCATCCACTGCCATCATCTGCAAATGAGCGGATCTTGAAATCAAGTCTTTAGCGCGCCGTTCTTCTTCTAAAGTCTTAATGCCGGGCAATTGCACCGAAATTTCTTCTTTACCTTGCTGAATGACTACAGGCTCTGCCAAACCAAATTGATCCAAGCGGTTACGAATGATCCCTATCACTTGCAAAATCGTGTTTTTACGCAATTCTTCTTGCTCTAAAGGGGTGAGCTTCACGCTATAAAACCCCGCTTCCTTTTTGATTTCAAACTGGCTATGGCCTTGCAATTCCAATAAAAGCGCGTCTAATTTTTTCGCCTCATCTTCGTCTAAAAGCTCAAAACTGATCCCTTCTAAATTAGATTTAATGTCTTTAAGCAAGATATTTTGCTTTTTAGCGTTATATTCTAAAGCAGACGCCAAGCTTAAATACTTGTTTTTTAAAGCTTCATCGGTTTGTACCCCTAAAAGCATGTTTAACCCCCCTCTTAAATCCAACCCTAAAGTGATTTTAGGGCCTTTAGTTTCTAGCAAAGAAGGCACAGAAAACCCTACCCCTAAAAGAAGCGCGCAAATAAAAACGATTAAACGAGCGTTAAAAAGTTTCATTCAGTTGTTATTTGGTGTTGTTTCTTCGTCTAATTTGAACGCTACATAGTTTTTAGAAAGTTTAGCGGTGGTGTCATCATTGAGTTTCACGCTAAAAAAATTCGCTTCCGCTTTAAGCACCTCAACGATGAGCCCACCTTGAGTGACAATTTTATCGCCCTTAGTCAAGCCCTCTATCATTTCTTTGTGCTTTTTTTGTTGCTGGCGTTGCGGGCGAACGATCAAAAAATAAAAAATAAGAAACAACACCACAAGGGGTAAAAGCGTCGTTAGAATGTCTTTAATTTGTCCCATTTAATTTCCTTAAAAGATGTTTTAATCTCAAATTATAGCATTTTTCACTATTTCTTTAAAGCCGCTCTTTTATCTAGCGCGAATAAATACAAAGCCCCTATGATCCCAGAAATCAAAGATCCGAGCAAAATCGCAATCTTTGCCACTTCCATAGCGTCTTTATGTTCGCTCGTGAAAGCCAGATTAGAAATAAACATAGACATGGTAAAGCCAATCCCTGCTAAAAGCCCAGCCCCTAAAATATGCCACCAGCTGATGCCTTTAGGGCGTGCGGTGATTTTAAGCTTTTCGCTTATAAAAGTGATTAAGAAAATCCCCAAAGGCTTACCCAAACAAAGTCCTAAAATAACCCCTAAAAGCACCTTATCCACTTCTAAATTGATGCTAGAATCAACGCTCACCCCAGCGTTTGCAAACGCGAATAAGGGCATGATGAAATACCCGCTGATGGGGGCTAAAAAATGCTCCAATCTTTCTAAAGGGCTTTGTAAAGCGCTCGCTTTTTCTTCAATGGAATGCAAGATTTCTTGCTGCTCTTTGGTCAAAAGCGCTCCTGAACTCGTCTCTGCGTATCGTTTGCCTAATTCCAAAAGCTCTACATTTTTAGAATCTTTAGGGATTTTCACCGGTATCATAAAAGCTAGAACCACCGCAGCGATTGTCGCATGGATACCGCTTTCATGCACGCAAAACCAAAGCAACACCCCTAAAAGCAAGTAAGGGATAAGCGAGCGGACATTTAAGCGGTTCAATACCGCTAAGATAAGAACCACCCCTAAAGCCCCTAAAAGCCATGCGAATTTTAAATTCGTGGTATAAAAGAGCGCGATCACCACAATAGCCCCCAAGTCATCAGCCACCGCTAGAGTGATTAAAAAAACCTTTAAGGCGGTTGGCACCCTCTTGCCTAAAAGCATGATCACGCCTAAAGCGAACGCAATATCCGTCGCCATAGGGATCCCAAAACCATGCTGAGAGGGCGTATCAGCGTTAAGGAAAAAATAAATCAATCCTGGAGCTATCATGCCCCCAAGAGCCGCAATCACAGGAAAAGAAGCTTTTTTGAAACTAGATAATTCCCCAAACAACAATTCTCGCTTGATCTCTAAGCCTATCATTAAAAAGAATAACGCCATTAAGACATCATCAATCCAATTATGCAAACTAAAGCCGATGAAAAAATCCCCTACTTGAAACCCAAAAGGGGTGTGCCATAGCGCAAAATAACTTTCTTTTAAAAACGAATTAGCCACCACCATCGCTAAAACGGCGTTCAAAAAGAGGAAAATCCCTCCAAAAGACTCGCTTTTAATGAAGTTCTTAAGCGTCAAACTGAGCGTGTTTTCTGTTTTTTTGAGATTCATAGACAACCCTAAAATTTTTAATTTCAAACCCATAATTTTTCAAGCAGTCTTTTATGAGCGTAAATGATGCCCGCTTGTATCTTAAAATGGGGGGCTTGAGTTTTTAAAAACTCAGCGTAATGAGACACTTGAGCCTTATGGCTTTGTTGGTAATTTTGAGAGCTTTTATAATCTAAAACACACAAATTTTGCCCCTTATCCCACAATAAAACATCAATCCTAGACACAACCCCTTCAAATAAAAAAGCCGCTTCGCCCTTTAAGAAATAGTTCTTAAAAAGAGTTTGTATTTCCATATCATTTTCAAAAAGCTCTAAACTTTCTTCTAACGCTTGGTGATCCAAACCATAAAAACCATGGTGGTAGTTTAAATATTCTAAAACGCTTTTTTTAGGAATGTTGTAAGCGTATTGGTATTCTAATCCCTTGTGCAAGGCGATACCAAAATTGATCGCTTCCTGGTCGTCATTCTTTTCATAATCGCTATCTGGCTCTTCTTCTATCTCTTGGACTTGCTCGCCATAGGCATGGGGCTTGATGAGAGTGCTTGTAATTAAAGGCTCTTTTTGTGGAGAAATAACCGGCATAATTTCTCCCTCTTCTAAAGGCGCAAGATCCAATTGTTCGCGCATTGTTTTGTTTTTGCTTTCTTTTTTGCTTTCTTTTTTGTCTTTGGCCACGACAATCAGCCCTAACTCAGCCCTAGTGAATGCGACATAATACACATTAATTTCTTCATGATTTTTAGCCGCTTCTTCTTTGTCTAAAGCCCTAGCGTAATCTTTATCCATGATCTCACGATTTTTCATTCTGTAATAAAGGCGTGCAAGCTCTGCGCCGTCATATTCTTCAAGGAGTTGATTGGAATGGCTTGAATTAGGCTTGCCCAAGCGTTCGCACACGATCACATAAGGGAATTGCATGCCTTTAGATTTATGAATGGTCATGATCTGCGCGCCTTTTGAATGGGAAGAAGCGATCGATTTAGCCTCTAATTTTTCTAAAAATCCATCGGCGTCTTCGCACCCAACCGCTAATTCCAAACAGCTTTGTGCAGGCTCTCCATAAAGCTCAAATTGCTCCATCACCTTCCACACAAAGCCTGCCACGCTCTCTTTTTTAGGGTTAAAACTGGGTAGAACGATCGCATCATCATGCAAGTATCCAGCGAGTTTTAAAACGCTGTGCTTATAAAAGGGCTTGTAAGGTTCTTCCGCTAGAGCGTATTTTAAAGCGTTCTTAATGATTTTGGATTCTACAAATTGAGACAATTTTGCGCTAGATTCCGTGCTTGGGCGAATCGCACTCAAACGCTCTTGCAAATAATTTTTGATTTTTAAAGCGTCCTTATTGGTGGCGCATAAAATGGTAATGTCTTTAGGATCAATATGATGCTCTAAAAGGTTTTGAGCTTCTTGTAAGATTTGTTCTAACAACAATTCTCTTTCATCAGCCACTAAAGAGACTTTAACATAGCCGTCTGTAGCATGTTTATTGTTGGAAGTTTTAGGGTATTTTTGCTCCAAATAAGCGGTGGGGGAATTTTGATAAGCCTTTTTAAAAATGGTGTTCACATAATTAATGATTAAAGGCACACTGCGGTGGTTGAATTCCAAATTATCGTGGTAAAAATCCTTAGAAACGCTTTCAAATAAGGAGCTAAAACTCCCCCTAAAGGCATAAATGCTCTGCTTGACATCGCCCACAAAAAACACGCTCCTGTGCCATTTTGCTTGCCCTATCCCGGCTTTAATCTCATCAATAAAAGGGGCTAAAATCTTATAATCGTTCAAGCTCGTGTCTTGAAATTCATCAATCAAAATGTGCACGATCTTGCTGTCCAATCTGAAATAAAAAAACTCCGCCGGCATTTCTTCATAACCATTCAATAAGACATGAACCTTATCTTTAATCGCATCAAAATCTAGGGCTTGGATTTTAGAAGTAGCGTTATCATAAAGCTGGATGAATTTAGGGAATTTTTTAAATATTGCGGTTTCTTTGGCTTCATAATAGCGTTTTAAATCGTTTTCAATCTCTTCGCATTCGCTCTCTAAAGTGGGGATTTCATCTTTTAATTTTTTGAAATAGATGTATTCGCTCTTTTTTTCAAGCCAGGTTAAAGAGCTGTTTAAAAATCCCCTAAAATCATCGCATTTAATGGCTGTTTTAGCCCTATCTGACGCCGTTTCTATGCTTTGAATTTGTTCGTTTAAGCTTCTTAGTTTTTCTAAAAAACCCTCTTCATCAAATGCAGGCTCTTTCTTATTAGGATCAAATAAATAGAGCTTGTTTTTTAAAAAACGCAACCGCTCTAAAATAGAATCGCTTGTGTAATTATCATAGCTTAAGCATTGAGCGATAAAAACGCTCAATTCCTCAAGCTGTTCGCCATTTAAAGCGCTCAAGAAACCCTCATTAAGCTGTTGTTGGTGCGCTTTGGTGTCTTCATTGACTTCAAAATTCGCGCTCAACCCCACAAACCAGCAAAATTTCCTTAAAATGCTTTGAAAAAACGCATCAATAGTGCTGATTCTGATTTCAGCGTTTAAAAAGCGTTGGTAGATTTTTGGAGCGCTATTTCGCACCAAATCAGGGTTTAAATGGTATTTTTCTTCTAATTCTTTCAGGATATTTTGGGATTTTTCTTTTTCATTTTCAAGGTCTTCTTTTTGCAAAATTTTTAAATAGTCTAAAATGCGCTCTTTCATTTCGGCGGTGGCTTTTTTAGTGAAAGTGAGCGTCAAAATCTCGCTAGGATTAGCCCCCTTAAACAACAGGGCCAAAAACCGCACGCTCAAAGCGAAAGTCTTCCCGCTCCCTGCTGAAGCCTTTAAAGCCATGCATTGTCTTTTTGTATCCATTGAGTTCTATCCTAAAATTCTGTTTTGTCTTTATTATAACCTAAAAGCCTTTTTTACTTAAGCTAAAAAACCCTAATCTTTTGCTATAATCATAGGGTTTTGTCGTTTTTTCTATCATTTTATAGGAATCAAAGGCAAAGACAGCGTCAAATTCACACATGCTAATCCTTGTATTTAGGTGTTCTTAAGAAATTTAAGAATCAAATGAGCATGGAGGAAGAGAACCAAAATAACTTTAAGGAGAATTCTCATGGTAACCATGAAAGATTTATTAGAATGTGGTGTGCATTTTGGACACCAAACAAGGCGTTGGAATCCTAAAACCAAAAAATTCATTTTTGGCGTTAGGAAAAATATCCATATTATTGATCTGCAAAAAACTTTGCGCTACTTTAGATACACTTATAATATCGTGCGCGATGCGAGCGCTCAAGGCAAGAGCATCATGTTTGTAGGCACTAAAAAACAAGCCAATGAGACTTTGAAAGAATTTGCTGAAAGCATTCAAGTCCCTTATGTCAATTACCGCTGGCTTGGTGGCATGCTGACTAATTTTAGCACCATTAGAAAATCGGTGAGAAAATTAGAAATCATTGAAGAAATGGAAAATAGCGGTCAAATTGATTTGTTGACTAAAAAAGAAAAACTCATGATTTTAAGGAAAAAAGAAAAGCTAGACAAGTATCTTGGTGGGGTGCGCCACATGAAAAAAATCCCTGATATGATTTTTGTGATTGATGTGGCTAAAGAAAAAATCGCTGTCGCTGAAGCAAGAAAACTCCATATCCCTATCGTGGCTCCCTTAGACACCAACTGCGATCCTGATTTAGTGGATTACCCCATTCCTGGAAATGACGATGCGATCCGCTCTATTAGGCTATTTTGTAAAGAAATGAGCGAAGCGATTTTAGAGGGGCGAGAACTCATGCAAGAAGAAATCGTCCATGCGGATGAAAATAGCGAAGAGATAGAGTTTGTGAGCAATGAAGAAAAAGAAGAAATGCTCGCTGAAATCCAAAAAGAAATCACTCAAGGAGCCGAATAATGTCAGGAATTAGCGCTCAATTAGTCAAAAAATTAAGGGATTTAACCGATGCGGGCATGATGGATTGCAAAAAAGCCCTTGTGGAAGTGGCTGGGGATTTGCAAAAGGCCATTGATTTCTTGCGCGAAAAAGGCTTGAGCAAAGCCGCTAAAAAAGCCGATAGGATCGCTGCTGAGGGCGTGGTCGCTTTAGAAGTAGCGCCTGATTTTAAAAGCGCGATGATGGTAGAAATCAATAGCGAAACGGATTTTGTAGCTAAAAATGAGGGCTTTAAGGAATTGGTGAAAAAAACTTTAGAAACGATCAAAGCCCACAATATCCATACCACAGAAGAACTGCTTAAAAGCCCGTTAGACAACAAACCTTTTGAAGAATATTTGCACTCTCAAATCGCTGTGATTGGTGAAAACATTTTAGTGAGAAAAATCGCTCATTTAAAAGCCCCTAGCTCTCATATCATCAATGGTTATGCGCATTCTAACGCCAGAGTGGGCGTGTTAATCGGTATAAAATACGATAATGAGAAAAACGCTCCAAAAGTGGTGGAACTAGCCCGAAACATCGCTATGCATGCCGCAGCGATGAAACCTCAAGTGCTAGATTGCAAAGACTTTAGCCTTGATTTTGTCAAAAAAGAAACTTTAGCCTTGATCGCTGAAATTGAAAAAGACAATGAAGAGGCTAAACGCTTGGGCAAACCTTTAAAAAACATCCCCGCTTTTGGGAGCCGCATTGAATTGAGCGATGAAGTTTTAGCCCATCAAAAAAAGGCTTTTGAAAACGAACTAAAAGAGCAGGGCAAGCCTGAAAAAATCTGGGATAAAATCGTTCCTGGAAAAATGGAAAGGTTTATCGCTGATAACACCCTTATTGATCAACGCCTGACTCTTTTAGGGCAGTTCTATGTCATGGACGATAAAAAAACTATCGCTCAAGTGGTTGCTGATTGTTCCAAAGAATGGAATGATGATTTAAAAATCACTGAGTATGTGCGTTTTGAATTGGGCGAAGGCATTGAGAAAAAGGCAGAGAATTTCGCTGAAGAAGTGGCTTTGCAAATGAAGTGAGATTTTAGCAAACAACCTTTAAAGGTTGTTTCTTCTAACCTTTCAACTTTCTTTATTTAAAATTTTCCATTTTAAAGTGCTTGAAATTTTTGTAATTTTCAATCTCTATGCTTCTAATTATTTGAATTTCGCCTTTTAATGAGCCTAGTTGATACTGCCAAGTTTATAGTCGCTCTAATTTTACATTATTTGATTAAATTTTGAACACTCGCCTATTGTAAACCTTGCGTTTAAATTATAATAGCAAGTTAATCCGCATTCTTTTTTGGTTTAAGGGTTAGTTTTGATTGTCTTTCTAGGGATCATGCAAGTCTCATTTTATTTAATTGGGTTCAATCTAACTTAAACAGATTTTTTCTAATCTGTCCTCTAAATTTGGCGTTAATACCACTTTTGGAGTTTGAGTTAAAAAGAGCCTTTTATTTTATTTTAAAGCGGTTTTTCTCCAACGCATTTTGAATCGCAATAGAGGGCGATAGATAATTGTAACGCACTAAAATTTCGGTGATTTCTTTAAAAATAGGGGCTGCAATCTTGCTGGCGTAATATTCTTCCTTGCCGTGCGAGCCTAAGATAACCACGCCGATAGTAAAAACCTGCCTTTCATCTTCAGCGAACCCAAAAAAAGAGCTGTTGTAGGACTGCGCGCTATAACTCCCGTTTTTAGCAACCCTAGCCGTTCCGGTTTTTCCCCCTATGTATAGCCCTTCAAATTGAGCGTTTTTGCCTGTGCCATAACGCACCACTTTGATTAAGGTTTCTTTCATTTTCCTAGCGCTTTTTGGGTTGATGACTTGAAAGGTGGGTTTGGGGCTAGGGATGTAAATATCGCCATTAGGGGCGGTTTCTCGTTGCACTAAATAGGGGGTAGTCAATTTGCCTTCATTAGAAAACACCGCATAAGCCCTTAAAAGCTGCAAAAAAGTCGCGTTCAGCCCATAGCCATAAGAGACGCTCCCCTTTAACACTTCACGCTTGAAAGCGGACAAAGGAGGGATCTTTCCTGTGGCTTCTAAGGATAAATCAATGCCGGTTTTTTGAGAAAATCCATAGCCTAAAAGCCCGTTATAGAAATCCTCCGGGTTGAGATTTTTGCTGATTTTTATCATGCCCACATTGCTAGATTGGATCAAAATGTCTTCCACAACGGCTTTTTTACTAGGGATAAAGTCGTCTTTAATGGTGTATTTTCCTAATTGGTAATAGCCATGGTTTAAATCAATGCGTTCTTTAGGGTTGATCAAATTCTTGTCTAACAGCAAGGAATAAACAATGGGTTTGATCGTGCTGCCTGGCTCAAAAACCTTTTCGGCAACGCTCAAATTCAAGCTTTCATAATCGCTGGTTTTAATGGCGTTAGGATTGAAGCGCTTGCTTGAAGCTAGCGATAAAATTTCCCCGCTTTTAGGGTTAATGATGCCCACTAGGATTTCTTTAGCCTTGAGTTTGTCTTTGGTTTTATCCAATAGGGTTTCAATTTCTCTTTGGAGTTTTAAAGGAACGCTCAAATACACCTCATAGCCATCAAGGCGCTCAACTTCTGTGTAAGAGTGGTTTTGGATAAAGTTAAAACTCACATCCCTTTTGCCTGTTCTTATGCCATTTTGTTGGGCTTTAAGCAAATGATTTTGAGATTTTTCAACGCCTTTTTTACCGGTAGTTAAAGTGAGCTTGTCTTCTTCTTGTTTTTGCACATAGCCAATGATTGGCTCTAGGCTATTTTGATAAGGGTAATGCCTAGAAACGCCGCTCACTTCAATGTTTAGCCCTTGCTTTTGCCACACCTTATCGTGCGCGTCTTTGAAATTTTGGAAAACCCCAAAGGCTAAAAATTTCTTATTCAAGTCCCTAATATTAGCGGCCATATTGGGCGTGAGATCATAGGCTAAAATCGTGTAGCCTTTCGTGTTGATCGCATCTTTTAGGGAGTTTTTAGGGATATTGCTATAAATAGAAAGGAAATCAATGAAAAAATCTTCTTTATCCGGGTTTAAAAACCTTGTATCAAAGCCCAGTTTGAAAAGGGTTTGCGAAGCGGCCAGGCTGTAGTTGTCTTGACTATAGATAGTCCCTCTAGTGGCAACATCTTGTTTGCTCATCACCAGATTAGGCATGTTGGCTTGGGCAAAAAAAGCTTTTTTAAAAGCCACCATTAAAAAAATGATAAAAAGCAATAAAAAGATTAAAGCCGTAACAGAACCCTTGTATTTTTGGGTTTCTAAAAATTGCTCTGGGTTGAAATTGGGATCAATGTTTTTATTATCCATGAACGCTTACTTGAAAATGGCGTAGCGTTGGATTTTCACAACGCATGAGAGCATGAATTTTTGATGGTAAAATCCGTTAAAAGGGGGTGTAGCAACAATGAACCCTCTCTTTAAAAAGGACCAAGCGATCATTTAAAGAGAAGCCACTTAAGAGGCTAGATCTGCGTTCTTAAAAGCTCTTTATAAGCGCTAATCGCTTTGTTGCGCACCTCAAGCATGAGTTTCATGCTCGTTTCAGCCTTCCCTATGGCGATAGCCGCTTGGTGCAAGTCTTTGATTTGCCCTGTCGCCATATCCGCTAAGGCTTTATCAGACCGCTCTTGAGTGTTGTTAAGCTCATTGATGGATTGCTTTAAGAGTTTGGAAAACTCCCCACCTTTTTGTTCTTTAAAGGTGCTACCTGATTCTTCTCTTTTAGTCCTGTTGTCCGTGTTAAGCTCAGAGAAAGGACTCAATAAGCTTTTATCATTGTGTATGGCTTGCATAGAACCTCCTTAAGCTCTTTTTTAAAAATTTAACTCTATTAAATATCTTATTCATTTCTGTATTCTACTGATCTTTGGCTAATACTACCTAAATTTTCTTATACTACCATAAATTGTTACAAATCATTCATGTTTGTAACATACCTATCGCGTTTTGTGCCATGTTTTTAGCGCTTTGAAAGGCTGCAACATTGGCTTGATAAGCTCTAGTCGCTTCCACTAAATCCGCCATTTCAACCACCGCATTCACATTGGGGTAAGCCACATAGCCTTGAGCGTTAGCGTCAGGGTGGCTGGGATCGTATTTCATTAACGGCTCGCTATCATCGCGCACAATCTTATCCACCACCACGCTTGTGATAGGGATTAAGGGGTTGTCATCGCCTTCATCTAAGGGGTCTTCATAGGGGGTAATTTGATTGTTTTGGGCGATTTTTTGGTTTAAAATCTCATTGAAATCAAAAGCCTTAAACACCGCTTCTTGCCTCCTATAAGGGCCTCCTTCACTCGTGCGCGTGGTGTTAGCGTTAGCGATATTAGAAGAAATCAAATTAGCCCTTAAGCGTTGGGCGGACAAGCCATAACCGCTAATATCAAAAGAAGATAAAAACATGCTTTTCTCCTAATTATAAATTCTTACTAGAGTCAATGGCGTAATTGATCACGCCTCGATACTTTTTTAAGGCCGAACTCAAGGCTAAATACATGGTGGAGTTCTTGCCCATTTCACTCGTTTCTATGTCTAAATCCACGCTGTTGCCATCATTTTTAGCCAAATGCCCGTCTCTAAAAAAAAGGCTCGCCCCATCTTTAGCGCTATTTTCAAAGTCTAAATGCCTAGGGTTAGTGTGGGCTAATGGCAAAACTTTACTGGATTGGTTTTCAAAAATTTCTGCTTTTTTCTCCGCTAAAACGCTTTCAAAATCCAAATCCTTTGGCCTATAAAAAGGGGTATCCACATTAGCGATGTTAGAAGCGATCATATCCTGCCTTAAAGCCCTATAATCCAACGCTTTATAAACCAACCCAAACGCTTTAGAAAAATCCATACAAAACCCTTTTTTTAAACCCTTGCAAATTTGTAGCATGCAAAAAGCATTCCAAAATTGGCTCGCTTTTTTCTCGCTTTTTCATTAAAGAATGCGATCAATTTCAAAGCATGCTTAAGCTTGAGCGATAAGCCAATTCAGAGCCATTATAGTGTAAAATACCCCTAAAATACCTTAAGAGAACGCCTATTTAAAAACCAAAATAAGGAAATCCTAATGACTACAGACAGAAACCTGTTTTTTTGCGCTTCGCTATTGATTTTTTTGGGGGTATTGATGAGCTATTCGCTCTCAACTTACACCACAGTGGTGCTGTATCATTATGGGGAATTCCATTTTTTCATACGCCAGCTTTTAAGCGCGATCATAGGGATTGTCATCATGTGGGGGTTGTCTAGGGTTGATCCTAGCAAGTGGTTTAGCCGTTTGGGGTTTTTTCTTCTTTTTGTCCCACCATTACTCATTATTGGCATGTTTTTTTTGCCAGAAAGCCTTTCCAGTAGTGCAGGGGGGGCGAAGCGATGGATTCGTTTGGGGTTTTTCTCTCTAGCGCCTTTGGAGTTTTTAAAGATTGGTTTCACCTTTTTTCTTGCGTGGAGTTTGTCCCGCACCTTTGTGGCAAAAGAAAAGGCTAATGTCAAAGAAGAACTGATCACTTTTGTGCCTTATTCGGTGGTGTTTGTAGCCTTAGCGATTGGGGTAGGGGTTTTGCAAAATGATTTGGGGCAGATCGTTCTTTTGGGGGCGGTTTTAGCGGTGTTGTTGGTTTTTTCTGGGGGGAGCGCGCATTTGTTTGGCTTGATTATTTCAGGGGCGTTTGCGATCAGCGTTTTAGCGATTGTTACAAGCGCTCATAGGATTTTGCGCCTAAAATTGTGGTGGTCTAATTTGCAAAATTCGCTTTTCACGCTTTTGCCGGATAGATTAGCGAACGCTCTTAGAATAAGCGACTTGCCCGAATCCTATCAGGTCTTTCATGCAGGCAATGCCATGCATAATGGGGGGTTGTTTGGGCAAGGGCTTGGGCTAGGGCAAATCAAGCTTGGGTTTTTGAGCGAAGTGCATACGGACATGGTCTTAGCTGGGATCGCCGAAGAATGGGGTTTTTTGGGGTTATGCGTTTGTTTTATTTTGTTTTCTGTTTTGATTGTTTTGATTTTTAGGATCGCTAACCGCTTGAAAGAGCCAAAATATTCGCTATTTTGCGTGGGCGTGGTGCTGCTTATTAGTTTTTCTTTGGTGATCAACGCCTTTGGGGTGGGCGGGATTCTTCCGGTTAAAGGTCTAGCGGTGCCGTTTTTGAGCTATGGAGGGAGTTCGCTTCTAGCGAATTGTATCGCTATAGGGCTTGTTCTAAGCCTAGCACGATACACCAAAGGCTAAAAAATATCGCCCTTTTTTTAAAATCAATGCCACAAGAAAGGTTCAACTTCTGCGTCATTCAAATCAAAAACCACCTTATAATAATCTTTCACCATCGCATTAATATCCACGCCCTTAAACGCTTCAGGGTGGGCTTTTAAAGCGATATACAAGCTAATGAGTGGGGCTCTAGGACCGCCAATATCCATTGTGGGGAGTTTATAAACTTGCTTGTTTTTAATGGCCTTAATAGTGGAAAATTTGGGGTTGTTTAACACGTCTTCAGGCGTGAGTGGGCTTACCCACCAAATGAAAATGATTTCAGGGTTTTCTTTAACGATTTTTTCCACGCTAATGTCAGCGCGCCCGAATTTGACGTATTTCAAGCCAAAATTGTCTATGCCCCCTTTTTCTAAAATGTCTGAATCAAGGGCTTGATGACCACTGATCTTATTGGCTTTATGGAAAAGCTCCACGCCCTTTTTCTTTTTAACGCCTTTCAAACGCTCAGCAATAAAATCCAAAGTTTCTTGCATTTTGGCCAGTTTTTTAGAAGCATCAACTTCTAAGGCTTTAGCTTGAGCGTCAATATCTTCCATGACTTCTGCAATGGTTTTTTCTTGGAAAGAAAGAAATAATATACCAAATTTTTTCGCATGCTCTACGGCTTTAGGGTTGCCCACAAAGGTTACCACAAGATCGGGACCAAGCTTTTTTAAAAGCTCCACATTCAACGCCGCCACATGATCACTACTCATGGATTTAATGCGTTTAGGATCTTTGAGAGTGGCTTTAACAATATCAGATTTAAAAGCGTAATCCGAAATGCCCACGACCCTATCCCAAGTATGGAACATGGCAGGCACTTCTGCAAAGCTACCCAAGTAGATTATTTTAGAAACAGGAAGCTTGATGGCTTGATCCCCAAAATAATCCTTGACTTTGACTTCTTGCACTGAAGCACTAGCCACGCCTAACAACGATGAAACAATGAGTGCACCTAAAGAATAAGAGATTAAAGCTTTTTTAAAGCGAGCGATTAGCATAACAATTCCTTTCGTATGATTTATGAAGCGATTATAACACTATTCAAGGAAATATAAGCAGTAAAAATGAAACTTTTTTTCACAAAATCTTAAAATTTAAAAGGAAATATCTTTTCATTAACTTTTTAAGAATATACTCCACCATGTTTCCGCTGATTGAGTGGAAAGCATAATAAAATTAAATCTGTTTTAGGTTTAATTTTGATCCAACAAAATTTTAAAACACTTAAGGAGTTACGATATGTTAGTTACAAAACTTGCCCCGGATTTTAAAGCACCTGCCGTTTTGGGAAACAATGAGGTTGATGAACACTTTGAGCTTTCTAAAAATTTGGGTAAGAACGGTGCGATTCTTTTCTTTTGGCCAAAAGATTTTACTTTTGTATGCCCTACAGAAATCATTGCGTTTGACAAAAGAGTGAAAGACTTCCACGAAAAAGGCTTTAATGTGATTGGCGTGTCTATTGACAGCGAACAAGTGCATTTTGCATGGAAAAACACCCCTGTAGAAAAAGGCGGTATCGGTCAAGTAACTTTCCCTATGGTAGCTGATATTACCAAAAGCATTTCTAGAGACTATGATGTGTTGTTTGAAGAAGCGATCGCTTTGAGAGGAGCTTTTTTGATTGACAAAAACATGAAAGTAAGACACGCAGTGATCAATGACTTGCCATTGGGTAGGAATGCAGATGAAATGCTTCGCATGGTAGACGCTCTCTTGCACTTTGAAGAACATGGTGAAGTATGCCCAGCAGGCTGGAGAAAAGGCGATAAAGGTATGAAAGCTACCCATGAAGGCGTTGCAGAATATCTTAAAGAAAATTCCATTAACCTTTAATGGTTCAATTCGCTGTTTGATCAAGAGAAACTTCGTTTTTCTTGGTTGAATCCTTTTCTTTTTATTCTTTGCCAGTTTCTAAAATTTTCGTATCGTTTTATCTTTTTATCATTTTTGAATTATTTTTTTTAATAAAGGGTTTTTTATGAACATATTCAAGCGTATTATTTGCGTAACCGCTATTGTTTTAGGTTTTTTTAACCTTTTGGACGCCAAACACCACAAAGAAAAAAAAGAAGACCACAAAATCACTCGTGAGCTTAAAGTGGGCGCTAACCCTGTGCCGCATGCGCAAATCTTGCAATCAGTCGTGGACGATTTGAGAAAGAAAGGGATCAAATTAGTGATCGTGTCTTTTACCGATTATGTGTTGCCTAATTTAGCGCTCAATGACGGCTCTTTAGACGCGAATTACTTCCAGCACCGCCCTTATTTGGATCGGTTTAATTTGGACAGAAAAATGCACCTTGTTGGTTTGGCCAATATCCATGTGGAGCCTTTAAGATTTTATTCTCAAAAAATCACAGACATTAAAAACCTTAAAAAAGGCTCAGTGATTGCCGTGCCAAATGATCCGGCCAATCAAGGCAGGGCGTTGATTTTACTCCATAAACAAGGCCTTATCGCTCTCAAAGACCCAAGCAATCTATACGCTACGGAGTTTGATATTGTCAAAAATCCTTACAACATCAAAATCAAGCCTTTAGAAGCCGCATTATTGCCTAAAGTTTTAGGGGATGTGGATGGGGCTATTGTAACAGGGAATTATGCCTTGCAAGCAAAACTCACCGGAGCCTTATTTTCAGAAGACAAGGACTCGCCTTATGCCAATCTAATAGCCGCTCGTGAGGATAACGCGCAAGATGAAGCCATAAAAGCGCTGATTGAAGCCTTACAAAGTGAAAAGACCAGGAAATTTATTTTGGATACCTATAAAGGGGCGATTATCCCGGCTTTTTAAGCCATTTGGATAAAATTCATCTTTAAGATGAATGGGGTGCTTTATAGGTGCTAATCAAAAGTTCTTTTCTTATTGAGTATTAAAAACGCTAAGAGTATTTTTAAAATAAAACGAAAAGAGCTTGCACTAATCAAGTGGCAATTTCTTAAAAGCGTTATTTCTTAAGGGGGGGGGAATAGCACAAAATAACCCCCCCTTATCCCTTTAAAAGATTAAACAAGGCTTTAGCTGTCACAGTATGCGATTAGAATAAAGCCAAAAATACAGCAAGCCTGAATCCAATTAGAGTTACGCTTTTAGAATGTTTTTAATAAAGACCAGTTTTAAACCACCCGTTAGACTGAGTTATAGAGCGCTGAAACAAGTTTGGAAACAAGTTGGCTAATGGTTTTTAGCGTTTAGAAGGTTGTGTTTTTGAAAAGGTTTAAAATTTTATTAAAGATAGCCAAGCTCATAGAGTTTATTGCTCATTTTCACTAACAACCCCCCCAGTTTTGACCCTCCCTCCCCATGTTCTACTAAAATAGTGATAGCGTATTTGGGTTTTTCATAGGGCAAAAATGCCGTAATCCACGCATGGGATCGATGGAAATATTCCATATCCTTTTCTTTCATGCGATTGACGATGTTTTGAGCGATTTCTACGACTTGCGCGGTGCCGGTTTTACACGCTAAAGTAACCTTAGAACCCCTTGTGGAATGATAAGCCGTGCCGTCTTTATGGTTACACACTTCATACATGCCCATGCGCAAGGCTTGGAGCTTCTTTTTTTGAAAACTATTTAGGGGATCTTTGAGCGGTTGTTTGTTGTTGATAGCAAAATGAGGCGTCGCCAGTTTGCCTGTCGCAATGAGTCCCGTGTAGGCTAGCACTTGTAAGGGCGTGGCTAAGAAAGAGCCTTGCCCAATAGCGGTAATGAGCGTGTCCCCAACGCGCCAGTCTTGATTGAAGCGTTTGAGTTTCCACAAATTATCCGGCACAATCCCCACAAATTCATTCGGCAAATCAACGCCCGTTTTTTCCCCAAAGCCCACTTCCCTTAAGGTTTTAGAGAGTTTTTCTATAGAGATTTCAAGCCCAAATTTATAAAAATACACATCCACAGACTCCCTAATGGCTTTATACAAATTGGAATTGCCATGCCCTGTTTTTTTCCAATCTCTGAATTTGCGCTTACCCACTTCAATAAAAGGGGGGGTGGGTATGGTGGTGTTTTCTGTGATATGAAGGTTTTCCAAAAAGCTTAACCCCACACCCATTTTAACCACAGATCCCGGCGGATACAAAGCGTTAGCGAAGCGGTTTAGTAGGGGGTTATAAATATCATCTTGAAGTTTTTGCCATTTGTCTTGACTGATCCCGCCTACAAAATCGTTCAAATTGTATTCAGGGTAACTTCCTGCAACGAGCAATTCCCCATTTTCTGCGTTCATCACTAAAATCGCCCCCCTTTTATTTTCAAAGAGTTTGTCCGCTTCTTTTTGCAAGCGTTTGTCTAAACTCAATTGCAAGTGGTTATTGGTGCTTGGCGGCACTACTTCTAAAGTGGCTAATTCCTGATTGAGCGCATTGACACGCATGATTTTATAGCCCACCCTGCCTTGTAAAAGTTTGTTGTATTCTTTTTCAATGCCGGTTTTGCCCACAATCTGGCTGTATTGATTCTCTTCATCGTCTTTTAAATCTTGCAAGCTTGCCACCCCCACATAGCCTAAAACATGCGAAGCTAAAGCGTTATTAGGGTAGTAGCGCTTGTCTAAAGGCAGCACAAAAATGCCTTGAGTTTGGATGAGTTTGGTATAAAGAGGTTGCATGGTGGCATAAGGAATGAGACCCACCACTTTAATGAGGTTGTGGTTATAAAGCGAATTTTCTTTTTGGTAATCGTTTAAAAGCGTTTCTTTGGAAAAGTTAGGAAAAAACTTTTGGATGATTTCAATTTTTTCTAAAAGCTCTTTTTGTTTCAATCCGCTAGGCAAAAACACGCCAAACACCAATTCATTAAGGGCTAAAAACTCATCATTTCTGTCTGTAATATTGCCCCTTGTAGGGACTAAAAATTCCTTTTTGGTCATGTTTCGTTCAGCCAGTTTTTCATAGTATTCTTGATTTTTAACGCTTAGAATAAATAAATTTAAAACCAATAACCCCCAAAACCCTATAAAAACAAAGAGTAAAAGCTTATAGCGAAGATTTTTCATACAAACCCCACAAAGCGCTCTCTATGAACGCAAAAAGAGCGAGAAAACCGAGTATCTTCAAATCCAAAGACACCGAAAAAAAGCGCGATAAATAGAGGTAATAAACCAAAAAGACATGCAAAGTTTTGAATAAAAAGCCGTCATTAAAAAGCTTTAAAGAGTTTTTATAGATGATTTGATGGTAGATTAAAAACAATAAAGCCAAAACGCCTAAAGTCTTTAAATGCATGCTTTCAAACCAAAACAAACAACCAAACACGCTCAAATTGGGTAAAAAACGATCGTATTTTTTCGCATAAAACAAGAATAAAAACCCAATCATTGGGGGTAAAAAAGGCATTAAGTCTCTCAAAAGGCTATAAAAATAAAAACCAAAGATTCCTAAGCATAAGAAAAAAAAGGAATCTTGTTTTAAAGAGAGCATGGTTTTGTGGCTTATAAGGGGTTAGTGAGCAAGTATTTTAAAAGGGTTTGGCGCACTATTTCAAGGGTTGGGTATTTTGAAGAAAGAGCGTTAAAATGGGTGGTATTGATTAAAAAAGGTTTAGGAGCGTTTAAAAAAAGGCGGTGTTGCTCGTTTTTATTCAACTTGTCAAATTTCGTAAAAAGAGAAAGGTAGGCTTGATCGGGCCTTAAAAGGGCTTGAATGTTTTCTTTAGCGTTTTTGTCAATTTCTAAATCCAAATGGCGCGCATCCACTAAATGGATAAAAAGTTTGATAGAAACCCTAACGCTCAACAATTCCCATAAAAACCCCTCCCATTCTTTTTTCAGGCTTTTAGAAACTTTAGCGTAGCCAAACCCGGGCAAATCAATCACATTAAAAGTGGTCGTTAAGGCGTTTTCTTTATCTTCCCAAGTGGTGGAAAAAAAATTCGCTAAACGGGTTTTTCCAGGCGTTGCTGAACTTTTGGCGAGATTTTTCCCCAACAAGGTATTAATAAACGAGCTTTTGCCTACATTGCTGCGCCCTAAAATCACCATCTCAGAAGTCAAGCTCGCAGGGCATTGAAAAAGTTGGCTTGAAGAAGTGAGAAAATGAGCGTCTTTAATGGCGATCATGGTTTTTCGCCTTTCTTCTTCAATTTAGCCTTACGATTTTCTTCATTAATATCTTCCATATCAAATACGAATTTAGCGGGCCGTTTCGCGCTCCCCAACACATCAGCATAACCCTTAGTTTTGTTTAAAATGATTTCATCACCGGTGATGACATTGGATTTCCCCACTTCTCTAACCACCGCATTTTGCAATAATTTGTATTCCCCATTCAGCGCGTTATAAATGAGCTTGTCAGCACTCCCGCTGATTTCACGATTATCCTCTGTAAAGATGTTAAAATGCGTGTTCCCTGTGGCTTCATAGCGTTCTGGCTTTCGTTTATCGTTTAAAAACACGCTCACCTTATCCGCAAACAACCGGTCTTTACCTTTTTTGATCTGCACATTGCCTTGAATAACGGCGGTTTTGGTTTTGTCGTTCGCTACAAATTGGTTGCCGGTAATTTCTAAAAGCTCTTTTTCTTTTTTCAAGCCTTTATTCTCTAATTTTTGAGCGTCCATCACGCTTAAAACGCTCAAACAACACACCAAAAAACACCACCAACGCATTAAAACCCTCCTTTGAAAGTGGGAAGTTTTTTCTTTTCTTTCTGGCTTTGTTTGATTTCATCTAAAAACAAATTGGCTTGAATGCTTTGAGCTTCAATAATAGCTAATGCATGTGAATAGGAAATGTCAAGCCCTTCAATCTTACTATCCTTTGAAGTGAGAATGAAACGGCCCTTGCCTTTAAAGTTTTGCTCTTTATGGTTGTAAATCCCTGTTTCACTCCAAAAACTAGAATCATCGCTTCTTTTGTAAGTAACCCCATTAGGGAAGAAATACAAATCCTGCTGCCGTTTGGCTTTGGGGGATTCAACGCTTTCTATCATGTCTTCATCATAGCGCTTGATTTTGGAATCAAAAAAGATCTCGTAATCATCGTATTGTAGAGCTTTTTTGCCTTCTATGGACAGATCAAGGATTTTATCGTTGATTTGAAACGCTTTAAAATTTTCTAATTCAATTTTAGGGATATTTTCTTTAGAGACCACGCTAGTGGGTTGGGAACGCAAAAAGAAAAAAACTAGCCCTATCGTGATGAAAGACAAAACCACAAAAAAGTTTAAAACGCTATTAGAGGTAAAGCTTGAGCGCTTCATCTTGCAAGCCTTCTAATGTTAAAAGATAATCAATCGCTTCCCTAACGGCCCCCTTGCCCCCTGAATTTTGCAACACTTTATAAGCTTTGCTTTTAAGCAAGGGGTGCGCATCAAAAGGAGCGAAACTCAAAGCGCATGCCTTAAACATGCCTAAATCGTTATAATCATCGCCTACGCATGCGATTTCTTGCGCACTCAATTGCAAGTCTTTTTTGAGCCGCTCCACAACCACGCTTTTATTTTCAACGCCCATAAAAACAAACTGAACGCCCAAACTCTCCATGCGTTTTTTCACCATGATTGAAGTTCTTCCTGTAATGATAGCGATTTTTTTGCCTAATTTTTGCCATAGCACCATGCCAAGCCCGTCTTTGACATTGAAAGCCTTGAACTCGTGAAAATTTTCATCAAAATACAACGACCCGTCTGTGAGCGTGCCATCCACATCTAAAAGCAATAACTTAATCATTCTCTCGTTAAAACCGCATTCTGGTTATATTTTTTCATAAAATCCCTAGCCTCTTCTTCGCTTTGAAACCCTTGAACTAAAACTTTATACAAATCGTCTTTAAAGGCAACCTTGACGCTGTAATTTTTATTCTCTGCTTGCAATTTATCCGCTAAAGTTTGAGCACCTATTTGGTTTCTAAAAGCCCCCATTTGTAAAGAAAATTTCCCTCCGCTCACGCTTTTTTCGCTCTCGCCGACTTTAAATTCCTTGTGTAAGATCTTTGAAGAGCTGGCGTTAAAGGATTGTTCGTATTGCGTGGAGATAACCCCACCAAAGCCCAAAATAATAAGACGCACGCTGGCTGTGCCTTTTTTAACCATGTCAATATCCCTAGCGGCCGCATTAGACAGATCAATGATGCGATCGCTCACAAAAGGCCCTCTATCATTAATGCGCACAATGGTGCTTAAGTTATTATCAACATTGATGACTTTCACCACGGTGTTCATGGGTAAAGTCTTGTGCGCGGCGGTATGGGCATACATGTTATAAATTTCCCCATTACTGGTTTTTTTGGCATGGAAGTTGGGGCCATACCAGCTCGCAACGCCATCAAATTTTTCGCCTAAATCCACTTTAGTGGGGTAATACCACTTGCCCCCCACTTGATAAGGGCGCATGGTGGCTCTTTGGATCGCACTAGAATCGCGCATGCCGTTATCTAGGGGTTGTTTTGTATTGCTATCTTGCGAATCGGAGTGGTGTTTGAAATGGCGTTCAAAAAAATTGCGCTTATAGGTGGCTTTTTTGGTTGTCGGGTCATAGTCTTTAGCGTTTTCATAAGCACGCAAGCTTTCATGCTTGTAAGACAAATTCTTTATTCCCTCTTTTTTAACCGCACAAGCGCTAATCAAAAAAATGACGCCTAAAAAACAAACTTTTTTTAACGCCAAACCCATTAAAATTCCCTTGTAGCGAGTAATTTTTTGTTAGTGGGTATGATTAAGCGCTGGTGGATAAAAATATTAGAATCTTTGAGATTATTGGCTAATTGGATACTGGAAATACTGACTTGATAGCGTTTAGCGATAGAAGATAAGGTTTCTTTAGGCAAGACCACATGGGTGATAAAAGGGCTTTTTGAACTGGCTTGAATGCTTTTATTTTGTTTGAGCTGGCGTTGTTTGAAAAGGGCGAGTTTTTCATAAGGGATATAAATGGTATAAGTGGGGTCTTTAGAAGGCAGAATGTTATAGCGGAATTGGTGGTTGTAGGATTTTAAGGTTTCTAAACTCAAATTCAAATTTTTGGCCACTTGGATTAAAGAAGTGTGCCTTTTAAACGGGACGCCCACTAAACTCACCCTCGCCCCACGATTGAGCAGATATTCTTTATCTTTGAGGTTGTCTAGGCTGTTGAATTTCAACGCCAGGCTTAGAATGGAGCGGATATACTCTCGTGTCTCTTTAGGGAGGTATTTTTTATCTTCATCCAGCAAAATCTTAATATCCGAAGTGCCGGCGGCTTTAATAGCGTTTTGAACCTTGCGTAAGCCGTAATTATACGCCATAGCGACCAAATACCATTCCCCGGTTTGTTTGTAGAGCCGTTTCAAGTAAGTGATTGCTGCTTGAGTGCTTTTAATGGGGTCTCTTCTTTCGTCAATGTAATGATTGACCTTAAGCCCTAATTCTTTAGCCGTGCTTGGCATGAATTGCCAAATCCCTACCGCTTTTTTCCTGCTATAAGCCCTTGATGAAAATTTAGACTCTGCCATGGCTAAAAACAAAAATTCTTGCGGCACGCTCGCTTCTATGAGCATGTTTTTGATGATAGGGATGAACTGGTAATTCACATCAAATCTTTTGACAAGTCTTTTCCATTCCTCTTCTTCATTCATTTTTTTTAAAGCGTTTGGCATTTGGGATAAAAAGCTCGCATTAACCCCAAAAGCCTCTAGCGCTTTGGTGTCAATATTAGATTCAAAAGCCATTTTCGCATGGCCTAAAGAAGCCAATAAAAGGGTAACAAAAAAAACCAACCATTTTTGACTAAAACACTTCATTCTTTTTGACATCGTATCCTGATAACTATAGCTATTCAGCTTTTAAAATAGCCTTGATTATAACTAAACTTGAATAACGCTTTCTAACACAGCCTTATTTTCAGGGGAAACTAAAGAGCGTTTGAGCGTTATGCGTGCTTAAAGAAGCGAGCTCTTCAGTCTCTATGTTGATGATTTCGGCAATTTTTTGAGCGATTAAAGGGATATAGGTAGGGCTATTTCTGGTGCCTCTAAAAGGGTGTGGGGTCAAATAAGGCGAATCCGTTTCTAAAAGAAGCCTGTTTTTAGGGATTTTAGGGAGGATCTCTACCAATCTTTTAGCGTTTTTAAAAGTGCTAACCCCTCCTATCCCGTAATAAAAACGATCGCTTAATTCCAAAAGCATGCCATCAGCGTTAAAGCAATGCAACACCCCAAAAGCCTTAGGATAGCTTTTTAAAAGATTCAAACTATCAAAACTCGCCTCTCTGATGTGGATGATCAAGGGCTTGTTGTGTTGGATAGAAAATTCAATCTGTTTGGTGAAAACTTCTTTTTGCTTGCTTTTATAATCCTCTCTTTCATTCAATTCAGGCAAGCGGTAGTAATCCAGCCCGCATTCGCCTATCGCCACGCATTTTTGATGCCCAACAAACTTTTCAAACAGGCTTTCATCAAAACTCTCCACATCATAAGGGTGAGCGCCTATGGCAAAAAACACGCCTTCAAATTTTTCACTAATCTCTATTGCTCTATTCAAATCCTTCATGTCCGCACCCGGAATCACGCATTGAGTAACGCCTTTTTCCAGGCTTTCTTTTAACACTTCTTCTAAATCGTTTTCATAATCCCTGTGATCCAAATGGCAATGCGTATCAATAAACATGCTTTTATCCTATGGTTTTATTTAATATGTTACAATATTTAAGCATTTTAACATAAGGAAAATAATCATTAACGATGTTCAGCGGTCTAATCAATCAAATAGCTAAAGTGAAAAGTTTCCACAACAATATTTTAAGCATAGAGAGCGATCTCAATCCCAAGCTTGGCGACAGCATTGCGATTAATGGGGCGTGTTTGACCGCCATAGAAAGTTCAAAAACGCATTTTAGTGTGGAATTGAGCCAAAAAACCCAAAACAGCGTAGCGTTAGAAAATTACAAGGATTTAGTCCATATTGAGCCAGCCTTAAAAGCCGATGCGAGTTTGGATGGGCATTTTGTGCAAGGGCATATTGACGCTATCGGGGTCATTGAAAAAATCATTCACAACGCTAATCAAGTGGATTTTTTCATCAGCACTTCTGAAGAAACGCTTTTGTTGTGCGTTGAGCAAGGTTCTATCGCCATTGATGGGGTGAGTTTGACTTTAAGCAAGGTAGAAGAAAAGGGGTTTTGGCTAACGATTATCCCTTACACTTTAGAAAACACCCTTTTTAAGACTTATAAACTCAAACGGCGCGTGAATATTGAAACGGACATGTTGGTTCGCAGCGTTGCGTCTATTTTGAAAAAAACAAAAGGGTTTGAAAAAAATTTCTCTTGGAATGACGCGGATTCTTTGACTTTAGGGTATTAGATGAATAAAACCATAAAAGCCGCCGCTCTAGCCTATAACATGGGGCAAGATCATGCCCCAAAAGTGATCGCAAGCGGGGTGGGCGAAGTGGCTAAAAGGATCATTCAAAAAGCTAAGGAATACGATATAGCGCTCTTTTCTAACCCCATGCTGGTGGATTTGCTTTTGAAAGTGGAATTAGATTGCGCGATACCTGAAGAATTGTATGAGAGCGTGGTGCAAGTGTTTTTATGGCTCAATAGCGTGGAAAATAACGCGCAAATGTCCAAGTGATCGGGATGTAAAGTTAAAACGATGGTAGTAGAATTAAAAAACATTGAAAAGATTTATGAAAACGGATTCCATGCTCTAAAAGGCGTGAATTTGGAATTGAAAAAAGGCGATATTTTGGGTGTGATAGGCTATTCAGGGGCGGGGAAATCCACGCTCATTCGCTTGATTAATTGTTTAGAGCGTCCTAGTTCTGGCGAAGTTTTAGTCAATGGGGTCAATCTGTTAAAATTAAAGCCTAAAGAATTGCAAAAAGCGCGCCAAAAAATAGGCATGATTTTCCAACATTTCAATTTATTGAGCGCTAAAAACGTGTTTGAAAACGTCGCTTTCGCTTTAGAAATCGCCCGATGGAAAAAAACTAAGATCAAATCCAGGGTGCATGAATTGTTGGAATTAGTGGGGTTAGAAGATAAAATGCATTTTTATCCTAAACAGCTCAGCGGTGGGCAAAAACAACGAGTGGCAATCGCTAGGAGTTTAGCGAATTGCCCTGATTTGTTGCTTTGCGATGAAGCCACATCCGCGCTGGATTCTAAAACCACGCATTCTATTTTAACGCTTTTAAGCGGCATTCAAAAAAAGCTTGATTTGAGTGTCGTTTTCATCACGCATGAAATTGAAGTGGTTAAAGAATTGTGCAATCAAATGTGTGTGATCAGCAGCGGCGAAATCGTGGAAAGAGGCTCAGTGGAAGAAATTTTTGCTAACCCTAAACATGCCGTTACTAAGGAATTGCTTGGCATCAAAAACGAGCATGGGGATCAAAAATCGCAAGATGTTTATCGCATCGTGTTTTTAGGGGAGCATTTAGACGAGCCGATCATTTCTAATTTGATTAGGCGTTTTAAAATAGACGTGAGTATCATTTCAGGAAATATTGAAGAGCTTACGACTAAAGATATAGGGTATTTAGTAGTGCGGTTTTTAGGCAGTGTTGCAGAGACTCAAAGGGCTTTAGAGTATCTAAACGCTTTAGGCTTACAAGTGGAAAAATTAAAGGATTAAAATGATTTCTCAAATGCTCATTCAAGCTACGCTAGAAACGCTTTATATGGTGTTTGTAGCGAGCTTTTTGGCGGTTGTTTTTGGCTTGCCTTTGGGGGTTTTATTGTTAGTGAGTAAAAAAGGGCATTTGTTAAACAAACCCCTTTTGCATAAGATTTTAGACACTTCTATCAACATGACTCGCTCTTTCCCTTTTATCATTCTCATTATTTTGCTCTTGCCTTTATCGCGCTTTTTGATTGGCACAAGCATTGGCTCTAGCGCGAGCATTATCCCGCTAGCCATTTCAGCCATTCCTTTTGTCGCAAAGCTTTTTGAAAATTCTTTAATGGAAGTAGAGCATGGCAAGATTGAAACCACTTTAAGTTTGGGAGCGTCTCATTTGGAAGTCGTTAAAATGATGCTTTTAGAGAGCCTGCCCTCTTTAGCGAATAACATCACCATCACCTTAATTTCTTTAATAGGCTATTCGGCTATGGCAGGAGCGTTAGGGGCTGGGGGCTTGGGGGATTTAGCTATTAGGATTGGCTATCAAAGTTATAGGGGTGATGTGCTTTTTTATGCGGTGGTCGTGATTATTGTTTTGGTGCAAATCATTCAAAGCGTAGGGGATTATGTGGTGAAACGCCTGAGAAAGCATAAGTATTAGGGATTTGGTTTCGCCCTGTGATTCCAACAAATTAGAACTTTTTTTGAAAAAAATTTTTTTGAAAGAAAGTTTTTATTGGTTTAGACCATCGTTCTTTAACCACTAAATTATAGTAATGAGATGCAAAAACTTTAATGGAGCGTATGCTCACTTCATAGAGATGCTTGTCTTGAGAAAAATAATGGATTTTTTGAGCAATATCTCGGTATTCTATGCGTTTTTTTTGCATTTCCAGAGTGAAGTCTTTCCAAAATGGAGTGTGTGCAAGCATCTCTAACCACAGGTGGTATTGATTCCCCAAAGGGAACTCCCAAGGTTTGCCATTGTAGATTCCAAGAGCATCTTTATCAGATTCATAGTGCATGATAATAGGGTTTGAAAGAATGTCTTGAATTTGAGAGATCTCATAGGGGATTCGCTGGCGATAGATAAACTCATTGGGTTTGTCTTGGTGGATGATTTCAAACCGAATGGGTAAGGAAGCTTTATGTCTCAAATCATCAAGTTCTTCTTGATAATAATAAGGCAGAACGCAATAGTGTAAGGGAAGTTCTTTAATATAAGCATGCAAATGGTGTATTAATGTAGGTTCTTTAAAACATGGACGCATTGCTTGAATTTTAAATTTTTCTAAGACTTGTTGGGTGAAAGAGTGCTCTCGCATGTAATCCAAATTGCAAAACCAAAATCCCTCTGTAACTGATTGTGATACTAAACTTATCACACCACTCAAATGAAAAGATTCGCTTGTGTCTAAAGCGATAAAATCATCAGCGAAAGTTCTGCAAAACACCACATCCACATCAGACCAAATCATTTTGCTGTATTGGGGGAATAGACTAGGGAGAAGGTATTTGACCAAAATCATTCTAGAATAGCGATTAACCCATGCGCTATCCGTGATAGTGGGCAAAGAATCAAGAGTGGCGCTAATATCTTGGCATTTTAAAGCGGCAAAATGTTTGAAAGGCTTGATAGTTTCTTGGAGCCTGTTTAAATCATCTTCATTCAAACCGCTATAGAATACATAGATACTGAAAAATACCCCTTCAACTGCACGATGGGCATGCAATAAAGAGTAGAGAGCCACAGCCCCTGTTTTTAGGTAGTTTTTATCAAAGGCAAAGGCAATAGGGATTTCATGTTGCATCAATTTTCCTTGGAGATTCTGTGAAAATAAACTATATCATAGCTTATGTTAGTTTTTATTGATAAATTTATCCATCTGTTTTTCTAAGTCTATGATTTGGGTTATCGCTCCCTCTAAAATTTCAAAATTTTGAGCGTTTTTTGGGGTAATGCATGCAAGCTTGTTGGAAGTTTTTTCTAACGATTGGATGCCTTTAAGCAAGGTTTTTAAAACTTCTACGCTTTTAAAATCCTTCTCAAAATAACCATCAAATTGCTGTTCTGTTTGAGACAAGTCCTCTAAAAAAGCGCTTTGAAGGCGTATTTGGGTGCGATCATGCCCGGTTTTAACACAGGTTTTATAGGTTTTATCGATCGCAATAAAAGCGTCTTTGGCTTTCACAAAAGCCTTTGAAAGCTCAACGATGATTTCATAATGTTCGCCTTCTGCTCTTAAAAACCCTAAAAAAAGCGAAATGAGCAATAACTTTTTTAGCACTTTATCCCTTTACCATTGATAAGAAAAGCTCACCCCATAGCGGCTACTGCCCTTAAAATCGCTAGAAATTTCAGGATAGAGCATCCATTGCTTGGGTTTGTAGCGTGAAGTGAATAAGTAAGCAAACCCCCATGCGATAAGGCTGCCGATCGTAACTTGCAAGATCGTGTGTTGTCCTGCCACCACTCTGCTGGCATCAGTGAGTATTGCAAGAGCGATCACAGGAAGAGCCGGCTTCCACCCGTAGCGGTAATACACAAACCCAGCCGCGCTAAACACCCCCCCAGCATGCCCGCTTGGCATGCCTCTCCAAGAATTACAGCACGGGCGTTTAGCAAATCCCACTTTAGCCCCATCTTTATGGGCGTTGCTAAAAGCTCCTTTAAGGCCATAAATCACTCCTTGAGTAACCAATGTGCCGACCGCTAATTCCCCTAACCCTCTATAATCGCGCATCGCCAAACTGACCGTGCCTACAAAAATAGGCAAAAACCTAAGCACATCGCCAATTTCTTCTAAAATGTATGCCCCCTCATTGATTGGCTCACTCCTTAAAGGATAGACCCATAAGAGCAGGATCAAAAAAAGACTTTTGAGTTTTTTCATTGAAACGCTCGCTTTTCTAAAGCATAAACTTGCCTGTTCAAATAAGCATAGCCTATTAAATAGCATGCGATAAAGACCAGGCTAATGACAATGAGCGCGTGAGCGTTTGAGCGGAAAAAGACGCTTATTAAAATAAAAGGCAGGTTGCACAGAATAAGAATAAGCGCGCATAAAGGGTTGGGGTAATTTAAAGAGCGTTGTTGCAAGAATTTAAATAAAAGGGTGTGCAAATGCAAGTTATCTGGCATGGTGGCTTTTTGGCGTTTTATTTTGCGCCTAAGGATACTAAAAAGCACTTCTATGACCGGATAAAGCATTAAATTTAATCCAAAAAACACGCTGATTTTTTGCTCTAAACTCAAATGTAAAAGGGAAATCCCGCACACCAAACCCAAAAAATACGCCCCCCATCGCCTAAAAAAATCTTTCCTAAAAGGAAATTTAACACCATAAACCCAAGCACCATGTAAGCCAGCAAACAAGACAAACTGCTAGGGTCTATATAATGAATGACTAAAAGCGTAATTGCGCAAATCCCTGATGCAAGCCCGTTAAACCCATCAATGATATTAATAGCGTTACTGATACCCACTAGCATAAAGATAGCGAATAAAAAAGCGATAAAATAAGGCAAGCTAAAAAGGGGCGAAAAATCGCTCACCACTAAAGGCGTTGATGAGATGATGCAAACGACCCCTACGGCTTGTAAAATAAGGCGTATTTTGGGGCTTAATGAAAGGTTAATGTCTTCTAAAAAACCGCTTAAAAACACCAATAACAAACCCAAAAAAACAAAGAACCCCTTAAAAGGCGCTTCAAAAGGCTCAAAAAGATAAGCTAACACAAAAGAAAGAAAGATCCCAAGCCCCCCGGCTCGTGGGGTTCTTGCATGATGAAAGCCTTGGATTTTATTAGCGTTATCCACAAAGAGCATGGATTTTTTAGACCACAAAATAATCAAAGAGCAAATAAATAAACTGGTTAAAAAATATAGCACCCACAACACTTTTTATTGGATTTAATTGGCATTTTGTTTTGGGTATTATAGCAAAAGATAGCTTGATGATAAAATCTTATAGGTGTAAGAGGTGGGTTTTATGTTACAATTCCAAAAATCATTATTATAAAATAAAGGATAGCCATGCGTTTTGGATTGAATATTGATCACATTGTTACTTTAAGAGAGATAAGAAAGACTTATGAGCCTGAGATTTTAGAAGCCCTATTCATCGCTAAAAACACCCATAAAGTGGATTTAATCACCATTCATTTGCGAGAAGACAGACGACACATTCAAAATGAAGATGTTTTGAGGCTGCTTGAAATAAGCCCCTTGCCTATCAACATTGAATGCTCTATCAATGCAGCAATCACTGATTTTTTATGCTCTTTAAAAAATAAGCCGAGTAAGGTTACAATCGTTCCTGAAAATAGAAATGAGGTTACGACAGAGGGGGGGTTGGATTGTTCATTAAAGGGTTTAGAAGAGGTTATTAGAGCGTATCACAATAAGGGCATTGAAGTGTCTTTGTTTGTTGATCCTTTAAAAGACGCTTTGCATTTTGCAAGGGAGCATCAAGTCAAGCAAGTGGAGTTCCACACTGGGGTGTATGCGAATTTGCACAACGCTTTGTATTCTAACGCTAACAATCAAATCCATGCCATTAGCGCGCTCAAAGACAAAAGCCCTAAAGAACTGAAAGAAGAATTGCACAACGCCTTTTTGCAATTAAGGAGAATGAGCAAAGAAGCGTTTTTTATGGGTATTGTGGCATGTGCTGGGCATGGGTTGAATTATTCTAACGTGAAAGAATTGCTAAAAATCCCCTCTTTAAGAGAGCTTAATATCGGGCATAGCGTGGTTTCAAAAGCGGTTTTAGTGGGCTTAGAAAAAGCGATTTTAGAAATGGCGCAACTTATTAAGCGATAAAATGGCTAAAAAGAAAATTGCGATCAGTTGCGGGGATGTTCAAGGCGTAGGCTTAGAATTGATCTTAAAAAGCCATAAGGAAGTGAACGCGATTTGTGAGCCGTTGTATCTCGTTCATAGCGAACTTTTAGAGCGGGCCAATCAATTGCTTCATAACGCTTATGAAACTAAAACGCTTAACACACTCGCTATTGATTCCCCCTTACCCTTATTGAACTCTAGCACGATAGGCAAAGTCAGCGCTCAAAGCGGGGCGTATAGTTTTGAGAGTTTTAAAAAGGCTTGCGAGTTAGCGGATAGTAAAGAAGTGGATGGCATTTGCACTTTGCCTATCAACAAACTCGCATGGCAACAAGCTCAAATCCCTTTTGTGGGGCATACCGATTTTTTAAAGCAACGCTATAAAGATCATCAAATCATCATGATGCTTGGGTGTTCTAAACTCTTTGTGGGGCTATTTAGCGACCATGTGCCTTTAGGGGCGGTTTCTCAACTCATTCAAGTGGGAGCGTTAGTCCGGTTTTTGTTAGCGTTTCAAAAAAGCACTCAAGCCAAAATCGTTCAAGTGTGTGGTTTTAACCCCCATGCGGGCGAAGAGGGCTTGTTTGGGGAAGAAGATGAAAGGATTTTAAAGGCCATTCAAGAGGGCAACCAAACGCTGGGCTTTGAATGCTTTTTGGGGCCACTGCCCGCTGATAGCGCTTTTGCCCCCAATAAACGCAAAATAACCCCTTTTTATGTGAGCATGAGCCATGATGTGGGGCTAGCCCCTTTAAAAGCGCTCTATTTTGATGAAAGCATTAATGTGAGTTTGAACGCCCCCATTTTGCGCACCTCCACTGACCACGGCACAGCGTTTGACATTGCTTATCAAAATAAAGCGAACAACAAAAGCTATTTGAACGCGATCAAATATTTGGCTTAAAGATTTTAAAATACAAGCCAACAAAGTATAATTCAAGCAAAAACACCACCCAAAGATAAAGACATGATTTTAAGCATTGAAAGTTCTTGCGATGACAGCTCTTTAGCCCTTACAAGAATAAGGGACGCCAAACTTATCGCTCATTTTAAAATCTCTCAAGAAAAGCACCACAGCTCTTATGGGGGCGTTGTGCCTGAGCTTGCATCGCGCTTGCATGCTGAGAATTTGCCGCTTTTATTAGAACGCATTAAAATAAGCTTGAATAAGGATTTTTCCAAAATTAAAGCCATCGCTATTACTAATCAGCCAGGTTTGAGCGTTACTTTAATAGAAGGTTTGATGATGGCGAAAGCCTTGAGCTTGTCTTTGAATTTGCCCTTGATTTTGGAAGATCATTTGAGAGGGCATGTGTATTCGCTCTTTATCAATGAAAAACAAACCTACATGCCTTTAAGCGTGCTCTTAGTCTCTGGGGGGCATTCTTTGATTTTAGAGGCTAGAGATTATGAAGACATTAAAATCGTTGCCACGAGTTTGGACGATAGCTTTGGAGAGAGTTTTGATAAGGTTTCTAAAATGCTTGATTTAGGCTATCCAGGAGGTCCCATAGTGGAAAAATTATCCCTTGATTACGCGCACCCAAACGAGCCTTTAATGTTCCCTGTCCCTTTAAAAAACAGCCCGAATCTGGCTTTTAGTTTTTCAGGTTTAAAAAATGCGGTGCGTTTGGAGGTTGAAAAAAACGCCCATAATTTGAACGATGAGGTAAAACAAAAGATTAGCTATCATTTTCAAAGCGCGGCTATTGAGCATTTAATCCAGCAGACTAAACGCTATTTTAAAACCAAACGCCCTAAAATTTTTGGCATTGTGGGGGGAGCGAGCCAAAATTTGGCTTTAAGAAAGGCGTTTGAAAATTTGTGCGTTGAGTTTGATTGCAAGCTTGTTTTAGCCCCTTTAGAATTTTGCAGCGACAATGCCGCCATGATAGGGCGATCAAGCCTAGAGGCTTATCAAAAAAAGCGCTTTGTCCCTTTAGAAAAAGCCGATATTTCGCCAAGAACGCTGTTAAAAAAGGCTTTTGAGTGAATAGATACAAAAAGAAAACGCATGATAAAACGCCTAAAATTCATCAATAGCGTCAAGTATCGGTTATTTTGAGGCAAGAGCTTAAAAAAGAGGGTGTTAAAAAAGCGCGTTTTAGTCAAATTTAATCTTATTTTTGTTATAATTCCAAGTTGTTAAGTTTTAGTTTAAAGGGAAAAAATGCTCCGCTCTCTCTATAGCGCCACTTCAGGGATGCTCGCCCAACAAACGCACATTGACACCACTTCAAACAACATCGCCAATGTCAATACCACCGGGTTTAAAAAATCTCGCGCGGATTTTAACGACTTGTTTTACCAAGCGATGCAATACGCTGGCACTAACACAAGCAACACGACTTTATCGCCAGATGGCATGGAAGTGGGCTTGGGCGTGCGCCCTAGCGCGATCACTAAAATGTTTTCGCAAGGCAGCCCTAAAGAAACGGAAAACAATTTAGATGTCGCCATTACGGGCAAAGGCTTTTTTCAGGTCCAATTGCCTGATGGCACCACCGCTTATACAAGAAGTGGGAATTTTAAGCTAGACGAACAGGGCAATCTTGTAACGAGCGAGGGCTATCTTTTGATCCCTCAAATCACTTTACCTGAAGACACCACGCAAGTGAATATCGGTGTGGATGGCACGGTGAGCGTGACTCAAGGCTTGCAAACGACTTCTAATGTGATTGGGCAAATCACTTTGGCTAATTTTGTCAATCCGGCGGGGCTTCACTCTATGGGGGATAATTTGTTTTCAATCACCAACGCTAGCGGCGAGGCGATTGTGGGCAACCCGGATTCTCAAGGATTGGGCAAGTTAAGGCAAGGCTTTTTGGAATTGAGCAATGTGAGATTGGTAGAAGAAATGACGGATCTAATCACTGCTCAAAGGGCTTATGAAGCCAATTCTAAAAGCATTCAAACCGCTGATGCCATGCTCCAGACGGTCAATTCCCTCAAACGCTAAAAGGGGATTTTACTCTCCTTAACGCTCTTTAACCTCTGCTCTCTTGTTGTTTTTGTGCTTGGGGTGGTTTTGTGTTTTGGAGCGGTTGTTATTGTTCTTTTTATGGTTCTTGTGGCTGGGGTTTTTTGAGTTTTTTCACACCGCTTTTTTGGCTATTGCTTGGTTGGTGTTCTCTTTTGATGAAGAGAACAGCTAAAATAGCTAGACCAATGAGAAAGGTGATAGCTAGATACCACATTTTCTTAGTTTTATTTGCTTCTCGTTCTGCTTTCTGTTTTGCTAATCGTTTTGCTTGTTCTAATCTTTCTTGTTCTGCTTTTAATTTTTTGCGTAAGGTGGCAACCAAAACGCATGCAGGCACGGTTACCCTATAAGCCGGCCCAGCAAGATTGATGCTCACTAACGCGCCTGTAATGACCCAACCAATAGGGCCAGCTAAAATACCCAAAGTTTTTTAAGCGCTACTTTACCCACCACAGACGATAAACCATGCCCTAGAGTTTTTTTCACCATTGCATCTGCAACAGCTATAGCCAACGCATAAGAATGAGAGCCGCCCGCTTTAAACAGCGTTAAAGTAGATGCGATTAGGATTTGTTTGTTCTCACCAATCACTTTATCAATATTTGCCATGCCCAATTCATCGCAAAGTTCTTTAATCTCTCTCCCACTCATTTTTTCTAAACTATCTTTCAAAAGTTTAGAAAGTATGTTTTTCTCAATCAAAGAGGTTGGAGATTCTTCATGGTAATTAACCTTTAAATGATCGCACACATCGCACAAAATCTCTTTGTATAAAACCCCTTCATCTCTAAAAAAATTAATAAAAGTATTGCCCCCGTAACGCTGTAATTCTTCAGCGATTCTTCTGGGGTATTTGGCGTAATCGCTACCACACCTTTTATGTCCTATTGAATCTGTCAATTCTTCATTCATTCTTAGTGTGCCATCTTCATCATAAACAAGCGCATCAAACAAATCTTTCAAATCATTAGAGCTTAATCGCTTTAAAAATGCCAAGTCGCTATTTGTATGCCATGCAATCCCTTTAATTTATTTCTACCACTCACTCAAATCCCACCAAACCCCTTTTTTAGTGATTAGTGATTGTAGTTATCATTTTTTAAAATCATGTTTAACGCCCTAAAAGGCTAAACACGCCCGCTAACTGCACATGAATATTGCGTTACAAATGCTAATGGGCTTTATTGATTTTACAACCAAAGAACGATAATAATTAAAATATTTTGATACGCTTATCATTTTGGATAAGATAGATCCGATTTGAAAGAAAGTAGGAAACTATTGATTTTTCTTTAGGTATAATTTAATGAAACGCTACTTTGATTTTTGGCACAAGAAACCCCCTCCTTTAACCCTCTAACCCTTACTTTTTATCGTTTTTATGTTCGTGGTTAGCGTTGCGTTGATTGGCTTGGTTTTGGCTATTTTTTTGACAACTTTCGTTGTTTTGATTTTTAGCATCACCTTTTTGATTGTGGTTTTGATTACTGCAACTGTTACTCATTGTGTCTCCCTTTTAAATTAAAATAAAAACCAGATGCATTTTCGCATCTAGGTCTCCATTCTATACCCTTTTCCCTAAAAAAAAGCTTAAATGGATTCTATTTGCAACGACTTCTTATCTTCACTAGCTTGCTGTGTTTTTAGGCGTAAAGTGGCAACCACAATGCATGCCGGTATGGTTACCCTATAAGCCGGCCCTGCAATATCAATCGCTGTCCATACGCCTGTAATGATCCAGCCAACAGGGCCTGTTAAAAAGCTCAGAGTTCTTGTAAGCACTTGATTGCCCGCAAGCGATAAACCACGCCCTAGAATGGTTTTTGCGACCGCATTCGCAACAATGACAGCTAATTGATAAGATTTAAAACCTCCCATTTTAAACAGCGTTAAAGTCGCCGCGCTTAAAGCTTGTCTGTTCAAATTGTCGGTGTTTTTTATGGACAATTCATCGCACATTTCTTTCACTTCTTCATCATCCATTTCTTCCAAACTTCTTTCTAAGATTTTAGAAAGCATGTTTTGTTCAATTAAAGTCGTTTCGGTTTTCTTGTTGTAATTGACCTTTAATTTATCGCACACATCGCATAAAATCTCTTTGTATAAGACTCCTTCACCTTTAATGAAACTCGCAAAACTATTGCTCCCATAGTATTGCAACTCTTCAGCGATTCTTTCTGCGTATTTAGCGTAATCATCGCCATGCCTTTTGTATTCTATGGAGCTTGTCAGTTTTTCATTGTGTCTTTTTTCGCCGTCTTTACCAAAAACAAGCACCTCAAACAAATCTAACAAATCACTAGATTCCAATTGCTTTAAAAATTCCAAGTCCCTATCATATTTGTATGCCATATTATTCCTTTATATTGTTTTATCACTTATTAAAAACAAACGACTTTTCGCACCCCATCGCTGTTTTTCTAAAGTGGTTACTGATTTTAATATCATTTGTCTAAAACTATACTTAATATTCTAAAAAGGCTTAAACTCAAAAGCCCAACGCTCTTAAGATTGCTTTAAAGCATCAATTCTTTGGTTATTGCTTGAATAATGTCCTCTTTTTATAAAAAACAACTAATAAAATAATGGCTAAAAAGAAAATGAAGCGGTTATAGCATCATTTTTAAAACCATTAAATATAAAACACCCTCAATTCAAGGGTTTTTGAGTGAGTTTTTTGCTCAAAGAATCCAAGATAGCGTTTAAAAATTTAGGGGTGTTAGGCTCAGCGTAGAGTTTGCCAAGCTCTATGCATTCATTGATGATGATGGGGTTTTGTGTGGGCGTGAAGCCAATTTCATACGCTCCTAAGCGTAAAATCGCCTTTTCCATGCTCCCTAATCGTTTGAAATCCCAGTCTTTTAAATGCGGTTCAATGAGAGCGTCAATTTCATTGATTTTTTCCAACACGCCATTAAAAAGGCTTAAAGCGAAAGCAAGCTGGTTGTTTTTAATCTTTTTTTCTTCTAACATGCTAGAAGCGATTTTTTTAATTCCTTCATTACCACTCTCAAACGCATACAACAATTCAACCACAGCCCCCCTGGCTTGAGTTCGTGTCGCCATTTTAACCCTTGAGAGTTTGGCACAAGCTCAATAATTCAATGAGGGTGCTCATCGCTTCAAAGCCCTTATTGCCGGCTTTACTGCCCGCTCTTTCAATCGCTTGCTCAACATTGTCCGTGGTCAGCACGCCAAAGCTTACAGGCATGCTGTATTTTAGCATCGCGTTAGCAATGCCCTTAGTCGCTTCCGCACTCACATAGTCAAAATGCGGAGTCCCCCCTCTAATGATTGCTCCTAAAACGCACACGCCATCGTATTTTTCGCTCCCTAACAACCTCTCTAAAATGAAAGGCAATTCATAAGCCCCAGGCACCAGCACGATGTCTAAAAGATTCTCATCGCCCCCATGCCTTTTAAAGCAGTCAATCGCTCCTTCTTGCAATCTGTCTGTGATGATATGATTGAAGCGCGATGTTAAGATAGCGACTTTTTCATTCCCTTGTAAGTGCAATTTCCCTTCTATGATTTGCATGAAATTCCTTTAAAATAAATTTTGGATTTTTAACATGTCGGCTACTAAATGTTCTAGCTCGTCAGGTTTGAGCATGTTTGCTCCATCGCTTAGGGCGTTTTTAGGATCAGTATGCGTTTCAGCGAACAACCCATCAATCCCCACCGCAGCCGCAGCTCTGGCTAAAATAGGGGCAAAAGAGCTGTCCCCTGAACTTTTCCCGTTCGCTCCCCCTGGCATTTGCACGCTATGGGTAGCGTCAAAAATCACAGGGGCAAACTCTCGCATGATTTTTAAAGAGCGCATATCCACCACTAAATTCCCATACCCAAAGCTACTCCCTCTTTCACACAGCCACACGCCATTAGCTAAAGCGTTTTCATAAGTGGGGTTTTGAATATTCTTATCTCTTGTTTTAAGGGCTTTTAAGACAGAATATTGCATGTCTTTTGGGTTCATGAATTGCCCTTTTTTGATATTGACAATGGCGTTAGTTTGGCTCACTGCTACAATCAGATCCGTTTGGCGGCACAAAAACGCCGGGATTTGTAAAATATCCGCCACTTTGGCTGCCACGCTTGCTTGATAGCTCTCATGCACATCGGTTAAAATTTTATAACCAAATTCCTCTTTGATAATTTGTAACATTTCTAAGCCTTTTTCTAAACCAGGCCCTCTGTAATTCTCTAAACTCGTGCGGTTAGCCTTATCAAAACTCGCTTTAAAATAAAAATCCAACCGCTCGTTGCTGGCTAGGGGTTGTAATTTAGTAGCGATGCTTCTTAGATTTTCTAAGCTCTCAATGACGCATGGCCCGGCGATTAAAACGGGTTTAGGGGTTTTTGTGTTAGAAGTTTTCATGACTTATCCTTTGCTTAATGGTTTCTTCAATCGGCTCAAAAAAATGGCTTTCAAAATTATAATTATAAATCCTGCCTGTTTCTATGATATAGTGCCAACCAAAAATTTTTAATTCGTTATTTATCACTCTTTCTTGAATGAAATCATAGCTTAAGAGGTTGTTGAGTTGCAAGCGCACGTTCAAACGCTCTGTAAGCCATGAACGCTTGGCGAAGTGGTTGCTGAATTGCGGGTGATCTTTTAATTCTTCTTTAATAGGCTCTAAAAATTGTATCCAGTCTGAAATGTAAGGGGTTTTAGCTTTGGTGGTTTCATCATGGATTAAATGAATGCTCCCGCAAGCCCCGCAATTACTATGCCCGCAAATAATAATGTTTTGAATACCCACATGCACAATAGCGTATTCAATGCTCGCAATGGTAGAAAGGGATTCTTTATAGCTTGTTTTAGGGGGGATCACATTGCCCATGTTGCGGATCACATACAATTCGCCCGGCTTGGTGCCAGTGATTAGATTAGGCACGACTCGTGAATCCACGCAAGAAATGAACAAAGTGTGGGGCTTTTGCTTGGTTTTTAAGCTCTCATAAAGCTCTTTAAGCTCTTCGTATTCATTCTCTTGAAACTCTAACGCTCCTAAAAACGCTTTCACTCTTTAACCCTTAAATCTCATTTTTTTAAACTTGGTTTTCATTTTAAAACGCTTATCATAGCTAAAAATCTTGCATTTCTTTTTGTTATAATGGCGTTATTTTACACTTTAAAGGGCTTTCATGCAATTATGTGTCGCATTGGATTTAGAAAAAAAAGAGGACAACCTTTCTTTATTGCAAGAATTGAAGGGCTTAGATTTATGGGCTAAGGTGGGGCTTAGATCGTTTATAAGAGACGGGGCTAGTTTTTTAGATGAAATCAGAAAGATTGATGGGAATTTTAAGATCTTTTTGGATTTGAAGCTCTATGATATCCCTTATACTATGGCAAATGCCGCGCTAGAATGCGCGAAATTAGACATTGATATGCTCACCGTGCATTTAAGCAGCGCTAAAAGCGCGCTAACCATTTTAATGCAACGCTTAAACGCTCTTAAAAAACGCCCCTTGATCATGGGCGTGAGTGCTTTAACCAGCTTTAGCGAAGAGGAATTTTTGAGCGTGTATAACGCCCCTTTAAAAACTCAAGCGATAAAATTGAGCACTATGGGTAAAGAGAGCGGGATTGATGGGGTGGTGTGTTCGGTGTTTGAAAGTTTAGCGATTAAAGAGGCTTTGGGTCAAGGCTTTTTGACTTTAACCCCTGGCATAAGGCTGGATCAAAACGATAAAGAAGATCAAGAAAGGGTGGCGAACGCTAAAGAAGCTAAACAAAATTTAAGCGATTTTATCGTGGTGGGCCGCCCCATTTATCAAGCTAAAGAGCCTAGAGAAGTGGTTTTAGAGCTTTTAAAGGATTGTTGAATGCATGTGTTAGAAACGATTGCTACTTTAAGAGAGTATCGTAAAAATTTGAAAGAAAGCGTGGGGTTTGTGCCGACTATGGGGGCTTTACACAAAGGGCATCAAAGCTTGATAGAAAGGAGTTTGAAAGAAAATTCCCACACGATTGTAAGCGTTTTTGTCAATCCTACGCAATTTGGGGCTAATGAGGATTTTAGCGCTTACCCGCGCCCTTTAGAAAAGGATTTGGCTTTGTGTGAAAAATTAGGCGTTAATGCGGTGTTTGTGCCTAAAGTGAGCGAAATGTATCCCTATGAAATAGAGCAACGCCTAAAACTCTACGCCCCTAAATTTTTATCCCACTCTTTAGAGGGAGCGGTGCGTAAGGGGCATTTTGATGGGGTGGTTCAGGTCGTGTTAAGATTGTTCCATCTTGTTAATCCTACCAGAGCGTATTTTGGTAAAAAGGACGCCCAACAGCTTTTAATCATCCAGCATTTAGTTAAAGATTTGCTTTTAGACATTGAAATAGCACCATGCGAGATTGCGCGCGATAGCGATCATTTGGCTTTAAGCTCTAGGAATGTGTATTTAAATGCCACAGAAAGAAAACAAGCCCTAGCCATTCCAAAAGCTTTAGAAAACATCAAGCAGGCCATAGATAAGGGCGAAAAAGCGTGCGAAAAGCTTAAAAAACTAGGGCTTGAAATTTTAAAAAATTTAGAAGTGGATTATTTGGAGTTTTGCAACCACAAGCTAGAGCCTTTAAAAACCATAGAGCCAACTAACACGCTCATTTTAGTGGCGGCTCGTGTGGGTAAAACCAGGCTTTTAGATAATTTGTGGGTGTAGTTTGGAATTTTTGTGGCGACCCTTGAAAGATTTGAACTTCCGTTTCCACCGTGAAAGGGTGGTATCCTTGGCCACTAGATGAAAGGGTCATTTTTAACGATTGACTATTATATTGGAAATAAAGCGTAGAAAATGATTTAAAAAGTTCTTGGTGGCGGAGCGGACGGGACTCGAACCCGCGACCCCCTGCGTGACAGGCAGATATTCTAACCAGCTGAACTACCGCTCCCTATCCAAACCCCATAGCCTAAAAACGCATGCTTGAAGCTAAGTCAAAAATGGTGGTCGCTATAAGACTCGAACTTATGACATCTACCTTGTAAGGGTAGCGCTCTACCAACTGAGCTAAGCGACCACAATATTGAGATAAAATCCAACTAAACCCGTATAAAAGAGTGGTGACTCCTAGGGGATTTGAACCCCTGTAACCACCGTGAAAGGGTGGTATCCTAACCACTAGATGAAGGAGCCACGATGCTCATGGTGACCCGTGTTGGATTTGAACCAACGGCCCATTCCTTAAAAGGGAATTGCTCTACCAGCTGAGCTAACGGGTCTCACAAAAAGATAATGATACAATTTTTTTTAACGCTTGTCAAGAATAATTGAAAAATATTGCGGTTTTCATAGAAACGACACGCTTTCAAAACGGCATGGGTAACAACTATTACGCTTAAAACTTGGTTGCGTTTAATGCTACAAGGATCACAACAGATTCCATGCGTTTTAATGTTGGTTAGTATTATTTTTGGGGTTTTAAAAAAGCTTTATCAAGATCTAACAAATCTTATTAGGATTTAATGCTTTTTTTGTTTAAAAAATTTTATTTTCAAAAAATGGGTTTTTAAATTTTTTATCGTTTTGGCTCCCATTTTATCGTAAAAACGCATTTTCTTAAGTTTTATTTTCTTAAAGTTTTATTTTATTTTCTTAAAGGGATAGGGGTGAATTTTACGCTTGACCCCAAAAAGAAAGGCTTCAAAAAAAGAAAGGCTTCAAAAGAAATCCCTTAAAAAGGGAGTTTCACAAAGGGTTTTAACGCTTTAGTAAGCAAACACATAATTCAAATACACGCTATAAAGCCTGCGGTATTGGAGTTGAGTGCCCAGCAAAGAATAGTAATTCGTGTTGATCGTGGGGATCTTCACGCCTAATTCCATGCCATGCTGCGCCGCATGATCGCTCGCTTTCTTTTTGTTTTTAGCGAGATTCATTCTCAAGCCCAAATTGAATAAGAATTGGAAATTCGCCACATTCATTTTAGCGTTATAGAAATTATTGAAGGTCGCTAAATTCACGTACTGGGAATTCAGCCATGAAGTGCCGGCTAATGCGATACCCCCAAACACCCCAAAAGAAATCTTGCTGTTTTTAGTGGCTTTATCATTGATAAAGTTATAAAGGGCATCTGTCCCTACCCCATAAGTGAACACATCAGAAGCCGAATTGAAAAAGCTGGATTTGATATAGGCATGGTTGTAATCAAAAAAGCCGTAATACCTTAATCCCCACCTTCTTTTTTCACCAAAGAATTGCTTATAGCCCACTTGCACGCCGATCCCATTCATGGCGCCGTTGTTGGTTTGAGAGCTGATTAATCCAACGCGTCTGAAAGGGTTATGCCCTAATTCTTGCGTGGCGCTTAATAATTGCGAATAAGCGCTCTGATTGACTTGATAAACGGTCTTTAAGCCCCCAGGGTTATTAGGGTTAGTGGATTGGCTTATCAAATTTTTAAGGAATGGGGAATTAGGCGTGTTTGAAGCGGTCGTGGTGATGCTGTTATAAGTGCTGTTTAAAGTGTTAAGACTGCCTCTAAAATCAAGTATGGTGCGCGCCAACAACTCAGATTGCTTGATTTGCTCGGCTTGAGTGCCAAAATGTGCAAGGCTGTTATTTAAAGCCGTTATCGTCTCTTCTACATAGGCGCAACCTGCCCCCCAAGTGTTAGAAGTAACCCCTTGATTAGGCGTTGTGCCATCTGTTTTGCATGATGCCAAGTAGTTTGTGGTAAATTGGCTTGGGATAGTGTTGAGATTGGTTTTGATTTGATCGGCTAGTTCAAGCATCTTGGCTTGCGCTTGGGCATGGTTGAGCATGTTTTGAGCGAAAGCCCTATCCGAAGCGGTGTAAGGGTTGAAATCTTGCGGCGCGTTTTGATTGCTTTGTTCTTTAGCGTTAAGGCTTTGAGCTTGCGCGACGATTGCTTGCGCGTTTTTGATCATGTTAGTAACGGCGCTAAATTCAGCGCTAAAGATTTGGCACGCATCCCCGCCTGTATTGATTCCCCATGGGCTGCCATTACCCGGAGCGCTTTCATCATGCGTAGATCGCACCAAAGGGCATTGAGTGTTAAGGACATTCATGATCGTGCTGGCTTGTTCTAAAAGGTTTTGAGCGGTATTGATGAAGGTAAAACTTTGCGTTTCTTCGTTGACGCTATCACTGCTAGTTGCACCATTACTGCTACCATTTTTTTTACAGAATTGATTCACACCACCATTAATACCAGCAGTTTGTTTGCATTCGTAGGTGTAGGTTACGGTCACTTCTGTGCCTTCGTTGTCCAAGACAGGAAACCCATTCCCATTCTTTAAAGCCTGTTGGATAGCCTGATAGGCTTTATTGAGTTTTTTAAATTCTTGGATAGACATGGATTTACCAGGACCAGTCGCTTCATACCGGTTGCAAGTGATGCTCGTTGAATTCGACCCTGGTTGGTTATTGAAAACAACCTCGCCAGGCCCACTCCCTGTGCCATTGCCATTCCCGCACATTATCGCATAGCCTATCACATTCCACAGCCCCACCGCCGCATTGAGCGCTAAAGAGACGGCTTGATAGGCCGGGGAGTTGTCTTTTTCGCCGGTCAACCCTTGCGTGTTTGCTCTTAAATTATCGATCGCAGCATTGATTTCTGAAGGGCTGCTTGCGTTCGTTACCGCCTGATTGAGGTTGTTGAAATTGCTTAAAAGGTTGCTCAAATTCTCATAAGTGTCTGAGAGCTTTTTCAATTCGCCGGTGTTTTTCACCATTTGAGCGGCTTCGCCGATTTGATAGCCGGCGCTTATAAAAAAGCCGTTGTCTTCAGCGTTTAAAAGCGATGAAGCGAGAGAGAGAGAGAGAGAGTAAAAGGGTTTTTTTCATGTTTTCTCCTTGAAATTAAATTGAGTGATTGGAATTTGATACATTAAGAATGTATTTAAAGCATTGTAGCATGAAATCGTTTTTTTTTTTTTGTCATTTGGAGAAAATTTTAGAATTTTGCATTTTTTGCGCGTTTGTTTGGGTGGTATTGGAAAGGGTTTTCAGATTTTGTTTTAATGGAATGCTAATGATAAAAGCTTGATTTTAATGGGGATTTTTGTTTGCGCGTTTTTCAAAACGAGCGGTTTTGTGAGATAAAAAGCCCCTCCAAGGAGAGAGCTTTTATAAAAAATGGTATTAAATATTAAAAAGCAAGGGGGCTTACATCATGCCGCCCATGCCTCCCATTCCGCCCATGCCACCCATATCAGGCATTGCTGGGGCCGCTTTTTCTTCTTTGATTTCATGCACGGTGGCTTCTGTGGTTAAAAGCAGGCTTGAAACCGAAACCGCATTTTGTAAAGCGATCCTTTCTACTTTTAAGGGGTCAATAATGCCTTCTTTAAACATGTCCACATACTTGCCATTGCTAGCGTTAAAACCAAAATGCCCTTCGTGTTTTTGCACTTCATTCACGACCACACCGCCATCATAACCAGCGTTAATAGCGATTTGAGCTAATGGGGCTTTAATGGCGCGCATGATGATTTCATAGCCCACTTTTTCATCATCGTGTAAATTCAAATGCACTTTTTGAGCCGCGCGAATGAGAGCCGCACCGCCGCCAATCACAATGCCTTCTTCAACCGCCGCTTTAGTCGCGCTTAATGCGTCATCCACCCGGTCTTTTTTCTCTTTCATTTCCACTTCACTCGCAGCGCCCACTTTAATCACAGCCACACCGCCAGAGAGTTTGGCCAACCTTTCTTGCAATTTTTCTTTGTCATAATCGCTTGTCGTGCTTGCAATTTGGGTTTTGATTTGCGCGACTCTGTCTTTAACATCATCGCTATGGCCTTTGCCATCTACGATCGTGGTGTTGTCTTTGTCAATCACAATCCTTCCGGCTTTGCCTAAAAACTCCACTTCAGCGTTTTCTAGACTCAAGCCTAATTCTTCGCTAATGACTTGACCGCCGGTTAAAATGGCGATGTCTTTGAGCATTTCTTTTCTTCTGTCCCCAAAGCCTGGAGCTTTAACCGCTGCGATATTCAACACGCCTCTTAATTTATTCACCACTAGAGTCGTTAAAGCTTCGCCCTCAATGTCTTCAGCGATGATTAAAAGCGGTTTGCCCTCTTTCATGGTTTTTTCTAGTAGCGGGAGGATGTCTTTCATGCTAGAGATTTTTTTATCCGTTAAAAGGATGTAAGCGTTATCCAATTGAGCGGTCATTTTCTCAGCGTTGGTTACAAAATAAGGGGAGAGGTAGCCTCTATCAAATTGCATGCCCTCTACCACATCCAATTCATCTTCAATGCCCTTAGCTTCTTCAACGGTGATCACGCCGTCTTTGCCCACTTTTTCCATAGCGTCAGCGATGAGTTTCCCAATATTGTGATCGGAGTTGGCAGAAATGGTCGCTACTTGGGTGATTTCTTCTTTACCGCCCACTTTTTTGCTCGCTTTTTTAAGCTCATTAATGATCGCTTCAGCGGCTTTATCCATGCCTCTTTTCACTTCAATAGGGTTAGCCCCAGCCGTGATGTTCCTCAAACCTTCTTTAAAAATGCTATAAGCCAGCACGGTTGCGGTGGTCGTGCCATCGCCGGCAGCATCAGCGGTTTTGCTCGCTACTTCTTTAACGAGTTGAGCGCCCATGTTAGCCACCGGGCAACTTAATTCAATCTCTTTAGCCACGCTCACGCCGTCTTTGGTGATGCTTGGAGCGCCATAGCTTTTTTGGATCAACACGTTCCTGCCTCTTGGCCCCATAGTTACTTTGACAGCGTCATGGAGTTGTCTCACGCCTTCAAATAGAAGGTTTCTCGCGCTATCTGAAAATTTAATTTCTTTTGCCATTTTGTATCCTTAATAATAATGTTTTTTAGTGTTTTTTGTGATCATGACAGCAAGCTTCATGCTCTTTAGCATGCTTATGATCATGATTACCTGTATGACAACAAGAGCCTGAGCCCACAATGCCTAGAATGTCTTCTAGTTCTAGCACCATGTATTCAACGCCGTCTAAAACGATTTCTGCGCCTTTGTATTTGCCAAAAGCGATCACATCGCCTTCTTTAACGCATTTGCAACCCTCACTGATTTTATGGCTAACCGCTTTGACTACGCCCATTAAAGGCTTTTCTTTGGCGTTATCAGGGATGATGATGCCTGAACTGGTTTTGTTCTCTTCTTCAAGTCTTTCTACTAAGACCCTTTCTCCTAATGGTTGAAACTTCATTTCAGTTCTCCTAAGTTTTGATAAATAAAATAGAAATTTAGCGCTTATTGTTATTAAGCGACATAACTATAGCGCATTTTTAGGGATAAGTCAAGCCATAAAACCAAACATAAGATCATAATTATAAGGATTATTAAGTCTATTTATATCAAGTTTCATTAGTTTAAAAATATAAGGATTAGAAAAAGGGGCGTTATTAACAAACCTTTTTGAAGATTTTATTTATTGAGTATAATCCCTTTTGAGAAAGTCAAACCAAAAAAGCCCATTCAAAGAAAGCATGAAAAATGATTCTTAAAAGTTCCATTGATCGCCTTTTGCAAACGATAGATATTGTAGAAGTCATTAGCTCTTATGTGGATTTGAGGAAATCAGGTTCGAATTACATGGCTTGTTGCCCGTTTCATGAAGAAAGGAGCGCGAGTTTTAGCGTCAATCAAATTAAAGGGTTTTACCATTGCTTTGGGTGTGGGGCGAGCGGGGATAGCATTAAATTTGTGATGGCGTTTGAAAAACTTTCGTTTGTGGAAGCGCTTGAGAAATTAGCCCACCGATTCAATATAGCTTTAGAGTATGACAAGGGCGCTTATTACGATCATAAAGAAGATTACCACCTTTTAGAAATGGTGAGTTCGTTGTATCAAGAAGAGCTTTTTAACGCCCCGTTTTTTTTGAATTATTTGCAGAAAAGAGGGCTTAGCATGGAGAGTATCAAAGCGTTTAAATTAGGCTTATGCACGAATAGAATTGATTACGGTATTGAAAATAAAGGCTTGAATAGGGACAAGCTCATTGAATTAGGCGTGCTAGGCAAGAGCGATAAAGAGGATAAAACCTATTTGCGCTTTTTGGATCGCATCATGTTCCCTATTTATAGCCCTAGCGCTCAAGTGGTGGGTTTTGGAGGACGCACCTTAAAAGAAAAAGTAGCCAAGTATATCAATTCGCCCCAAAATAAGCTTTTTGATAAATCCAGTTTGCTCTATGGCTATCATTTGGCTAAAGAACACATCTATAAACAAAAGCAAGTCATCGTTACAGAAGGGTATTTGGATGTGATTTTATTGCACCAAGCGGGTTTTAAAAACGCCATAGCCACGCTTGGGACAGCTTTAACGCCATCGCATTTGCCCTTGCTTAAAAAAGGCGATCCAGAAATCCTCTTAAGCTATGATGGGGATAAGGCAGGGCGAAAGGCGGCTTATAAAGCGAGCTTGATGTTGGCTAAAGAGCAAAGGAAAGGGGGGGTAATTTTGTTTGAAAACAACCTAGACCCAGCGGATATGATCGCTAATCATCAGATTGAAACCTTAAAAAATTGGCTATCGCGCCCCATAGCTTTCATTGAATTTGTTTTAAGGCACATGGCGGGTTCTTATCTTTTAGACGATCCTTTAGAAAAAGATAAGGCTCTTAAAGAAATGTTAGGGTTTTTGAAAAACTTTTCCTTGCTTTTACAAAGCGAATACAAGCCCTTAATCGCTACGCTTTTGCAAGCGCCTTTGCATGTTTTAGGGATTAGAGAGCCAGTTTCTTTTCAGCCTTTTTACCCCAAAACAGAAAAGCCTAATCACCCTCAAAAGTTCGCGCATGTTTCTAGCATGCCCAGTTTGGAATTTTTAGAAAAATTGGTGATCCGCTACCTTTTAGAAGACAGGAGCTTGTTGGATTTAGCGGTGGGTTATATCCATAGTGGGGTATTCTTGCATAAAAAACAAGAATTTGACGCTTTGTGTCAAGAAAAATTAGACGACCCTAAATTAGTTGCGTTATTATTAGATGCGAATTTACCCCTAAAAAAAGGGGGGTTTGAAAAGGAATTGCGTTTGTTGATTTTGCGCTATTTTGAGCGCCAACTCAAGGAAATCCCTAAAAGCTCGCTCCCTTTTAGCGAAAAAATGATCTGTTTGAAAAAGGCTCGCCAGGCCATTATGAAATTAAAACAAGGAGAATTAGTCGCCATATGAAACAAATAAAAGCTTTAGCCCTATTTAGTGGGGGGTTGGATAGTTTGTTGTCTATGAAATTACTCATTGATCAAGGCATTGAGGTAACCGCTTTGCACTTTAATATAGGGTTTGGGGGGAATAAAGATAAAAGAGAGTATTTTGAAAACGCCACCGCGCAAATCGGGGCTAAACTCTTGGTGTGCGATATTAGAGAGCAGTTTTTTAACGACGTGTTGTTCAAGCCCAAATACGGCTATGGGAAATATTTCAACCCTTGCATTGACTGCCATGCCAACATGTTTAGGAACGCTTTTTATAAAATGCTTGAATTGAACGCGGATTTTGTTTTGAGCGGGGAAGTGCTAGGGCAACGCCCTAAATCCCAAAGGAAAGAAGCGCTCAATCAGGTGAGGAAATTAGTCAGAGAAGTGGGCGAAGAGGCGCGTTTTGATCTTATTTTAGACCGAACGCAAGCAAGCGGTGAAAAGCCTCAATTTTTAGACGAATTGCTCTTAAGGCCCATGAGCGCTAAACTCTTAGAGCCTACTTTTATGGAAAAAGAGGGTTGGGTTGATAGGGAAAAGCTTTTAGATGTGAGCGGTAGGGGGCGCGCTAGGCAATTGCAAATGATCAAAGATTATGGCTTGAAATATTATGAAAAGCCGGGTGGGGGGTGCTTGCTTACGGATATTCAAGTGAGCAATAAGATTAAGAATTTGAAAGAATACAGAGAAATGGTGTTTGAAGACAGCGTGATCGTTAAAATTGGGCGTTATTTTGTCTTACCCCATAACGCTCGTTTGGTGGTGGCAAGGAATGAAGAAGAAAACCATAAATTAGACATTGAGCACCCCTTAATGGATAAGATTGAATTGCTAGGCTGTAAAGGCCCTTTGAGTTTGGTGGATAAAAACGCCAGCAAAGAAGATAAAGAATTGGCCGGCCGTATCGCTTTAGGCTATGCTAAGACTTTAAAAAATCAAGCTTACCTCATTCAAATAGGGGATGAAAAGCGCGAGCTTTACCCTTTGGATAAAGAGAGCGCTAGAGAGTATTTGTTCGCTTGAAAGGGGAGTTTTTGAGAATTTTAGGGGTTTTCTTTTATGCTATAATGAAAAAAGCTCTAGCCAGCGTTAAGCTGTTTTTTAGGAGGTCTGTATGCAAGAGTTTTTAGGTTTTGGTGTGGTGGGGAATTTTGCAGGGCATTTGGAGCAAGCAGGAGAGAGTCATAGTTTTATTAACATGAAAAGCGAAGAAAAGGACGCCCCTAAGGGGTTATTCCCTTTTTATATCCCGTATGAAAATTGTTATTTGGGGCGTTGTTGCATTGATAACCATAAGATTATTTTGCCTAATGATTTGAATTTAAGGGTGCAAGCAGAGCCAGAAATCGCTTTAGAATGCGATGTTAAATATGATGAAAAACATTTGGTAACCAAGCTTGTACCTAATTTTTTCATGGCGTTTAATGACGCTTCTGTGCGCAATTTAGACGCCGCAAAGCTCTCCCAAAAAAAGAATTTTTCACCAGCTTCTAAAGGCATAGGGCAGAAATTGCCTATTGATAGGTTTGTTTATGGGGGGGTGTGCAACAATTTCTCTATCGCGTCTTTTTTGAAATACAATAATGTTTGGCACATTTATGGGGAAAACAGCAAATTGCTCAAATACGAGTTTTTTTATCAAAAGCTTTTAGATTGGATTAAAGACCAATTAAACCACCAACAAGATGGCGATTCTTTAGAGGCTCTAAGGCCTTTTTTAGAGCGCCATAATTTCCCCACTAAAATGATTTTTGCGATTGGGGCTACCCCTTATATGCCTTTTGCACAAGAGCATTTTTTGCAAAAAGGCGATGAGGTGGTGATTATCGCTTACAACCATTTACAATATAGTTTTGAAAAGATTCAAAACCTCTTAGAAGAGGACGCCCTACAAACCAAAGAACACGCTAATCTTTCTTATGTCTATCAAATCGTAGAATAGTAAGGCTTTTACACTCTTTGGCTTTGCTTTTTTACCCCTTTTAAAGATAAAACCACCCCTTTTGACCCCCTTTTAGAGGATTTTAATGGTTTTTTTGAGATAATTGAACCTTAGAAAGTTAATTAAAATTAAACAAAAGGGTTGTGATGTCCGCTCATTTTTTAAAAATCATTTTTTTAGTAGGCATGTGCGTTTCAAGTTTGTTCGCTGAAGGATTAGAAGGGTTTTTTAACGCTCTAGAAGCCCAGCTCAAAAGCCCCATCGCTAAGGGGATTTTAATGGTGATTTTCATAGGGATCGCTATTTATGTGTGGAGGAATTTAGACCGGTGGAAAGAGATTTTATTCACGATCCTTGGCGTGGTGTTTGGGATTTTTTTATTCTTTAAAGCCCCGAGTTTGGCGAATTGGTTTATGGGAATTTTTTAATGATTATCCTCTCAGCGAGCGTGAAGAATTTGCGTGAAATTTCGGTTAAAGAAAAATTTTTATGGCTGAACGCTAAATCTTATTTGATTTCTGTTTTTGCGCCTTTTATCTTGCTCCCTTGGATTGATTTGTTGAGCGCTTTTTTATTGTATTTAGGGTTTTTAGCGCTCTTTAGCGTGCTGGAATTTTTTGATGAAGATATTGCAGATATTATTGTGGCTAAAAGCAAAATAAAGACTAAAACCAAATGTTATAGAGCGTAGGATGTTAGAAAAGCTTTTAGGCGCTATCAAACAAAAAGTTTCAAACTATTTTTTAGGGGTTTTGCCTAAAAGCTATTCTATGAGCGAAGAAAACAACATTTTAGGCTTGTATGATGAGCATTTTTTACTCACTAAAAACGAAAACTTAGTGGGCATCCTCCGTTTAGAAGGGGTGAGTTACACCCATTTAAGCACAGAGCAATTGCAAGATCTCTTCACCGAGCGCCAGATGGCGTTGGATTCTTTAGAAAAAGTCGTGGCGCGCCTCGTGGTTAAAAGGCGTAAAATTGATCACCAACAAAACATTCAAGCTGACTCTCAATACTTGCAAGCGATTTTGAATCAATTTGAAAACAAAGAAGTGTATGAAAATCAGTATTTTTTAGTTTTAGAAAGCACTCACTCTTTACAAGGTGTTTTGGAACATAAGAAAAAATCTCTCATGCATGCCAATAGGGAAAATTTTAAGGATATTCTCTCTTATAAAGCGCATTTTTTGCAAGAAACTTTAAAAAGTTTAGAAATCCAGCTCAAAAACTATGCCCCCAAACTCTTAAACTCTAAAGAGGTTTTGAATTTTTACGCAGAATACATTAATGGGTTTGAACTCCCTTTAAAGCCTCTAGTAGGAGGGTATTTGAGCGATAGCTATATCGCTAGTTCCATCACTTTTGAAAAAGATTATTTCATTCAAGAAAGCTTTAATCAAAAAACCTATAACCGCTTGATTGGTATTAAAGCTTATGAGAGCGAGTGCATCACTTCTATAGCGATCGGAGCGCTTTTATACCAAGAAACGCCACTAGATATTATCTTTTCCATAGAGCCTATGAGCGTGCATAAAACGTTGAGTTTTTTAAAAGAGAGAGCCAAGTTTAGCATGTCCAATCTCGTTAAAAACGAGCTGCTAGAATACCAAGAACTAGTCAAAACCAAACGCCTATCCATGCAAAAATTCGCCCTAAACGTTCTTATCAAAGCCCCTAGTTTAGAGGATTTAGACGCTCAAACTAGCTTAGTTTTAGGGCTTTTATTTAAAGAAAACTTAGTGGGCGTTATAGAAACTTTTGGCTTGAAAGGGGGGTATTTTTCCTTTTTCCCTGAACGCATCCATTTAAACCATCGCTTGCGTTTTTTGACCTCTAAAGCCCTAGCGTGTTTGGTGGTGTTTGAAAGGCAAAATTTAGGCTTTAAAGCTAATTCATGGGGGAATAGCCCTTTGAGCGTGTTTAAAAATTTGGATTATTCCCCTTTTTTATTCAATTTCCACAACCAAGAAGTGAGCCACAATAACGCTAAAGAAATCGCCAGAGTGAATGGGCATACTTTAGTTATAGGGGCAACCGGAAGCGGTAAAAGCACGCTGATTAGCTATTTAATGATGAGCGCTTTGAAATACCAAAACATGCGCCTTTTAGCCTTTGATAGGATGCAAGGGCTGTATTCTTTCACCGAATTTTTTAAAGGGCATTACCATGACGGCCAATCTTTTAGTATTAACCCCTTTTGTTTAGAGCCTAATTTACAGAATCTAGAATTTTTGCAATCCTTTTTTTTGAGCATGTTTGATCTCGCCCCTTCAAGGGATAAAGAAGCCTTAGAAGACATGAATGCGATTTCTAGTGCGATTAAGAGCCTTTATGAGACCTTATACCCTAAAGCCTTTAGTTTGCTAGACTTTAAAGAAACGCTTAAAAGAACCTCATCTAACCAACTAAGCTTGAGCTTGGAGCCGTATTTGAATAACCCCCTTTTTAACGCTTTGAATGACGCGTTCAACTCCAACGCTTTTTTAAATGTAATCAACTTAGATGCGATCACCCAAAACCCTAAAGACTTAGGGCTTTTAGCCTATTATTTGTTTTATAAGATCTTAGAAGAGTCCAGGAAAAACGACAGCGGGTTTTTGGTTTTTTTAGACGAATTTAAATCCTATGTGGAAAACGATTTGTTGAACACTAAAATCAACGCTTTAATCACGCAAGCCAGGAAAGCTAATGGCGTGGTGGTGTTGGCTTTGCAAGACATTTACCAACTCAGCGGGGTCAAAAACGCCCATAGTTTTTTAAGCAACATGGGGACTCTTATTTTGTATCCGCAAAAAAACGCTAGGGAGTTGAAACACAACTTCAATGTGCCTTTGAGCGAAACTGAAATTTCATTTTTAGAAAACACCCCTTTGTATGCCAGGCAGGTTTTAGTCAAAAATCTGGGTAACGGGAATTCTAACATGATTGATGTGAGTTTGGAGGGTTTGGGGCGTTATTTGAAAATCTTTAATTCAGATTCTAGTCATGTCAATAAAGTGAAAGCGTTACAAAAAGACTACCCTACAGAGTGGCGTGAGAAACTTTTGAAGAGTTAGTTTAAAAAAGTCAATATCATTTTGAAACACTCCTATTCAGATGGCTAAGGCACACAAGAAATTAAGGGACTCTGCTGTATTCCTACCCTGAAGCGTTACCCTAAAGTCCTATTGCATAGGTCTAAATAAGAGCTTAGGGATCATTTTAACCATAAAAAGCTTATGTTTTCATTAAAAATGTTATGATACGCTCAAATTAGTCAAGCAAACAAGCAAAAAAATTAAAAGGGTTAGATTGAAAATATTCGTTCTGTTGATGTCGGTAATTTTAGGAATATCATTAACAGGTTGCATAGGCTATCGTATGGACTTAGAACATTTTAACACGCTCTATTATGAAGAAAGCCCTAAAAAAGCTTATGAATATTCCAAACAATTCACTAAGAAAAAAAAGAACGCTCTTTTATGGGACTTGCAAAACGGCTTGAGCGCTTTATACGCCAGGGATTATAAGACTTCTTTAGGGGTGTTGGATCAAGCCGAGCAACGCTTTGATAAAACCCAAAGCGCTTTCACAAGAGGGGCTGGTTATGTGGGCGCTACCATGATTAATGATAACGTGCGCGCTTATGGGGGGAATATTTATGAGGGCGTTTTAATCAATTACTACAAAGCGATAGACTACATGCTTTTAAACGATAGCGCAAAAGCTAGGGTGCAATTCAACCGCGCGAATGAACGCCAACGCAGGGCTAAAGAATTTTATTATGAAGAAGTGCAAAAAGCCATTAAAGAAATCGATTCTAGCAAAAAGCACAATATTAATATGGAACGCTCTAGGGCAGAAGTGAGCGAGATTTTAAACAACACCTATTCTAATTTAGACAAATACGAAGCTTATCAAGGCTTGCTTAACCCGGCGGTTTCGTATCTTTCAGGGTTGTTTTACGCTTTAAATGGGGATAAGAATAAGGGATTAGGCTATCTTAATGAAGCCTATGGGATCAGTCAAAGCCCTTTCGTGGCTCAAGACTTGGTTTTTTTCAAAAACCCTAACAGGAGTCATTTCACTTGGATCATCATTGAAGATGGTAAAGAGCCGCAAAAAAGCGAATTTAAAATTGATGTGCCTATTTTTATGATCGATTCGGTTTATAACGTGAGTATAGCCTTGCCCAAGTTAGAAAAAGGGGAAGCGTTTTATCAAAATTTCACCCTCAAAGACGGAGAAAAAGTAACGCCCTTTGACACTTTAGCCTCAATAGATGCGGTGGTCGCTAGCGAATTCAGGAAGCAATTGCCCTACATTATCACTAGGGCTATTTTATCGGCCACTTTTAAAGTGGGCATGCAAGCGGTGGCGAACTATTATTTGGGGTTTGTTGGCGGGTTAGTAACTTCGTTGTATTCAGGTGTTAGCACCTTTGCAGACACCAGAAACACGAGCATTTTTGCCCATAAAATCTACCTCATGCGCATCAAAAACAAAGCTTTTGAAAGTTATGAAGTTCGAGCCGATTCCATTGACGCTTTTTCGTTTTCATTAAAGCCTTGTAAAAGATCGCTTGAAAGCCCTAAAATCATTGACGCTAGGGAATTGCTTTCAGGGTTTGTAACAGCCCCACAAGTCTTTTGCTCTAACCGCCATAATATTTTATATGTGCGCAGCTTTAAAAACGGGTTTGTTTTGAGTCATTTAAAATGATTCCAAAACACCCAAAGAAATTTTTAGTTTTTAAGTGTCGTTGGCATTAAACACAAACACGATATAATTATAAAACGATACGAAAACCTAAATTAAGGGGAAGTCATGGCTGATAGTTTAGCGGGCATTGATCAAGTTACGAGTTTGCATAAAAATAACGAGTTGCAATTATTGTGTTTCAGGCTGGGTAAAAACAAGGATTTGTATGCGGTCAATGTCTTTAAGATCCGTGAAGTGGTGAAATACCATGGCAATCTCACCATCATCAGCCACGAAAACAATTCGCTCGTTGAGGGCTTGATCATTATAAGAGAGCTCACCATTCCTTTGATTGATATGAAAAAATGGTTTTATTATGACAGCCAGAACAAGAGCAAGGATTTACGCCCTTACAGGATAGAAAAAGAAAAAGGCGAAGACGATATTGTCATGATTTGTGAGTTTTCTCGCTGGACCATAGGGGTTAGGATCTATGAAGCGGATAGGATTTTGAGCAAGAAATGGACTGAAATGGAGCAAAGCGCTGGGCTAGGGGGATCTGCAGGCAATAACAAGCTCGTGAGCCGCACGCGCTATTTTGATGGGCGCTTGGTGCAAGTGGTGGATATTGAAAAAATGCTTATAGACGTGTTCCCTTGGATTGAAGATGAAAAACACAACGATTTAGAGACGCTTTCTAAAATCCATTCTAACCAGTGCGTTTTGCTCGCTGATGATTCCCCAAGCGTTTTAAAAACCATGCAAATGATTTTAGACAAGCTAGGCGTCAAGCATATAGATTTTATCAATGGTAAAACCTTATTAGAGCATTTGTTCAACCCAACAACCGATGTGAGTAATATTGGCCTGATTATTACCGATTTAGAAATGCCAGAAGCGAGCGGTTTTGAAGTGATCAAGCAGGTTAAAAACGATCCTTTGACTTCAAAAATCCCTATCGTGGTCAATTCTTCTATGAGCGGCAGCTCTAATGAAGACATGGCCAGGAGTTTGAAGGCCGATGATTTCATCTCTAAGTCTAACCCTAAAGACATCCAGCGGGTGGTTAAGCAATTTTTGGAATTAGCATGAAAAAATACAGCGCTATCCCCACCCCTTGCTATGTGCTAGAGAGCGAACGCTTAGAAAAAAACGCCAAGATTTTAGAAATCGTGCGCCAACAAAGCGGGGCAAAGGTCTTGCTCGCTTTAAAAGGGTATGCGTTTTGGCGTGAGTTTGGGATTTTGAGGCAAAAATTGAACGGGTGTTGCGCGAGCGGTCTTTATGAGACTAAGCTCGCTTTTGAAGAGTTTGGGGGGCGAGAGAGCCATAAAGAAATTTGCGTTTATAGCCCGGCTTTCAAAGAGGCTGAAATGAGTGCGATTTTACCCTTAGCGACAAGCATTATTTTCAACTCTTTTTACCAATACGCTACCTATAAAGACAGGATTTTAGACAAAAACAAGCAATTAGAAAACTTGGGCTTAAGCCCCATTAAAATGGGCTTGAGGATAAACCCTCTCTATAGCGAAGTAACCCCAGCGATCTATAACCCATGCTCTAAAATGAGCCGGTTAGGGATTACGCCTAGCGGATTTGAAAAGGGGGTGAAAGAGCATGGCTTAGAGGGGGTGAGCGGGTTGCATTTCCATACGCATTGCGAACAAAACGCCGACGCTTTGTGCCGGACTTTAGAGCATGTGGAAAGGCACTTCAAGCCTTATTTAGAAAACATGGCGTGGGTGAATTTTGGTGGGGGGCATCATATCACTAAGAGCGATTATGATGTGAATTTGCTCATCCAAACGATTAAGGATTTTAAAGAGCGTTATCATAATATAGAAGTGATCTTAGAGCCGGGGGAAGCCATAGGGTGGCAATGCGGGTTTTTGATCGCAAGCGTGATAGACATCGTTAAAAACGATCAAGAAATTGCGATTTTAGACGCTTCTTTTAGCGCTCACATGCCCGATTGCCTAGAAATGCCTTATCGCCCTAGCATCTTTAAAATCTCCGTAGAAAATGATGAAGAGCTTGTTGAAGTTGAAAAGGGCGAAAATCAAGGGGCGTTTTCTTATTTTTTAGGCGGCCCTACTTGTTTAGCGGGGGATTTTATGGGGAGCTTTAGTTTTGATACGCCTTTAAAAAGGGGCGATAAAATCGTGTTTCAAGACATGCTCCATTATACGATTGTCAAAAACAACTCGTTTAATGGCGTGCCGCTCCCAAGCCTGGCTAAAATAGACTCGCAAGGTTTTAAAATCCTTAAAAACTTTTCTTATGAAGATTATAAAAACAGAAATTAAGATCTCAATTAAAGCCTTTTGATTAAGGCTTTTTGGGGCTTGTAAAAAGGCTTACGCACAACATTCCAACGCCAAGCCCGGCTAGCACCGCGCCAATGGTGTGCATGTCTAAATAAATGCGAGCGAGCATGGTTAAAGGGACTAGGGGTAAGAGCCACCAGTATTTTTTAAAAGAATAGCGGCGCATTAAAAACGCCACCGCCAAACCCACCATAGACGAATGCCCGCTTGGCATGTTGAAATTACCCCCATAAGGGCGCTCGCCCAAACGCTGATCGTTGATTGTTACATGGTTTAAGGCTCTTTTGGTGGTGTGCGTGAGGAGGGTTGTAGCGATAGAGGCGTTAGCGACTTGAAAAAACCCTATCGCATCTCTTTGGATTAAAGGAATCGCCACAGATAAAATCGTAGGGATAAAGCGCGCGTAATGCTCAGTGAAATGAAACACTAAAGGCACGCTATGCTGTTTAGGGACTTTTGGGAAAGGCACAAAAACACCCAATAAAATCAAACTCAAACTGAGCGCTAATAAAGTTTTAGAAAAGCTTTTAGGCAGACTTTCACAAAATTTTTGTTTAAATAAGAATTTTTTCATGAGTGTTATTTTACTCTTTTTTGTGTTTGAGCAGATCTAAAGAAGGGCGATAAACAACGCTTGGGTTTTTAAAATCCAAAAACACCCCTAAAACGCTATGGAAAATCACATTTTGATTAATGGGGGTTTGGGTTTGAATGATGGAATGCTTCTCTTTAAAAAGATCATTGGCATAAACGATAAAGGGGATCTCGTATTGCTCTTTGGGGGCGATGCTTTTAGGAATGCCATGCAAATAGAACGCTTCTTCGCCCAAACTTTCGCCATGATCGCTTAAATAAATCATTAAAGCGGGCTGCTTGGCTTTTTCAAGCATGCTAATAATTTTGTCTAACAGATAGTCGTTGTAAAAAATGGTGTTGTCATAGGCGTTAATCAGGCTTTCTTTGGAGCAAGAAGATAAATCAGCGCTTGAGCAATAGGGCTTAAACACCCTAAAATTTAAAGGCACTTTATTGTCGTAGTTTGGGCCATGCGAGCCGGCAAGGTGTAAGATGAGCAAGACATTTTCGTTAGAGTGTTCTTTTAAAAGGTCAGGCAAATTATAGAGTAAGGATTCATCATAAGGAGCGATCGCTTCGCAATTGGGGCATTTTTGAATCAATTCATAGTTTTTAAGATAGCTTGTAACCTTAACATTCTTTTCGCCGTCATTCGCGCTATACCAAAAGACTTTGATACCGGCTTTAGTCAAGTAAGTTGGCAAATTTTCATAGGCGTTGTTTTTAAAAGAAGAATCTAAAATGCATTCCAAACTCGCTGTCGTGTAAGTGGCGCAAGAAGTGGCGTTAAAAAGAGTGAGTTCGTGATTTTCTAAGCGTTTGCTTAGTCTTGGGGTGGTGGGTTTTTGATAGCCATAAAGGGCGTAATTATGCTTCCTAGCGCTTTCGCCAATGACTAGCACCACAAACGAATGAGAATGGTTGGGCGAAAAAAGAGGGAGCGGCTTGATAGTGGGGGCGAAAAATTTAAGAGCGCTCACTCTAAAGGCGTTCACGCTATAAGCGAAGGGCAAAATTAAGCCCCCTATGAATTTCGCATGCTTGTCAAACCACAGCCAATTTTTAGCGTTAGCTAAAGCGCTAGCGATAAAAATAAACACTAACGCCAAGATCGCTAAAAAGGGCACTTTTTTAGAAGAATTTTTGATGGGGATTTTATAGATAATATAGCCAGGCAACACCCCAAAAACAACGATAAAAATGAATAATTTAACGCTCAAAAAGCCTAAAACTTCATGCGTATTGGTGTTTAAGACATTACCCATCATGCTCTTATTTAAAAACACCTTATAAGCGCTAATGAAATAGAAAGCGACAGAATTGAGCCAACTAAAAACAACCGCGCTTAAGCGCATCAAAGAAGCAGAGATCAGGCCTAATCCCAAAAAAAGAGTGCCATTAACGCAAAAAAGCACCACAACCATCATGGCTATAAAACTAACTTGGTTGCTTTCTTTATAAACATAAGCGAACAAAGGGAAATGGTATAAAACGCCAAAAATAAGGCTATAAAGCAAACCGGCTTGCAGACAACTCAGGGGTTTAAAAAACTTCAGATGGAATAATGATGCCAAACACGCCCCTTAAAATCAATCGATCCTAGGATTATATCGTAGGTATGGGGATTTTATGGTTTATTTTAAAGTGGAAAGTGCGTTTTTTAGGGTGGTTGCATTTAAGAGCTTTAAAGTGTGTTTGTTGTAGGATTTCATCACGCCCCATAGTTAGGATATGGGGCAAATCTGTTCTTAAAAGGGTTTATCATGAAAAGAAAACATGATAAAAACTCTTGGTTAGTATTATACATTAAAATCTCTTTTAAGGGGTTTAAAGTGGTCTTTTCTATAGAAAAGTAATTTTATTAGCCAAAGTTCCCCTGAGTTTAAAAGCTTAGGGGTTTCCTTTTTGATCGGGTTTGTCCTTGACTTTGGGGCGTTTTTTGGTTAGTGGAAGCGTGCGAACGCTAAAGACGTTTGGGGTTTCTTGCTTGGGTGGTTTAAAATGATCGCTTGAATAACGCTAATTTTTATTTAGATTGTAAAAAACGCCTTTGAGTATTTTTTATGATTAACGCTTGAAGTTAAAAAACTTTATTTGATGGAAAAAATTAAAAAAGTTTAGAAAAATAAAAACTTTATGAAAAGATTAAAAAGCGAGTGAGGAGTCAGTGAAAAAATCAGTGAAAAAAGATTAACCCCCCAAAAAGAGAATTTAAAAAAAAGAAAGGGTTCAAAAAAAGGGAGTTTAAAAGAAATCCCCCAAAACAAAGGGTTCAAAAAAACCCCCTTAAAAAAGGGAGTTTAATGCTTTAGTAAGCAAACACATAGTTGAGATACACGCTATAAAGCCTTCTGTATTGCAAGGTAGTGCCTAGCAAAGAATAGTAATTCGTGTTGATCGTGGGGATCTTCACGCCTAATTCCATGCCATGTTGTGCGCTATGATCAGCGCCTCTTCTCTTATTCCTGGCGAGATTGGTCCTTAAGCCCAAATTGAATAAGAATTGGAAGTTAGAGGTGTTGATTTTAGCTTTGTAGTAGTTATTCACATTCGCTAAATTCACATATTGAGAATTAAGCCATGAAATCCCGGCTAAGGCGATACCGCCAAACGCGCCAAAAGAAATCTTGTTGTGTTTGGTGGCTTTATCGTTGATGAAATTCACTAACAAATCGCTCCCCACGCCATAAGTCCAAACATCAGAAGAGGCGTTGAAAAATTGGGATTTGTTATAGGTGTGGTTGTAATCCACAAAGCCGTAGTATCTCGCGCCCCACCATTTCTTTTCCCCAAAGAATTGCTTATAGCCCACTTGAAAGCCGATCCCGTTCATCGCGCCGTTATTGGTGGTAGAAGCGGCGATTAAACCGGCGCGCCTGAAAGGGTTACTGCCGAGTTCTTGACTCCTAGATTGCACTTGAGAATGGATATTGGAGTCAATATAGTAGTTATCCTGTATGCCTTGCGGGCTATTAGGGTTAGTCTTTTTGCTCACCACATTTTGTAAAGACTGAGCGTCAGGCAAGTTAGAGAGCGCTGCTGTGATGCTGTCATAGTGTTCGCCTAGCTTTTTGTATTGGCCGCTGAAATTCGCTAAAGTGTAGGCGAGGTTGTGCGCGTTATGGATTTGCTCGGCTTGAGTGCCAAAATGAGCGATGCTGTCTTTTAGACTCGTTAAGGTCTCTCCCACATACGCGCAACCGGCTCCCCAAGTGTTAGAAGTAACCGTGCCAGATGGCGTGCCACGGAGATTGCCGTCGCTACCCTTTTCATGGCATACTCCTAAAGAGTCTTTCACGAACTCTGCAGGGATTCTTTCAAAGTCCTTCACCACTGCTTGAGCGCGGTTTAAAATCTCCGCTTGCGCTCTAGCGTTAGCGAACATGCTTTGGGCGAAGTTGGCGTCTTTATAGGGGTTGAATGCTTTCCCAGTGTCTAGGTTGTGCTGGTTTTGCGCGTTGGTAGCAACGATCTTGGATTGCTCTACGGCTATTGCAGCGTTTTTGATCATGTCTTGAATCGCGCTGATTTCATTTTTAAAAATCCCGCACGCGCTCCCATCGCCTTTCAAATATATTCCTTCCCATAAACTACCACTACTCGCACCACCTGCACCACCATTATTGATCCATGGGCATGCACTATTAAGGGTAGTTATAATGGTGCTAGCCTGTTCTAAAAGAACTTGAGCGTTATTTTTTGTAACAATTTCTTCTCCATTATTCGTGTTTCCATTACTTTTATTGATTGTGAATTTGAGTTCTGTGTTGGTGTCGCTTAAGGCAGGAATATCTTGCCCGCTTGCTCCAAAAGCCTTTTGGATGATTTGATAAGCTTTATTGATTTTCGCGTAATTTTCAGTGGATAAAATGCTGTATGGTCCTGGTTCATAATTAGTAGTGCCACAAGTAATGGTAGTGCCTCCCCATTGATTTGATGGCGTGTTGTGGAAAGTTTGAACGCCCCCATTTTTACTGCTGTCTTTGCCAGGACCACAAGGGCTGATCGCATAGCTCATGACTTGCCACAACCCCGCTGCTGCATTCAGCGCTAAAAGCACGGCTTGATACGCTGGGGAATTCTTTTTGTCATTGATTAAATTCTTCGCACTCGCGTTCAAATTGCCCCTTGCGTTGTTGATAGCGTTCGGGTCGGCGGACTGCCTGATGAGAGTGTTTAAAACACTATAATTCGTTAAAAGATTGTTCAATCTCTCATAGCTGTCTGAGAGATCTTGAATGCCTTTGGTGTTTTTCACCATTTGAGCGGATTCGCCGATTTGATAGCCCGCGCTTACAAAAAAGCCGTTGTCTTCAGCACTTAAAGTGGAAACTAAAAGCGAACCTAAGGTTAATGACAGAAATTTTTTCTTCATGTTTTCTCCTTTACTTTATTAAAATAAGATTGAAATTGTTAGTAAATCTTGCAGAAGTGTGTCTTTAAGTAAGACTATACCGCAAGCTTTCGTTAATATAGTATAAATTAATGGGATTTTGATATTAATGAGGCGTTTTTGCCCTTTCAAATTCAAAAAAAAAAGGTTTTTGTAGCGTTTCTAAACAAATATTAAACCAATAAAGGTCATTTTAAAAGAAATGAGGTTGTTTGAATAGGGGGTAACTATAAAAAAGGGGGTTTTTTTAACTTTGGTTGTTTGGTTTGTTATAAAAAAGATTTTTTCTTTAGATTTGTTGTAAATTTTGTTGTAAAAAGGATTTTCTTAAGGAGATAGAAAGATTTTGCAATCATTCCCCTCAAAAACTCAAAGGTTTTTTAAAAAAGCGGTGGTTTCAATGAAACGCTAATTTCTAAGAGCGTTCCCTAAGCCTAAAAAACTTAGGGGTTTGCTTGTAAAAGCGGGGTTATCCTTGAGTTTTGGGGCGTTTGCATGCGGTTATTGAAAAAATATCGCTCGCTTGGTGCGAGATCCTCACTCTTTTAAAAAGGCTTTGAGCGTTTTTTAAAACTATCACTAACGCTCTGTTAAAACAAAGCCTAGCCTAATATTAATCCCCTACATAGACTTGTCTTGGGCGCGTGATCCTAGCTTGCGGGCTTTTGACATGCTCTAATAGTTGAGCGCACCAGCCCACGGTTCTGCCAATGACAAACACCGGCGTGAAAAAACGCACCGGGATTTTTAAAGCCCTTAAAATGGTGCCAGAGTAAAAATCCACATTAGGGTAGAGATTCCTTTCAATGAAATACTCGTCTTTTAGCGCAATTTCTTCCACTTTCGCAGCGATTTCGCTCAACCTCTCGTCCATTTTAACGCCTTTTTGATGCAGTTCGTCTTTCAAGCCTTTTAAGATTTTAGCGCGCGGATCGTAGCTTTTATACACCCTATGCCCAAAGCCCATGAGTTTGAAATTGTCGTTTTTGTCTTTCACGCGCGCGATGTATTTATCCACATTTTTCACATCGCCGATTTCTTCTAATTGGATAAGCACTTTTTCATTCGCTCCGCCATGCAAATGCCCCCATAAAGCGCTAATACCTGCGCTAATGGCGGCATAAGGATGCACGCCGGTGCTAGCGACATTCCTTACCGTGGTAGAAGAGGCGTTTTGCCCATGGTCAGCGTGCAAGGTTAGGATTTTATCAAAGGCTTCCACTTCTAGGGGTGTGATTTCTACTTCGCCTTGAGTGGTGTGTTTTAAGCGGCTATAAGGATACCCTCTCAGCATGAAAAGGATATTTTCCACATAAGAGCGTGCGATGTCCGGATAAATGATAGGCGCTCCCACTTCATTACGATAGCAAATAGCCGCAAGCGTGGGGATTTTAGCGACAATCCTTCTGGCCATCGTTTGGTAATCTTCTTCAGTGTGCATGTTTTGGTGCGTGGAATAAAGGGTGGATAAAATAGACACACCGCTAGAGAGTTTCGCCATAGGGTGGGCGTTACTAGGGAAAGCTGAAAACATGTTGAGTAAGCTCTCATGCACAAAGCTTCTGTGGCGTAGTTCTAACTCAAATTCCAAGCTTTCATCTTGATTTTTGGGTAATTCCCCTGTGAGTAATAGCCTGCACACATCTACATATTTGTATTTGGCGACTAAATCTTCTATTCTATGCCCTCTGTAATACAATTCGCCTTTTTTGCCGTTGATATAGCTGATCTTAGATTGGCACCCAGCGGTAGAAGAATACCCTGGATCGTAAGAAAAAAACCCGGTCGTTTCAAAAAGCTTGGAAAAATCCACCGCTTTAGGCCCACGAGTGCATTCAATCGTTTCAAATTCATAGCGTTCATTATTTTCATTATTGATTAAAGTAACAGACATTTGACTTCCTTAGGTTTTTAGAATGATAGCACTCCATTATAAGCCAAAAAATTAAATGATTTCTTTTAAAAACATTGCGTTTTTTCAAGTTATTCCTAACCGCTACTTTTAAACACGCATTCAAAAAAAGATTTTTAGGGGTTATATAGTATTTTTGCGCTAGTATAGTTACTTAAATTTTATAAAAAGGATAAGAGATGGCTTACAACCCTAAAATTTTACAAAAGCCTAAAGAGGGCGAAGAAATTACGATTAAAGACAACAAATTGCATGTGCCAAACCACCCCATTATCCCTTTCATTGAGGGCGATGGCATTGGATCGGATATTACCCCTGCGATGATTAAAGTCGTGGATAGTGCGGTTCAAAAAGCGTATAAGGGCGAGAAAAAAATCGCATGGTATGAGGTGTTTGTGGGCGAAAAATGCTATCAAAAATTCAAAGATCATAAGGAATTAAGCCCCGAAGAGCAATGGCTCTTACCGGACACTATTGAAGCGATTAATCATTATAAAGTCTCTATTAAAGGGCCTTTGACCACGCCTATTGGTGAGGGGTTTAGATCTTTGAATGTGGCGTTACGCCAAAAAATGGATCTGTATGTGTGCTTGAGACCGGTTCGGTGGTATGGGAGTCCGAGTCCGGTTAAAGAACCACAAAAAGTGGATATGGTGATTTTTAGAGAAAATTCTGAAGACATTTATGCGGGCATTGAATGGCAAGAAGGTAGCGCGGAAGCGAAAAAACTCATCCATTTTTTACAAAATGAACTAAAGGTTAAAAAAATCCGCTTCCCTGAAAGCAGCGGCATAGGGGTAAAACCCATTAGTAAAGAAGGCACAGAGAGGTTGGTGAGAAAAGCGATTGAATACGCTATTGATAACGACAAGCCAAGCGTAACTTTTGTGCATAAAGGCAATATCATGAAATATACCGAAGGGGCGTTCATGAAGTGGGGCTATGCACTCGCTCAAAAAGAATTTAACGCTCAAGTCATTGATAAAGGCCCATGGTGTTCTTTGAAAAACCCTAAAACCGGTAAAGAAATCATCATTAAAGACATGATCGCTGACGCGTTTTTGCAACAAATCTTATTGCGCCCTAGCGAATACAGCGTCATTGCGACCATGAATTTGAACGGAGATTATATCTCTGATGCGTTAGCGGCGATGGTGGGGGGCATTGGTATCGCTCCTGGGGCTAATCTTAACGACACAGTGGGCATGTTTGAAGCCACCCATGGCACCGCTCCTAAATACGCTGGGCTGGATAAAGTCAATCCGGGGTCTATTATTTTGAGCGCGGAAATGATGTTAAGGCATATGGGCTGGGTGGAAGCGGCTGATTTGATCGTTTCTGCTATGGAAAAAGCGATTAAAAGCAAGAAAGTAACTTACGATTTCGCTCGTTTAATGGATGGGGCTAAAGAAGTGAAATGCTCTGAATTCGCTAGCGTGATGATTGAAAACATGTGAAAGAGCGTTTTTTAAACTCTGGTGTTTGAATGCGAAAAAAGGCTAATACTATCATAAGGAATGAAGTTGATAAAATTTGTGCGTAATGTGGTTTTGTTCATTTTAACGGCGATCTTTTTAGCGCTCATGCTTATAGTGAGCTATTGCATGCCCCATTATAGCGCGGCTGTTATTAGTGGGGTGGAAGTCAAAAGAATGAATGAAAATGAAAACACGCCCAATAATAAGGAAGTAAAAACCCTTGCTAGAGATGTCTATTTTGTGCAAACTTACGACCCTAAAGATCAAAAAAGCGTAACCGTCTATCGCAACGAAGACACGCGCTTTAGCTTTCCTTTTTATTTTAAGTTTAATTCGGCTGATATTTCAGCCCTCGCTCAAAGTTTAGTCAATCAGCAAGTGGAAGTGCAATACTATGGCTGGCGGATCAATTTGTTTAACATGTTCCCTAATGTGATTTTTTTAAAGCCCTTAAAAGAGAGTACTGAGATGTCAAAACCCGTTTTTAGCTGGATTTTATACGCCTTGCTACTAGTGGGCTTTTTTATCAGCGTGCGTTCTGTTTGCGCTTTATTTAAGGGCAAAGCTCATTAATTCTTTTAGGCTTTGTTGGAAAATCACAATGGGGTTATTGGAGCGTGTATTAAAAAGCTCAATATAGGGCAAGCTCACGCTGTAAAAAGCGGTGTTATTTTCCCTCAAATTGATAGCGATTTTATAGTCTAGTTGGTGGGATTTCAATAAAAAATCATTCAGCAAACAATCATTAATCAAGCCCAAATTGTCATGGCTAATCAAAAGCATTTTGGCTTTTAATTTTAGGGCAAAATCCAACATGTTTTCTTCTAAAGTGATAGGCACGCATAGCCCCCCAGCCCCTTCAACGATGACTAAATCGTAAGTTTTGGTGAAATTGTGAAGGCGTTGGGTTAAATTGTCCGTATCAATGGGGGCGTTTGGATCTTCTTCTTGTTGGGCGATGAGGGGGGCTGAAGCTTTAGCGTAGCGGTAGAATGAAACGTCTTTTAAGGTTAAAGAGCGATCCAAAAGGCGGTTATCTTGCAAGAATAGATGCGCGTCGCTAAAGTGGTTGGTTGCATCATTAGCGCCTGTTTCAATGGGCTTTAATAGAATCGTTTTAACGCCACAAGCGTTGCAATACTGGGCTAATAGCCTAGCGCATGTGGTTTTTCCGGCATTGGTGTTAGTCGCGCTGATAAAAAGCATGGTTTAACCTTTAAATTGATAGTCATTGCCTCTAAACTGATAAGCCCCATCAAAGATTTGAGAAGTCAATACATTTTTGATTTGTGGTAGCTTCACATTCTTTAGTGCTTCTCTTGGGACTTCAATGACTAGTCTCTCAAACACTTGGTCGCTTAAAGGGTTATCAATATCAAAAATGAAACTTAAGATATTGTGGAGTGAGTTGTAGGTGATTTTGTCAATTAACGCATAATTAAGTCTAACGCCCTCTGCTTGCTCTATGGCGGTTACGATACTCTTGGATAGTCTAGGGCTGATGTTACCAAGTTGTGTCGCTAAATCTGTCGGCGAGATAAAGCAATACCCTGCATCGGTGTCTATGGTGTTAGCAAGCACTTTAGCAATCAATGTCCTACTCACTTCTTTGCCTTGTCTTAAAGCCTTAACAAGGTTATTGACTTGAATGTTTCGTTTCATACCTTGTTTGAAGTCATCGCTTACCGCACATTTTCGTGCTTCTATGCGTTTAATCGCTTGTTCTTGTCTTTCTATCATTGCGTCCAAAAAGAACTCTTTAGGGTGTCCATACCCACGAGTGATTTTCTGTAATGCTTTAATCTCGCTTCTAATGTCCTCACCAATAGTCCTTACACCTAATTTAGAGTAATCATAGGGCATACAAGTCGCTTTTAATTCTGTCTTAACGACTTTATTCATAGCGAGTTTATTAAGACCGATACCCTCTTTATTCCTAGAGAGAAAAGTATAAACGCTGTCATTTATGCGTGTAAGAGCTTGTGGTAAGTCGCTAGGAACTGAAAATTTAATCCCTGTGAATTTAGCCCATACCTCACCAAAACTATTAGGGCTAGTGCTTATCAAATCTATCCTATAAGTCTTATTCTTATTAGCCATCAATTGTCCGCCATAGCAAATCGCTGCTTGTCTGAATTGTTTTCCCCATATCAATAAGTGGTTTTTCAAATCAAATGTGCTACTAGGTTCGTTTTGGAATACGAAAAAGCTAACCTCTTTGTCTGGTAAAATATTGTCTTTAGGGTTGTCTTTCCAATACCCTAACACTTCAATGTAACCAATGAAGTCTCTATCAATATTCATTATGTCTTTTAGCTGTTGTGTCCTTGCCATATTTTCTTTTCTAGTGTAGCGATACCTCTCAACAAATTTATCACTAGACATAAGGTCTCTCATTGTGGCGCCTTTCTTAAAGAATTTGTCTGCATAAAAATTGCCTAATTTGTTATAGAGTGTCGCATAAATGTTCTCAATCATATCTTTGTAATTTTTAAATTTTGTAGTCTCTTTACCATTTTCAGGTTGTGGGTGAAAGAAATCTACAACTTTAATAGGGTCGTATGGGTCTAAATCCACAGAGTTACTTAACCAATATTTGGCTATTATGTCCGCATTTTTAGGGTCTGCTCCGCTCTTATAAGCATAGATTAGAGCGTCTTGTTCCCCTTGAGTGAAATCTTTAAGAAAAGCGTCTTTAAAAGGTCTAAACGCTGAAATAGTCCCAAAAGGTAGTCCGCTCGCAATCTTTTTATAAATGCTGATAAGATTAGAACTCTCAATTGTAGAGCCTTTAATAGTCTTGTGGCTCATATCATATTTAAGTCGTGAAATTTCATCGCCAACAGCATCTAAAAACTTGCTTAAGGGCATCGCCTTACCAAGCACCCTAACTCTAGGTTTATTTTGTCTAGCTAACTTCCTGTCCGCTAACGCTTTATCAATAGATGCTGTCAATGAATTGCTTCTATTGTGTGGCTCATCAACAAATTCTAAAAAGTCGTAATTCAATAGCATTTTATGTCCTTTTTCTAAGCGAGATTGTAGCGCTTTATCTTTGAGCTTTCAGCGGGTCATTAGGGTTTATTTGGTATAATACCAAAACTTCATTTAAGGTTGGTTCTTATGAATATTTTATTTGGGATTAGCGACACGCAAGAATGCTATAACGCTATTAAATTCGCTGTCAAATTAGCCCATTCGCTTAAAGAGGTCCGTTTCACTCTATTGCATGTGAGCATGGAAGTGTTTATTTATAGCGAAAGCGGGATGATGGATTATGGCCAGACAGAAGCCTTAGAAGAAGAAAAAGCTAAGGCTTTGTTAAAGCAATTTGAAGACGCTTTCAAAAAAGAAAATATAGAGTGCGAGAGCGTTCTAAAAAGCGGCGATTTGATTGATGTGGTCTTGGATATGGCTAAGGATTATGATTTGTTATTGATCGGGGCGAGCGAATCCAATTTGTTGTATCGTTTGTTCATTTCGCACCAAAATAGCTTGGTTGAACAATCCAGTATCCCTGTTGTGATCGCCAAGTAGCATGGATAAGCGGCATGAACATGAAAATGTATAACATACCCACCCCCACCATGGCGCAAGTGATCATGGTTGATGACCCCATTACGACAGCGGAATTTGTCATCTCTGCTTTGAGGGATTTTTTTGACAAGTCTTTAGAAGAGGCCAAAGCCCTCACATCAAGCATCCATCGTGATGGCTGTGGGGTTTGTGGCGTCTATCCTTATGATATTGCCAGGCATAGGGCAGCATGGGTTAGAGATAAGGCCAGAGATCTAGATCTCCCCTTAAAATTATTGGTAGAAGAGATAAAATAATGGCTAAATTCAATCAAGATCTCAATGAAGTTCTAAACCAAGCTTTAAATTTAGCCTTGGATCTTAACCACGCCCTTTGCACCACAGAGCATGTGCTATTGGTCATTTTAGAGCATGAGAGCGGGGAAAAGATTATTGGTGCTTTAGAAAGAGATGACTATGATAAATTAAAACAAATCCTTAAAGACTATTTGTTGCAATATGTGCCTTTAAAGAGCGATCCAGCCAAAATGCCTGCTAGGAGTTTTGTGCTATTAAGAATGCTTAAAAGAATGTATGCGAGCTGTTTTGAGAGCGTGGGCGTGGAAGAATTGCTTATTTTAATGCTGGATCACCCCGATTGTTACGCTTCAAAACTCATGGATAGTTTTGGCATCGCTCGTTTGTATTCTAATCCTGCTTTATTGGATTTGGATAACCATGGTATTCCTAATGACATTAATGATAATGAAGAAGCACCCAAAAACACTCCTCTAAAAAAATACGCTAAAAATTTGAGCGCTTTAGCCCAAGATAACGCTTTAGATCCAGTTATTGGCAGAGAAGAAGAGATTTTAAGAGTGATAGAAATTTTAGGGCGCAGAAAAAAGAATAACCCGCTTTTAATTGGCGAAGCGGGCGTAGGGAAAACCTCCATCGCTGAAGCTTTGGCTTTAAAAATCGCTCAAAAAGAAGTGCCGGAGTTTTTGCAAGAATATGAAGTCTATTCTTTGGATTTAGCCTTAATGGTGGCTGGGGCAAAATACAGAGGGGATTTTGAAAAACGCTTGAAAAAAACGCTCAAAGAAATCCAACAAAACGGCCGTATCATTTTATTCATTGATGAAATCCACACCCTTTTAGGTGCAGGGAGCAGTAACGCTGGGAGCTTGGATGCGGCGAACATATTAAAACCGGTTTTAACGGATGGGGGCTTGAAATGTTTAGGAGCGACCACTTTTGAAGAATACCGTAGCGTGTTTGAAAAAGACAAGGCTTTTAACAGGCGCTTTTCAGTCATAAAAGTTGAAGAGCCTTCTAAAGAGGCGTGTTACTTGATTTTAAAAAAGATCGCTCCCCTTTATGAAGAACACCACCAGGTGCGTTATGATGAGAGCGTGTTTAAGGCATGCGTGGATTTAACGAGTGATTACATGCATGATAAATTCTTGCCGGATAAAGCGATTGAATTATTAGATGAGGTGGGATCGAGGAAAAAAATCAACCCTAAAAAGGGCAAAAAAATCAGCGTTGATGACGTGAAAGAAACGCTCGCTCTCAAGCTTAAAATCCCTAAAATGCGTTTGAGCAGCGATAAAAAAGCCCTTTTAAGGAACTTGGAAAAATCGCTTAAAAATAAGATTTTTGCCCAAACCGAAGCGATCAGTCTTGTTAGCAATGCGATTAAAATCCAGTATTGCGGGCTTTCTTCTAAAAATAAGCCTGTGGGGAGCTTTTTATTCGTGGGGCCTAGTGGGGTGGGGAAAACGGAGTTGGCTAAAGAATTGGCCTTGAATTTGAATTTGCATTTTGAACGCTTTGACATGAGCGAATACAAAGAGGCCCATAGCGTGGCAAAGCTCATCGGTAGCCCTAGCGGTTATGTGGGGTTTGAGCAAGGGGGGTTATTGGTGAATGCGATTAAAAAGCACCCGCATTGTTTGCTGCTTTTAGATGAGATAGAAAAGGCCCACCCTAATGTGTATGATTTGTTGTTGCAAGTGATGGATAACGCCACTTTGAGCGATAATTTAGGCAATCAGGCGAGTTTTAAGCATGTGATACTGATTATGACTTCAAATGTGGGGAGTAAGGATAAGGACACGCTGGGGTTTTTTAGCGCTAAAAACACCAAGTATGATAAAGCCGTTAAAGAGCTTTTGACCCCTGAATTACGATCCAGGATTGATGCGATCGTGCCGTTTAACGCGCTCAGTTTGGAGGATTTTGAACGCATTGTTTCTGTGGAATTAGACAAATTAAAAGCCCTAGCGCTAGAGCAGGATATAACCTTAAAATTCCATAAAGAAGTTGTGAAATTCATCGCGCAAAAAAGCTACCAAACGACTTTAGGAGCGAGAGAAATTAAAAAAATCATTCACAATGAGATCAAAACTAAATTAAGCGATCTATTGCTCTTGCAATCGTTTAAAAAACCTTGTAAGATCGCTTGCTTGCTAGAAAAAAACCAATTGGTTTTAAAAGAAATCAAGCGTGCACAAAAGGTGAAAGAAAATGACTTTTGAAATGCTTTATAGTAAAATCCATAGGGCTACTATCACAGACGCTAATCTCAACTATGTAGGCTCGATCACCATAGATGAGGATTTAGCCAAGTTGGCTAAGCTCAGAGAGGGCATGAAAGTGGAAATCGTGGATGTCAATAACGGCGAACGCTTCAGCACCTATGTGATTTTAGGGAAAAAAAAGGGCGAAATTTGCGTCAATGGTGCAGCAGCTAGAAAGGTGGCCATAGGCGATGTGGTGATCATTTTAGCTTATGCGAGCATGAATGAAGATGAAATCAATGCGCACAAGCCGAGCATCGTGCTAGTGGATGAAAAAAACGAAATTTTAGAAAAGGGTTAGAGATGGATTTTAGTCAATTTGGCGGGCTAAGCGGGTTATTAGACGGCATGAAAAAAGAGTTTTCCCAACTAGAAGAAAAGAATAAAGACACGATCCACACTTCCAAAAGCGGTGGGGGAATGGTGAGCGTGAGTTTTAATGGGTTGGGGGAATTAGTGGATTTGCAAATTGATGACAGCCTGTTAGAAGATAAAGAAGCGATGCAAATCTATTTGATGAGCGCTTTGAATGACGGGTATAAAGCCGTAGAAGAAAACCGAAAGAATTTAGCCTTTAACATGTTGGGGAATTTCGCTAAATTGTGATGCTTCACAAAGCCCTTATTACCTTTATCGTTCTATGGTTTTTTTTGAATGGCTTAGGGGCTTATGATTTCAAGCATTGTCAGGCGTTTTTTAAAAAAGCGAGCCTTCAAAAAGGAGGTGTGGCTTTAAAAGAATTGCCTAAAGGCGTGTATTTATATTATTCCAAAACCTACCCTAAACACGCCAAAGTCATCAAATCCGATCCTTTTGTAGGGCTGTATTTGTTGCAAAGCGCGCCAAGCGAGTATTTTTATACCTTAAGGGATTTAGACAAAGACGCCCTTATAAGGCCAATGGCTAGTGTAGGGGATAAAGACGCCCTAGAAGCGCGATTGCTTTTCAAGCAAAGAGGCTATGAGCGCTACGCTCAAATTTCACAAAAGATTCAAAAAAATGGCGTTATCAGCAATATTTGCTATCAAATGTTAGGGCTAGGGGTAGGGGGGAATGGCTTTATAGAAACGAAATTTATCAAGCGCTTTTTAAACCAAAAAGAGCCTTATTATGGGGATATTGGGGTGCGTTTAAAAGAAAATAATAAGCGTTTAGTAATAGCGCAATTTGATCCCTTTTTCCCTAAAAACCCTTTTTTAAAAAACGATGAAATCCTAGCGATCAATGATTACAAGATCCATTCGTTAGCGGAGTTTGAATGGGTGGTGAGCAATCTTAAATACCAAAGCCTTGTAAAAGTGGAAATCAAACGAAACCATAAAATCAAAGAAGTAACGCTTAAAGTCAATAAGCGTTATGGGGGGTTTTTGCTCAAAGACACTTTTTTAGAGCGCTATGGCATCGCTTTAGATGAGCGTTTCACTATCACTAAAATAGGCAGTCATTTGCCCAAAGGCTTGGATTTTTTAAAGCTTGGGGATAGGATTTTATGGGTGAATCGTAAAAATGTGGCGTCCAACCCAAAGGCTTTAAGAGAAGCGTTAAGCGCGCCTAAAATTGAATTATTAGTCTTGCGTAAAGGCTTTGAATTTTACATTAAAGTCCGTTGAAGTATTGATGAAAAATGACGCTTATGAGATTATCCTTTCTTGGTTTATCACGCCTCTCACGGCGATTTTAGGGCGTTTCGCTGAATTTTTTCTCTACACTTTGCATGCGCAATTGGTGTTTAATAGCGTGGTCGCTTTGGCGTTCATGCTCTTTGCTTATAGGAGTTTGAAAGAACAGAATTTCTTCAGTGCCAGCACGCTAACAGAGGCGTTATTGTTTGTGGGGTTTTTTGCGCTGTTTAACTACGCTTTGAAAAACCCTTCGCGCTTTTATGAATTGTTTCAAAACGCTATTTTTATTGCGCCTAACATGATCACTCAAAGCCTTTCTCAAAGCTTGAGTAACTTTTCTAACCATGCGCTTTCTTTAGATTTTATCTTCAATCATGGTTTTTATGCCCTTAGCTTTATCAGCGATTTGAGTCATAATGAAATGTCCGTGTGGCTTTTTTTAAGTATTTTGCAAGCGCTTTTTTTGAGCGTTTTGTTTGCAATTATCATTTTAGTGTATTTGGAAGTGCATGTGTGGTGTTCTTTAGGGGCGCTGTTTTTAGCGTTTGGGTTTTTCAAAACCTGGAGGAGCGTTGTGGTTATATGCCTAAAAAAATGCTTCGCTCTTGGGTTTTACAAGCCTTTTTTGTTGTTGGTGGGGTTTTTGAATGTGTCGGTTACTAAGGCTTTAATAGACGCTCATATGCAAGAAAAACAAGACTTAAGCCTTTTATTGGTGGTAGCGTTATTTTTGTGTTGCGTTTTTATCATAGGCGTGCCTTTTTTCATCAACGCTTTGTTTAGGGTGCAAAATAGCCTTAAAGAAACTTACAAACTCGCCACCAATTTGAGCGCTAACCTCAGCCAAAACGCCCTTAATTCCTTACAATACATCACGACCTCGCCCGCTCCCTCTAGCGTTTCTACTTCTACAAGCGGTAGCGTTTCTAAAGAAAAAGAAACGCATTCCCCCACATTTAAGGTAGAAACCACTCAATTAGATGTAAAAATCCCAAATTTCAAGCAAAAAAAGGTTAAAAAGGATACAATAAATACAAAAAATGAAATTTAAATAAATAGGAATTTAATGAGAATTTTTTTTGTTATCATGGGACTTGTGTTTTTTGGTTGCACTAGTAAGGTGCATGAGATGAAAAAAAGCCCTTGCACATTGTATGAAAACAGGTTAAATCTCGCATGAAAGAAAAGCCTTTCAATAGCGAGCAGTTGATCTATTTAGAAGAGCTTTTAAGCCACCAAGAAAAGCATTTAGAAAACAAGCTTTCTGGTTTTTCGGTGAACGATTTGGACATGCAAAGCGTGTTTCGGCTGGAAAGGAACCGCTTGAAAATCGCTTACAAGCTCTTAGGCTTGATGAGTTTTATCGCGCTTATCTTAGCGATCGTTTTAATCAGTATCCTGCCCTTACAAAAAACCGAACACCATTTCGTGGATTTTTTAAACCAGGACAAGCATTACGCCATTATCCAAAGAGCGGATAAAAGCATTTCCAGTAATGAAGCGTTGGCTCGTTCGCTCATTGGGGCGTATGTGTTAAACCGAGAGAGCATTAACCGCATTGACGATAAATCGCGCTATGAATTGGTGCGCTTGCAAAGCAGTTCTAAAGTGTGGCAACGCTTTGAAGACTTGATTAAAACGCAAAACAGCATTTATGCGCAAAGCCATTTGGAAAGAGAAGTCCATATCGTCAATATTGCGATCTATCAGCAAGACAATAACCCCATTGCGAGCGTGTCCATTGCGGCTAAACTTTTGAATGAAAACAAGCTCGTGTATGAAAAGCGTTATAAAATCGTATTGAGTTATCTGTTTGACGCCCCAGATTTTGATTACGCTTCCATGCCTAAAAACCCTACCGGCTTTAAAATCACTCGCTACAGCATCACTGAAATCGCGCCGACTAATAGGAATGATTGATGCGGAAATTTTTATACGCTCTCATGGGCTTTTTGTTGGCTTTTAGCGTTTTAAAAGCCGATGATTTTTTGGAAGAAGCGAACGAAACAGCCCCGGCACATTTAAACCACCCCATGCAGGATTTAAACGCCATTCAAGGGAGCTTTTTTGACAAAAACCGCTCCAAAATGTCCAACACTTTGAACATTGATTACTTTCAAGGGCAAACTTATAAAATCCGCTTGCGTTATGCGATGGCGACCTTATTGTTTTTTTCAAAACCCATTAGCGATTTTGTTTTAGGGGATAAGGTGGGCTTTGATGCGAAAATCTTAGAAAGTAACGATCGTATTTTGCTCATCAAACCCCTACAAATTGGCGTGGATTCTAATATCAGCGTGATTGATAGCGAGGGTAAGATTTTTTCTTTCTATGTGTTTTCTACCACTTTCACCAGCTCCAAACACCCTAATTTACAGGTTTTCATAGAAGATAAAAACTATTACACTAACGCTTTTATCAAGCCCCAAAAAGAAAATCAAGAAAATATGGCTGAAAATGCCCCTAAAGATGCCCCAAAAAATAACCACAAGCCCCTAAAAGAAGAAAAAGAAGAAAGCAAAGAAAAAGAAGAAGAGACTATAACTATTGGCGATAACACCAACGCGATGAAAATCGTTAAAAAAGACATTCAAAAAGGCTATAAGGCTTTAAAAAGCTCTCAAAGGAAATGGTATTGTTTATGGGCTTGTTCTAAAAAATCCAAACTCTCCTTAATGCCTGAAGAAATCTTTAACGACAAGCAATTCACTTATTTCAAATTTGACAAAAGATTAGCGCTCTCTAAATTCCCGGTGATTTATAAGGTCGTTGATGGCTATGATAATCCGGTGAATACAAGGATTGTGGGCGATTACATTATCGCTGAAGACGTTTCTACTAAATGGACTTTAAGGTTGGGTAAGGATTATCTGTGTATCCGTTTTGTCAAAAAGGCTAAAGATGAATAAGTGGCTTAAGGGGGCGATTGTTTTTGCACTTGGTTTTGCAACGATTACAACCATTTCTTTAGTCTATCATCAAAAGCCAAAAGCCCCCCTAAATAACCAACCTAACCTTTTGAATGACGATGAGGTGAAATACCCTTTACAAGACTACACCTTCACTCAAAACCCACAGCCAACTAACACAGAAAGCTCCAAAGACGCTACCATCAAAGCCTTACAAGAACAGCTCAAAGCCGCTTTAAAAGCCCTAAACTCCAAAGAAATGAATTATTCCAAAGAAGAAACTTTTAAGAGCCCTCCCATGGATTTAAAAACAAACACAACCCCCCCTAAAAAAGATTTTTCTCTAAAGCAATTAGATTTATTAGCCGCTCGCATCACCCCTTTCAAACAAAGCCCTAAAAATTACGAAGAAAACCTGATTTTCCCTGTGGATAACCATGGCATTGATGGTTTCACTAACCTTAAAGAAAAAGACACCGCCACTAATGAAAACAAGCTTTTACGCACCATTACGGCTGACAAAATGATACCCGCCTTTTTGATCACGCCTATTTCTAGCCAGATCGCTGGTAAGGTCATCGCGCAAGTGGAGAGCGATATTTTTGCAAGCATGGGAAAAGCCGTCTTAATCCCTAAAGGCTCTAAAGTCATAGGCTATTACAGCAACAATAACAAAATGGGTGAATACCGCTTGGATATTGTATGGAGTCGAATCATCACTCCCCATGGCATTAATATCATGCTCACTAACGCTAAAGGGGCGGACATTAAAGGCTATAACGGCTTAGTGGGGGAATTGATTGAAAGGAATTTCCAGCGCTATGGCGTGCCGTTACTGCTTTCTACGCTCACTAACGGCTTATTGATTGGGATCACTTCGGCCTTAAACAACAGAGGCAATAAAGAAGAGGTGACTAATTTCTTTGGGGATTATCTTTTATTGCAATTGATGAGGCAAAGCGGTATGGGGATCAATCAAGTCGTCAATCAAATTTTAAGAGACAAGAGCAAGATCGCCCCCATTGTGGTGATTAGAGAGGGGAGTAGGGTCTTCATTTCGCCCAATACTGATATATTCTTCCCTATACCCAGAGAGAATGAAGTCATCGCTGAATTTTTGAAGTGACTCAAAAATGCCAGTTTAAAAACGCTATAATAACCCTAAAAAACAAAAGAGAGTCTAGCAAGAAAGCCCATGAAAATTAAAAATGTCTTATTGAGTGGGGGGAGCGGCAAACGCTTATGGCCTTTAAGCCGTAGCCTATACCCTAAGCAATTTTTAAAGCTTTTTGATCATAAAAGCTTGTTTGAGTTGAGTTTTAAAAGAAACGCTTCCTTAGTAGATGAAACGCTCATCGTGTGCAATGAAAAGCATTATTTTTTAGCCCTAGAAGAGATAAAGAATGAAATCCAAAACAAAAGCGTGGGTTTTTTACTAGAGAGTTTGAGTAAAAACACCGCTAACGCCATTGCTTTGAGTGCCTTAATGAGCGATAAAGAAGATTTGCTCATCGTTACGCCAAGCGATCATTTGATTAAAGACCTTCAAGCGTATGAAAATGCGATAAAAAAAGCGATTAATTTAGCCCAAAAAGGTTTTTTAGTCACTTTTGGCGTGAGTATTGACAAGCCTAATGCGGAGTTTGGGCATATTGAAAGCCCTAACGCTCTAGATGTCAAGCGATTCATTGAAAAGCCAAGCTTAGAAAAAGCGATAGAGTTTCAAAAAAGCGGGGGTTTTTATTTCAATAGCGGCATGTTTGTTTTCCAAGCGGGCGTTTTTTTAGACGAATTGAAAAAGCATGCCCCTACTATTTTAAAGGGGTGTGAAAGAGCGTTTGAATCGTTAGAAAACGCGTATTTTTTTGAAAAAAAGATCGCTCGTTTGAGCGAAAAGAGCATGCAAGATTTAGAAGATGTGAGCGTGGATATAGCTTTAATGCAACAAAGCCACAAAATCAAAATGGTAGGATTGAACGCCAAATGGAGCGATTTAGGGAATTTTAACGCCCTTTTTGAAGAAGCGGCTAACGAGTCTAAAGAAAATGTCAGCCTGAATCAAACGCCTGTTTTTGCCAAAGAGAGCGAGAATAATCTAGTGTTTTCTCATAAAGTGAGCGCTCTTTTAGGGGTTGAGGATTTAGCGATCATTGACACTAAAGACGCTCTTTTAGTCGCTCATAAAGACAAAGCTAAGGATTTAAAAGCCCTAGTGAGCGAAATAGAAACACACAACCAAGAATTATTACAAACGCACACTAAAGTCTATCGCCCTTGGGGGAGCTATGAAGTCTTGCATGAGAGCGGTTGCTACAAGGTTAAGATTTTAGAAGTCAAACCAAACGCTAGGCTTTCTTTACAAAAGCATTTCCACAGGAGCGAACACTGGGTGGTGATTAGCGGGTTGGCGAGCGTGGAATTGGATCACCAATCGTTTGAATTGCAAGCTAATGAGTCCACTTATATCCCTAAAAACACCTTACACCGCCTGGCTAATTATGGCAAAATCCCTTTGATTATCATAGAGGTCCAAGTGGGCGAGTATGTCGGTGAAGACGATATTGTAAGGGTTGATGACGATTTTAACAGGCAGAACCAAAACGCTTAATAAAGGAGATTTAATAAATAAAATTCAATAAAGGAAAAATAATGAAAGAAAAAATCGCTTTAATCACTGGGGTTACCGGACAAGACGGGAGCTATCTGGCTGAATACTTGCTGAATTTGGGTTATGAAGTGCATGGGTTAAAAAGGCGCTCTTCTAGCATCAACACTTCTAGGATCGATCATCTGTATGAGGATTTGCACAGCGAGCACAAAAGGCGTTTTTTCTTGCACTATGGGGATATGACCGATAGCTCCAACCTCATCCATTTAATCGCTACCACTAAGCCCACAGAGATCTATAATTTAGCCGCGCAAAGCCATGTGAAAGTCTCTTTTGAAACCCCAGAATACACCGCTAACGCTGATGGTATTGGCACGCTAAGGATTTTAGAGGCCATGCGGATTTTGGGCTTAGAAAATAAAACACGATTTTATCAAGCCAGCACGAGCGAATTGTATGGCGAAGTCTTAGAAACCCCACAAAATGAAAACACCCCCTTTAACCCACGAAGCCCCTACGCGGTCGCTAAAATGTATGCCTTTTACATCACTAAAAATTACAGAGAAGCTTATAATCTGTTTGCGGTTAATGGCATCCTTTTTAACCATGAGAGCAGGGTAAGGGGCGAAACTTTTGTAACCCGTAAAATCACACGAGCCGCTAGCGCGATAGCGTATAACTTAACGGATTGCTTGTATTTAGGGAATTTAGACGCTAAAAGAGATTGGGGGCATGCCAAAGATTACGTGAAGATGATGCATTTAATGCTCCAAGCGCCTACCCCACAAGATTATGTGATCGCTACAGGGAAGACCACGAGCGTGCGCGATTTTGTGAAAATGAGCTTTGAATTTATCGGTATTGATCTAGAATTTCAAAATACAGGGATTAAAGAAATCGGTTTGATTAAAAGCGTTGATGAAAACAGAGCGAACGCTTTACAATTGAATTTAAGCCATTTAAAAATAGGCAAAATCGTGGTGCGTATAGATGAACGCTATTTCAGGCCTACTGAAGTGGATTTGCTCTTAGGCGATCCCACTAAGGCTGAAAAAGAGCTGGGCTGGGTTAGGGAATACGATTTAAAAGAGTTGGTTAAGGACATGTTAGAATACGATTTAAAAGAATGCCAGAAAAACCTTTACTTGCAAGATGGGGGCTATACTTTAAGGAATTTTTATGAATGAGATCATTTTAATCACCGGCGCTTATGGCATGGTGGGGCAGAACACGGCGTTGTATTTTAAAAAAAACAAGCCTGATGTTACTTTACTCACCCCTAAAAAGAGCGAATTGTATTTATTGGATAAAGACAGCGTTCAAGCTTATTTGAAGGAATACAAGCCTACAGGCATTATCCATTGTGCCGGGAGAGTGGGGGGCATTGTGGCGAACATGAACGATCTTTCAACTTACATGGTTGAGAATTTACTCATGGGCTTGTATCTTTTTTCTAGCGCTTTAGATTTGGGCGTGAAAAAAGCCATTAATCTGGCGAGCTCTTGCGCTTATCCTAAATTCGCCCCTAACCCCTTAAAAGAGAGCGATTTATTGAACGGCTCTTTAGAGCCAACGAATGAGGGCTACGCTTTAGCCAAACTCTCTGTGATGAAGTATTGCGAATACGTGAGCGCTGAAAAGGGCGTTTTTTATAAAACTCTAGTGCCTTGCAACCTTTATGGCGAGTTTGACAAGTTTGAAGAAAAGATAGCGCACATGATACCAGGGCTTATTGCCAGGATGCACACCGCTAAATTAAAAAATGAAAAAAATTTTGCGATGTGGGGCGATGGTACGGCCAGAAGAGAGTATCTAAACGCTAAAGATTTAGCCAGATTCATCGCTCTCGCTTATGAGAATATCGCTCAAATCCCTAGCGTGATGAATGTCGGCTCTGGAGTGGATTACAGCATTGAAGAGTATTACGAAAAAGTCGCTCAGGTTTTAGACTATAAGGGCGTGTTTGTGAAAGACTTATCCAAACCAGTGGGCATGCAACAAAAGCTTATGGATATTTCCAAACAAAAGGCTTTAAAATGGGAATTAGAAATCCCTTTAGAGCAGGGCATCAAAGAAGCTTATGAGTATTATTTGAAGCTTTTAGAGGTTTGAAATAAAATCAAGGCTCTTATAGAGCTATAAAAACGCTCCGCCATTAGGCGTTAGGCTAGCGATTTTACGATATTGCGATCACAAATTCGCTTCAAAAAGCTTGAGCCATTAATGGGGGTTTGTTCGCTTCGCTCTCAATCTCAAGCGCTTTCAAAAAGCAAGGCGTGTTAGCATTTTAATTTTTCATAAAGAGCTAGGGAAAGTAAGGGGCTTTTTTATTGGGCTAATCATCAATATCTTTACGCTAAAAATAAACTTTTACAAGAGATAGTTTTGAATAGCATGAGAATCTGTTTATTATTCTATGTGAGCGGGCAATTCTCTCTATTGAACTGAATGTCCTAGATTTCTATGCTGTCTGTTTTAGAGATGATTATCAGTTGGTTTTTATCTTCTTCCAATTCCAAAATCCCAAGTCCCTTTATCAGTCTTTATACTAACTTCTTTTATATGCTGACAACGAAATGGAAGTATATAAAATTGATAGCTATCGCCAAATCTTAGCGTTTTATTAATCTTGAAATAGGGAAATCCATCGTTATCACAATTCCCACGATTGATTTTTGCGCTCAATATAGTGATACTATCAACATTTGAAATGATATCTATCCAATAAAGACCGTGACCATACTTACTGAAAGTTACTTCTATGTCTATTGGTGGTTTTTCACTACCACTACACTCCACAAAAAACACAGCAAACCCAAAAATGACTGCTAATATCAAGCCCGCTTTTTTATAACCCACCACTAACACCCTCTTATTGTAAGTTTTCTCAAATGGATTGAGTATAGTAGACTTAGCTTAGGTGATCTCTAAAAAATTTTAGAGGGCAAAGGCGGTAGGGTTTTAAAAAGCACTCTAGCTTTAACAAATCCTAGGCAACAATTCGCCCTCTGGCGTCTCTAAAATCCTTTCAAAACCCCATGCGTTCTTTAAAACCACGCTAGGATAGGGGTTTTCAAACACTTTGCCAATCACGCAAGCGTTTTTGGCTTTCTCGTTACTTTTTAAAATTTCTAAGGCTTTAGGGGCGTCTTTTTGATTGAGCGCTAAAACAAACACCCCCTCATTAGCTAGCGTGTAGGGTTCTAGCCCTAAAATCTCGCAAATCCCTTTAGTTTCTTCTTTTAAAGGGATTTTTTCTTCTTCTATGACGATTTTCACTCTGGAGCTGTTCGCCCATTCGTTCAGCACGCTCGCTAACCCGCCCCTAGTCGCATCTCTTAAAGCATCAATTTTGAGATCGCTTAAAAATAGGGGTTTTAATAAGGGGTAGAGCAGTTGGCAATCGCTTTCTAGATTGGTTTTAAGCTTGATTTCATTACGCATCGCAAACAGGCTTGCCCCATGATTGGCGATCGTGTCGCTTAGGATAATGGCTTGTCCTGGTTGTAAATGGCGCGAAGAAATCCCTGGCTTGATGATTTTACCAATGCAGGTTGTGTTGATAAAAAGCTTATCCACGCTCCCCTTTGGCACGACTTTAGTGTCTAGGGAGAGGAGTTTTAAGTTGGCTTTAAACAATTCTTTTTGTATGGATTGTAAAATTTGTTTTAAAAGAGGGATTTCTAAGCCTTCTTCTAAAATAAAACCCATATTCAAATACAAAGGTTCGCCCCCTTGCACGCTCACGTCATTCGCGCTCCCGCAAACGCAAAGCTTGCCTATATCGCCCCCATTAAAAATTAAGGGCGTGATGACAAAACTATCCGTGCTTACGCAATATTCCCCACTAGCTTTAAATTTAGGAGCGTCTTCATCAAACGCAATAATCCATTCTTTTAAATAGGGCATAAAGACTCGCTCAATTAAAGCGTTTGTTTCTTTCCCTCCATTCCCGCATGCTAGAGTTACGCTATCCATTTTTATCCTTTTTTGATGATTGTAGGGTTGAAATACGCCATTAAGGCTTGACCGACAGGGATACTGCTGTCATTAGGGGGGAAATGCTTGTGGAAAAAATACTGCCTCTTTAGCCCCCTCAATCGTTGGGCCAATTGTTCGCATAATAATTGATTACAAAACACGCCCCCACTGCACACCACCACATGCTCTTTAAAAGGCGCGATTAAAGCGGTAATGATTTCTACTAGGCTGTTAAAAAATTTCTTAGCGATGCGTTCAGGCTCTAAAACGCCCAAATCCTTTTCAAACGCTTGATAAAATTCCTTCAAACACACCACGCTGTTTTTGATTTCAAAAGGGTAAAAAGCGATCTCATCGCTTTGTAAGGCTAGATTTTCTAAAACCTGCCCGCTCTCGGCTTCAAAGCTAATCGTTCCTGTTAAATCCAAACTAAACGCTACTATATCAAACAAACGCCCTATGGAATTGGTAGCGACGCTTTGAATTTTTTTGTCATGCATTTGTTGGAAAATTTCTAATTCGTCTTCTTTAAAATGCTTTTGAATGCGCTTTAAAAGCTTGTTGAGTTGGTGTTTTAAGGCGATTTCTAAAACCAAGCGTTTAGGCTCTTTGATCGCTTTTTGCCCTCCTAAAAGCCAAAATTCTTCAAACCTGGCCACTTCTTCAATGTATTCAAAATCCCCTACAAAACACTCCGCCCCATAAATCTTATTTTCATAAGCCCCACTCCCGTCCCAAACAATACCTATAAAGGGGTGATTTAAATGCGGATTTTGTAATAATGCGTCTAAGACGCTCGCTAAAAAGTGGGCATGGTGGTGCTGGACTTGCAACAAGGGCGTATTAAATTCAAAAGCCATTTGAGTGGTGGTGTAGTTTTGATGCTTGTCGCAAGCTAAGAGCGTGGGTTTGAAATCATAGGTTTTTAAGAAAAAATTCAGGGTTTCTTTAAAGTGCTTTTCATTTTCTAAAACGCTCAAATCCCCACAAAAAGGCGAAAGCAAAACAACGGAAATCTCGCTATCCAATAAGCTAAAATGCCCTTTTTGCTCCGCTCCAAGCGCTAAAATCTTTTTGGGTGAATGGTTAGAGCGTTTGGGCAAAGCAAGGTAAAGGGGGGCAAACCCTCTAGCCAAACGCATGGGGCGAATTACATTATCCACACGCTGCACGATACTGTCATCAATCCTGTGGATGATGGCACGATTGTGCGTGAGTTTAAAATCAAAAATGAAACTCAAGGCGTCAATCTCAGCCTCATCGCTCGCTAAAGGGAGGGAGCTGAAATTCGCGCTCGTGAATATGATAGGGAAATCCAATAAATCCAATAATAAAGCATGCAAAGGGGTATAGGGCAAGATAACGCCATAAAAGGGGGAGTTTTTAGCGATATTGGGGGCTAATTGGGTGTCAGGTTTTTTACGCGCTAAAAGAATGGGGGCACTTGTAGAATTCAAGCTCTCGCATTCTAACGTGTTCAAAAACGCATGCTGTTTGGCTGATTCTAAGTCTTTAAACATGAGCGCGAAAGGCTTTAAGGGGCGGTTTTTTAAAAGCCGTAATCTTTCTATGGTTTGAAAATTCCTCGCATCGCACAAGAGAGCAAAGCCTCCCAAACCTTTAAGAGCGATGATTTTACCCTTTTGAATGTCTTTAGCGCATTCTAAAAGAGCGTCATCATTTTTGAATCGCTTATAATTGAGTGCGATACCGCACTTTTTGCAGCTGATGCCTTGAATGTGGAAGCGTTTGTTATGAGCGTCTTTATAAACGGATGTGCAAAATTCACAGAGTTTGAAAGGCTTTAGGGCGGAGTTTTCTCTGTCATAGGGCATGGCGTTTAAAAGGCTGTATCTCGCCCCGCATTTCGCGCAAGAATTGAAAGCGTAATGAAAATAGGGGGAGTTTTTATCCCTGATTTCGCGCAAGCAATCCTTGCACACGCCTAAATCTTTAGGGATTTGACTGAGCAGATTTAAAGGGTGGTTCTTGCTTTCTAAAATCCTAAAATCATTGAAATGAAGCGCCTTATCATAAGGGCTAATAATGATTTTTTCCACCAGCGCTAAAGGGGGTAATCCTTTTTTGAGGGCGTTTAAAAAAGACTCTGTTTGATGAGCGGGTAAGATGATCTCTAAAGCCGCTTGGGTGTTACGCACAAAGCCTACAAGCTCTAATTTTTGAGCCAAGGTATAAATAAAAGGGCGCATGCCCACGCCTTGAACCACGCCAAAAAGCGTGATTTTGTTCAATAAAGTTGCATCGTTACACAATGCAAACTCCCATGCTGTTTGATTAAAGTATTGCAATCAATTCCTACCACTTCTAAGGGCGTGTGTTGTTTTAAGGTTTCTAAAATGAGCGCGTCTTTAGGGTCGTTGTAGGTGGGGACGATTAAAGCGTTATTGCACAATAAAAAATTCACATAAGTTGCCGGTAAGCGTTGTTGGTTTTCATCAAAAATGGCTTTGGGGATTTCTAGGGGGATGAGTTTATAGGGCGTTCCGTCTAATTTTTTAAAGGTTTTTAATTCTTCTTGCATTTTTTTTAAGGCCGTGTAATGCTCATCGTTTTCATCCTCGCATGCGCTATAAACAATGGTGTCTTTATTTAAAAAGCGAGCGAGCGTGTCGGTATGGCTATCGGTATCATCGCCCTTTAAATAGCCATAAGAATACCACAGCACTTGTTTAGCCCCTAATTCCTTTTTAAGCATGGTTTCTATTCCATTTTGATTCAAATGAGGGTTACGATTTTTTTCTAGCAGGCATTGGGTGTTGGTTAAAATACTCCCGGCCCCATCGCTTTCTATGCTCCCGCCCTCTAAAATATAGGGCATCGTTTTTAAAGGGTGTTTTAAAAACCCCAAATGTTTGAGCTTGAAATTCACTAAATTGTCTAAATTGGACGGGTATTTTAACCCCCAGCCATTAAAACCAAAGTTCAAGCACTCCAAAACGCCCTGATTTTCAACGCTGATCGCTCCAAAATCCCTAGCCCATGTGTCGTTAGTGTCAATTCTTGCGATTTCTACACCAGATAAGTTTTTAAGCGTTTCATAACCGATAGTGTCGTTAGTGTGGACGCACACTAACACCTGAGCGTGTTTGGCTATGGTTTGAATGATGTTTAAAAAACTTTCCCTAGCCTCTTTGATGCAATACGCCCAGTCGCTAAACTCATGGGGGAAAGCCATTAAAATCGCTTGGATTTTTTCAAACTCCGCTAACATTCTTTTCATTAAAAATATCCTTTTAAATAACTATAACACAATCTCATTCAAATAGCGTTTTTAAAGCAAATTCAAACGCTTTTTAGCGGTTTGAAAATATTCTTTTTCTGATTCTATGCCGATAAAATTTCGTTCTAAATTTTTGCACGCTAAGCCGGTGGTGCCGCTCCCCATGAAAGGATCCAGCACGATGTCATTAGGGTTTGTGTGAATGGAAATGATTTTTTCCATTAAGGCTAGGCTTTTTTGCGTGGGGTGTTTCACTTTTTCAATCCCGCTCACCACAGGGCTTTTTAAAATCAAGGGCCGTAAATATTTTTCATTGTCTGGTTTGTTAAACACCCATTTGGCTTTCTTTTTAACCGCCCACAGGGCAAATTCCGTGTCTTGGACATAACGCCGGTGAATGTTTCTTGGCATGGGATTAGTTTTAACCCATTGGATAAAGTCTTTGACTATAAAGCCGTTTTCTTCTAAAAAATCAGCGATATAGCTTATAAACCTGTAAGAGCAAAAAATCACCATGCAGCCGTTTGGATTGATTAAGGGGGCGTAGCGCTTGATCCATTCTAAAAGCTTGAAATTTTTATCCCATTCCCCAAAGTCTATGCCCTGTCTTTTAGCGCTCTTTAGGGTGGGAAAATTGTTTTTAACCGAAATATTGTAAGGAGGGTCCGTGATGATTGCATCCACTTTTAAATTTTGCTGGTAAAAATCCTTGATGATTTCAAAAGCGTCAGCGTGATAAATTTGTATCATTTTCTTAAGTTTTTTAAGATCGCTTTGCCTAAGGCTAGGGCTAGAAGAGGAGGCACAGCGTTACCGATTTGCTTGCAAACGCTCGTTTTATTGCCATAAAAGATATAATCATCGCTAAAACTCTGTATCCTGGCGGCTTCTCTGGGCGTGATAGAGCGGTGCAATTCAGGGTGGGAGTTGGTGCCATTGCTGGGAGTTATTAAATGAGAGCGGTTAAAAAAGTCGTTGTCTATGAGCAGGTTTAAAAGTTTCTTGTAAAAAGAGTTTTCGTCTAAATGCAAGTCGTTTTCTAAAATGAAAACAAAAGTTCCTTTGATTTTTGTAACGCTTTCTTGATTGGATTGCCAAATTGGATATGCGCTTAAAGTGTTGAGAGCGTTTAAAACTTGCGCTTTGCTTTCTTCATAGCCAGAGATAAATTTTGAAGCCTTGTAAGAACACACCCCATAAATACAACCATTTTTAATTTGGAAACGGCTCAACAACACCCCCAAATTAAAGGGATCAATGGCGTTTAAAAAGCGAGAAACAAGCAACAATAACCTTTCATTTTTTAAAGGGATTATAAAACAGCGCTCATTAGTTTTTGTTTAAGGGTTTTAGAATGCTATCTAAAATTTCATTGGTAGCAACGCATTCAAACCCCTCTTCTAAAAGCCCATAGCACCCCACTCCTGCCCCAGAAAATAAAGAAACATAGGTTAAAGTTTTATCCAAAAGCATAGGGGCATTAAAAGACTAAACAAGATTTATTCATCTTAATGTTTCAAACTTTCAATTTCTTTAAGCATGGTTTCAAAAGCCTCTTTAGTGCCTGTTCGCACGCTAGAAAACAAACTAAACACAACAATAGCTATGCTCGCTACAATAAAGCCCGGAACGATTTCATAAATATCCAAAAAGCTTTTGCCAAATTTATCGTATAAAATCACCGTGCTAGCCCCAGAGAGCATGCCAGCAATCGCGCCGATGCGCGTCATTCTTGACCAAAAAAGCGAGAACAAAATCACAGAGCCAAAACTCGCGCCAAAGCCAGCCCATGCGTAACTCACGATGCTAAGAATGCTAGCGTTTCTATCCGTTGAAATGAAAAAAGCGATGCAAGCCACCCCTAAAACCGAAAGCCTAGAAATAACCATCACTAATTTTTGCGGGGCATCTTTATTGAAAATCGTCGCATAGAAATCTTCAGCAATGGTAGAAGAGCTTACAAGCAGTTGCGAACTGGCCGTGCTCATCACCGCCGCTAAAATCGCACTCAATAAAATGCCTGTGATCCAAGGGTTAAAGAGCAATTGACTCATCACAATGAAAATCTTTTCAGGGTCTTGTAAGCTCAAGTCAAATTTATGCACATACGCAACGCCTAAAAGCCCCATAACGCATGCCCCAATCAAAGAAATAACCATCCAAGAAATCCCAATAGTGGTCGCTTTAGGCACATCTCTAATGGAGCGGATAGACATGAAACGCACTAAAATATGGGGTTGCCCAAAATAGCCTAACCCCCAAGCAAGGCTTGAAATAATAGCGACTACGCTAGAGCCTTGTAAGAAAGAAAGGTTTTCAGGCTTGATTTCTCTAATGATTTTAATCCCCTCTCCAATCCCGCCAAGATGGATTATCATCACAATCGGCACCACGATTAAAGCGCTCATCATCAAAAGCCCTTGAATCAAATCCGTCCAACACACCGCCTTATACCCTCCTAAAAAGGTGTAAGAGACAATGATCAGCGTGCCAATGCTTAAAGCGTAGTTGTATTGAATGCCAAAGGTCGCTTCAAAGAGTTTAGCCCCACTCACTAGCCCTGAAGAAATGTAAAAAATAAAAAAGATTAAAATCACAAAAGCTGAAATCAAGCGCAAGATGTGTTTATCATCGCTAAAGCGCGTTTCAAAATAATCTGAAATGGTAATAGAATTAGCGATCACGCTCGTATAAATGCGTAAGCGTTTGGCCACAAAAACCCAGTTAATGAGCGCTCCTAAACTCAAGCCTATGGCGATGTGTGAGTTGATTAAGCCCCCCACATATAAAGCTCCAGGCAATCCCATTAAAAGCCACCCGCTCATATCGCTCGCCCCCGCGCTCAAAGCGCTAATCACAGGCCCCATAGAGCGATCGCCTAAGAAATAATCTTCAGTCGTTTCGTTTTGTTTGTAAAAATAAAAACCAATATAGAGCATTAACAGCGAATAAACGACAAACATCGTAACGATAGGGGTGCTTAAAACAACATGTCCCATTTTGATCTCCTTATTTAATACAATATTTATTTTTCAGCACAACATGATTTGTGGCAAGTGGGTTGCCTTAAAACCCTTGAGCCTAAATTCCCGTAACGATGATAAGAAATGCTAACCGATCGCTCTAAGTGGTAATACAGCAATTCAAAACGCCCGTTCAAGCAGGGTTTAGCCGTGGCTAAAACCATCCCTAAAGCGCTCGCTTGCTTGTGCAATAAATCCAGATCGCTTTTTAAATAACGGATACGATTGAAAGCATGCAATTTCTCGCTAAATTTTTGCAAGCTTTCATAAACGATAGGGGCGTTTGCTTGGAGAATTTTTAAGCATTCTAAGAAAAATGTTAAATCCTTGTTCGCTCGTTCGTTTTCTGCGCTGATTGTTAAAGGGATTTGAGAAATGAGGCATGCTAAAGCCACGCCCAACATGTCGCTTAAAGTGTCCTTTTCGGTGATGCGATAGCCCACGCTTTTAACTTTAGTGTAGGAAAAGAGGTTGTCTTCGCCTCTGATTTTGACATAGTCTTTAGCTTGGCTGAATTCATGCTTGTAATGATAGGCGTAGCTCTTTGCCATAAAAATCGCACGCTTCAACTCATGCGTGTGTTCGTCATAGCCTTTTTGAATCAAGCCCTCTAAAGCTTCACTTAAGGGGTTTTTTAAGGCGTGTTCGTCTTCTTCATCTTGGTGGATATTCACAAATTGCGTGATATAGTTGAAAATGCCTACCTTCCTCCCAAACCCCACAGCGGATTTTTTAATCCCCCCAAAAGGTTGGCGCAAAACGATCGCTCCTGTGGTGGGCTTGTTGATATAGATATTACCGGCTTCAATGCGTTCTAAATAGTATTCCCACTCCCTTTCATCCAAAGACTCTAACGCGCTAGTCAGCCCGTAACCGGTAGAATTGACTATCTCTATCGCTTCGTCTAAATCTTTTGCTTTCATCACGGATAAAATGGGCGTAAAAAGCTCAGTTTGGTGCGTGAAATCGCCTTTTTTAGTGCCGTATTTGATGCTTGGCTTCATCAAATAGGGGTTATCATCAACAAAGCTTGCCGGGATTTCGTAATTTTCATAGCTTTTCAATTCATCTATGGCTTTGATGACCTTTTCATTAGGCTTGTCCGCTAGAGTGCCGATTTTGTTTTTGAAATCAAAAGGATCGCCCACGCTAAGGCTTAGAGTTGCATCTATTAGAGTCTTTTTAAAGTTCTCATCTTCATAGACTTCTTTTTCTAACACTAAAAGCGAAGTGGCAGAACATTTTTGCCCCGAATTGCTAAAAGCTGAATGGATAACATTCTTAATCGCTTGATCTCTGTCTGCCATTTTGCTCACAATGGTGGCGTTTTTACCGCCCGTTTCAGCGCTCAAGGCTAGAGTGGGGTTAGCTTTGAGCATTTTATAAGCGGTGTCTTCGCCCCCGGTTAAAATGGCAAACTGGATGCTTTCATCTTTTAAAAGGTGTTCGCTAATATCGCTCCCTTTAGAGGGCAAGTAAATGAGCGCATCTCTTGGCACGCCCGCATCCCAAAAGCACTCACAAAGCTTATAACCCGTTACGCTAGACAAACTTGAGGGCTTGTAAATCACCCGATTGCCAGCGGCTAGAGGGGCAGCGATAGTGCCTACAGAAATGCCCACAGGGAAATTCCATGGAGCGATGACCACACCCACGCCTTTGGGAGTGAATTTCGTTTTTTCATTTTGCTCTTGCAACACCCTTAAACTATAAGGGTAAAACTCTAAAAAGTCAATGGCTTCGCTCACTTCAGCGTCCGTTTCAGCGAAAGTCTTACCCACTTCTAAAGCCGAAATCCCTACTAAATCGCCTCTCCTTTCTCTAAAAATCTGGGCGGTTTGACTCAATAAAGCATGGATTTCTGTGAAGCTTTTTTGACTGAAATGACTTTTATCGCTTTTAGCCACTTCTAGAGCTTTTAAAATCGCTTCCTTATCCGCTAAATGCACGCTGGCGATTTTTTTATGATGGATTTTATCAAAGACTTCTAAAGGGGTTAGATTAGGATCTTCAAACCTCCCATCTATTTCTGGGTAAAGCTCTAAAATAGGGGCGTTATGCATTTTCTCACGCACTTTTTTAGCCCATTCTCGATTGGCTTTTAAGATAAAATCGGTATCGCTTTCGTTTTTAAAGGAGTGGTTTGGGTAGGTGGTATGGCCGGTTTGCTTGGCGTTTCTGTCTTGGATCCTGTGGGTGGCGTTGTCTAAAGTGGCGATTCCTTTAAGGCTGTTTAAAAAGCGTTGCTCTTGGTCTTTCCATTCGCTCGTGCCTACTTTGAGATTGAAGAAAGCTTTCATGAAATTATCGCTTGAGGTGTTTTCATCTAGCCTCCTCACCAAGTAAGCGATCGCATTGTTAAAATGCGCTTCATCGCACACCGGCGCATAAAGAATGAGTTTGTGCATCTCTTTTAGTTCCTGGCTCGCTTGCAAGCTCATGCCCTCTAGCATTTCAAAGCTAAAATGCTCCAACACAACAGGGTCATTAAGGGCATGGATGCGCGTATAAACATAGGCGATTTCAAAAATATTGTGGCTCGCTGCGCCAATATGAATGTATTTATAATTATCGCCCTCTAAAACAAAATCCAGCATTTTATTGTAATTAGAATCGGTATCTTGTTTATTGGAAAATGTGGGTAACGCCCAGTCTTTCACGGAAGCGATCGTCTCTTCGCTCTCCATGTTCGCCCCCTTAACAAAGCGGATTTTAATGGGTTTCAACCCTTTTAAAACCCTTTCTTTAGAAAAAGCGTGCAGTTTTTTCAAATATTCATAAGAATCAGGGATATAGGCTTGCAGCACAATACCGGCGTTCAAATCAAATTTAGCGATGGATTCCATAAAAGACTCCACCGTAAGCTCTAAATCCCTAAATTCCTCCATATCCAAGTTGATGAATTTAGGCATGCCTTGCTTTTTTTCTTCTTCTAAAGCCAGGGCATAAAGAGCGTCTAAGCGTTTGACAATCTCTTTTTTAGAGTATTCAAAATCAAGGATATTGATTTGAGAAAAAATCGTTGTGATTTTAATGGAAATGTATTGGATGTAGTTGGATTTTAAGGCTTGAGAGTATTTTTCAAAACGAGCAGACGCTTCTTCTTCGCCTAAAACTTCCTCGCCAATAAAATTCACGTTCAAAATGATTTTTTCATTTTTTCTTTTTAAAATCCGCTCTTTCAATTGGCTTTCTTCTTGATCCAAGACCATCGCTTTCGTGTCGCTTCTGATTTTATTGACAAAGAAAGGCACGCTCATATCAGGGAGCATTTTCCCAAAGCTTAAAAACCCCATTAAAAGCAATTTTTCAAACGGAGAAAAAATCTCACGGCTTTTGTATTTGTCTAAAACATGCTCAATCATTTCAAAGCGGGCTTTATTGTCTAGGCATCTAAAACTCCGATCCATAAGCTCTATGAGCATGACTTTGTTTTCAGGGTTGTTTAAAAGCTTTTGCATTTTAGAGTGGAACGCTTTTTCTTGCTCGCTCAAATGGCTACTGATACTATCTTGCAGTTTTTTAGCTAATTCTAATGAATCGTCAATGATTTTTTGCATGAGCTTACCTTTTGTTTAAGAATTTGGCTTGATTGTAGCATGTTTTAAGCGGGTTTTTTAAGCGGTCATTTTTAATAATGCTTTTTAATTTGTGATTGTTTTCATACTAAATGAATTTAATTATTAAAATTGATTTTTTTAAAAGTGGTAATTATTTACCGCTTAAGACAAAAATTAGAGGAATTTTTTATCGTTTAAAAAGTTCATTTACTTTTCGTTTAAAAATAAATTTTATCATTCTCGCCGTGTAATTTAAAAGCCTCAAACCAATGAAACGATTTTAAATTAAACGGATTTATAAGAAATTTTACAAAACAAAGGATATAAAATGAAAACAATTAAAAATGGTATTATGATCGGCACACTCGGCACATTGTTATTGAGCGGTTGCTCTAGCTTTGATGCTCAGCGTTTCGCTTGTCTCCCTAAAGACCATTCTTCAAAAGACGCTTCCACCAAAAAAGAAGCGCAATACATACCTAAGGGCTTTTTTGACCCTTATTCTTCTAACTTAAACCACTGGGATTCTACATTCTAGGGGTTTATTAGAGGGGGCGAAAAAAGGGGGGGATAATAAAGCTCATTTTAAGTTTTCTCAAAAATTACAATAACAATCTTTTTAACACTGATATAATAAAAGGAGATATTCTTACGAGTGGCGCTCATATTGTAGAAAATACGAATAATGAGAAAATAGAAAAACCAAATATTTCAAATCCCACTGCTTTCGCCCCCACACCCCCCAATAATGAAGAGCTTTTAAATAATAAAGAGCTTTTAAAATCTGTTGAAGATCTAACAGATCGCTTTAAAAAATTAGAATATAAATTAGAAGACCTTGAACCCCTTATAAAAATCTCTCATCTTATAGTTATAGGCTCTTTCTTTTCGCTTGGAAAATCTTCTAACGACACCCAAGAAAACTCAAAAGACGCTCAAGGAAGAGAGGAAGTGCTTAAAAAAGCCCAAGAAGAAAACACTGAATTAAATAGAGAAAGAAATGATCTAGCTAGAGAAAAAGATAAGTTAGCTAGCCAAAACACCGCTCTAACCACAGAAAAAGATAAACTAGCTGACAAAAATAAAGAGTTAGATGATCAAGTTGGCTTATTAAAAGAGCAAATAAAATCGTTAGAACAATCTCAGCAAGTTTTAGAAAATGAAAACACTGATCTAACTAACAAGATCGCCGAGTTATCAAAAGAAAAAGACAAGTTAGAGCAAAAACACGCTCCATACAAAAAATTAGAAAACTCTATGAAGTCTTTTTGGAAGTCAAAGGGTGCTTGAATTTTAATTTTGTAGCAACAACTCACAGCGCAATGGATTTGATCGCATACGTTCTTAGCGATAGTAAATACTATTTAGAAAGCCTTTATGACAAAGCGAGCCAAGAATTAAGCGATAAGAAGAGCGATAAAGGCGAAAAATTAGCTGAATTGTTTGATTTGCTTTTTGAATACATTAAGGATAGTAAATTTGAGCGTTTGAAAGAACCAAGTGCTTATGACTCTACATGCAAAAGCCTATACCTAGAGCAAAACACTTCTCAAAAGATACAAAGAGTGGTCTTAATCGGCTATACATACGATAAAAAAACATATTATACTATCGTGGATATGGGATCATAAAATGGGAACATTCATTGAAAAATGCTTTGGCTTCTATCAAGTGAGGAAAGAGTTAGAAGCTCGCATCAGTGGGTTAGAAAACTCTAACGATCAATTACGGCAAGCTAAAGAAAAGCTGACTAAAGAAAAAGCCGAGTTATCAAAAGAAAAAGAAAATCTAACTAAAGCAAACGCCAAGCTGAAAACCGAAAACGACAAGCTCAACCACCAAGTTATTGCGCTCACTAAAGAGCAGGATAGCCTCAAACAAGAGCGAGCGCAATTGCAAGATGTGCATGGGTTTTTAGAAGAATTATGCGCTTATTTAGAAAAAGAAAACCAACACCTAACCGACAAACCCAAAAAGTTAGAAAGCGCTCAAAAAAATTTAGAAAACTCTAACGATCAGCTATTACAGGCTAAAGAAAGCATAGCCGAAGAAAAAACAGAATTGGAGCGAGAAATGGTGTGCCTGAAGAGCTTAGAAGCCACAGACAAAAGCGATCTGGACTTGCAAAATTGGCATTTTAAAAGCGTAATAGAGGATCTCAAACGCCAAAACCGAAAATTAGAAGAAGAGAACATCGCCCTCAAAGAGAGGGTTGATGGCTTGAACGAGCAACCCTCAAAACCACAAAAACCACAATAAAGGAAATATCATGGTAAAAGAAAAAAGTTTAGAACTGCCTCTTGGCCACCCCTTAGTAGAGAAATTGTGCGATCGGTCTTTAAAGGATGGAGTCAAATTCAATGAAAAAAGTAAGCCGGATTTCAAAAAAGAAGTGTTAGAAGAAGATCGGATCAAATTCAAACAAGCGCTGCGGGTGCTTCATGCGATCGCCAATAATGGGACTTCTTCAAAGTATCTCTCTGAAGAAAATCAAAAATTCATAGAGGATTTAGTGCAAGATAAAAAGATCACTAATGAGAAAATAGAAAAAACCTTAGAGATCGTTTCTACTAGCGATGTGGATGTTGATTTTGAAAAATTTAAAGAATTGATGCTCAAGGTGGATTTTGTAGCGGTAGGCCTTAAGAGCTATAGCCAAAGTCAATTGCTTGATTTAAACGGAGGGCATTGGGATTTAGAGACGCCTAGTTTGTCTAAAGAAAGCGTAACCTTTAGATTTGATAATTTAGACTCTAGTGGCAAAGAAATGAACTTCTATGCGTGCTCAAGTTTGAAGGATTTAAACAAGGGCGTTGTCGCTATTGACTTTGGGACTAAAAGCACGACTGCAAGCTATATGGATAAGACGGGAGCATACCGCTTGCTATCTATTGGCGGGCTAGTAGATGACGCAAGCCTGACAAAGTTTGAAAACCCCACGATCGTGGAGTTCAAACGCATAAAAAAATTTATTACAGAATACAACGCGCTAGATCACCGCCCTTTCACAGAAAAGAACCATATAGAAGTGGCGCATGAAGTCCAAAAGAACGCTGCAGGCGTTAAAGGCAATGATTTGTATCGGTTTTTTTCTCAATTGAAGCAATGGGCTGGAGCGGATGAAAAACAGAATTTTAGGGATTGTGAAAAGGATTTTTCTTTAGAAAGCTTCACTAATTGCACGGATTTTAACCCTAATAGAAATCTATGCTTACTACATCGGCCGCTGCATCAACAACATGCACAATGGCGTGTTTTTGAAATACTTTTTATCCTACCCCATCAAGTATGAAAAGCATCAGGCTGAAAAAATCAGAGAGAGTTTTGAAAAAGGCTTGAAAAAATCCTTACCCCGGCATGTTTTTGGCGATGAAAAAACGGCTAAAACTTTCAAAGTGGAATTGAGAGCGAGCGAGCCTTGCGCGTATGCCATTAGCGCTTTAAAAAGCTATGGGTTTTTTAAATCAGAGAAGTTAGACAAGCCGGTTTATTACGGAGTGTTTGATTTTGGGGGCGGGACGACGGATTTTGACTTTGGCAAATGGGAAAAAAGCGCTAATCCTAAATTCGCTTACAAAATGACGCATTTTAGCAGTGGAGGGGATAAATATTTAGGCGGTGAAAATTTATTGGAATTGTTGGCTTGGGAAGTGTATGCAAAAAACTTTCAAACGCTAAAAGAAAAAGATATTGTCATTGCTAAGCCCAACTATGACAGGATCGATACGCAACGCTTTGGATCGTTTATGCAAAACTCTAGAGAGGCGCGCTTGAATTTGCAAACGATCGCTTCTAGCTTGCGCCCTTTTTTAGAAAATTTAGACGCCAATATTATAGAAGCGATAGAAGAAAATGAAAACTTTGAGATAGAAAATTTTGAAAAGGATTTTAAAACCATGCTGTTGGATAGGAATGGGGTAGAAACAGAATGCGATCTTAAAGTTGATTGCAAAGAGCTTTTAAACCTCTTAAAAGACAAGATCAATGAAGGCGTTGCCAACTTCTTTGCCGGATTTTCTAAAGTGATGGCTGAAAACATTGATGATCAGTGTAGGGCGTTTCATATTTTCTTAGGCGGGAATGCGAGCCGTTCGGTGTTAGTCAAACAAGCGTTTGAAAACGCCAAAGAAAAGCAGCTCAAAGATTACCATCAAAAGACTTCTAAAAATGATTTTAAATTCATCATTTATGAGCCGCTAGGCACAGAAGCCTCAGACAAACAGATTTTAGAGCTTACAGGAGAAGACGTTTCTAACACGCCCGCTTATTTGAAGCCCACTTGCAAAACCGGGGTGGCTTTCGGGCTTTTAGAGAGCAGGGACAAGGCTAAAGGGATTGAAAGGCCCTCTATAAGCTCCAATCCTGTGTTTAAATACGATTTAGGCATTGAGATAGAGGGGAAATTCCACGCTAAAATCCATAGGGATTCTTTAAAGCCTAATGAATACCAGATTTTCCAAACTAAAGAGGAATGGGGAGGCTTTGATGAGTTAGAGATACGCTACAGCGACAAGTCTCTCGCCAACACCAACACTCTAAACATTCAAGACACGCAAATGATTTTCATAGCGCTAGAAGAGGTTGAAGAAGTGGACGTGAAGGTGTGTTGCGTGGATTCCCAAAGCATTAAAGTGGGGCTGTTTAAAGACGACCAATTAATCTATGAAAGCGAGGCAGAAAAATTATGATGACTAAGAACGCTTACGCATTTGTCGTGATTGAAAAAAGTATTATGGTGTTTAAATGCGCCAAAGACAAGGGGCTAATCCCTATCATTGAAGGCTTTGCGCCGTTAAAAGAGGGCTTTTTGAGAAGTTTTAAAGAGCGTTGCAACGTGAAATTTTTAGAAAATTTAGACCTTTTGTTTTTGTATGATTACCCGTTTTCAAGCGAGGTTTTTTCCTTGTGTAAGGATTTGAAAAATTCCATTTGGGACAGGAAGCTTGTGGTAGCGTTAGTGGAGGCTTTGGAGGGTTTTAAGGGCTTGAATTTGTCCCTTAAGATAGAGGACAGGCATTCTAATAGCTTGGGTAATGGCGTTCAAAAATTGCTCACCAACGCTGATCTAGGGAGCAACCATAAAACAATCGTGATAGACAGCATGAAAACATACCACCAAAGCCAGCAAGAAAAATACAAAAGAGAAAGAGGCGAAACGCTAGAGGTTCGCCCCACAACACCCCCTAGCTATGGGGGTGGGAGCATTAGAATCAGTGGCGATAAAAAGCCTGATTCTAATGAAGAAAATTTTTAAAAGAAAGGACAACCGATGAGCAGAGTGCAAATGGATACCGAAGAGGTCAGAGGGTTTGTGGAACATTTAGAACGCTTTAAAGAGTTACTGAATGATGAGGTGAATGGCTTGAGCGGCCATTTCCATAATTTGGATTCATGGCAAGACGCTAAAAGAGACAAATTTAGCGAGGTGTTAGACAACTTGAGAAGCACTTTCAACGAATTTGATGAAGCCGTGCAAGAGCAAATCGCATGGCTTAAAGAGAGGATTAGGGTTTTAGAGCAAGATTATTAAGGGGTGGTTTATGGCTGAATGGAAAACGGACACAGAAAAAGTCAAAAAGGTTGTTAGAAGATGCAGGGATTTTAAAGAATCCCTGCAAGAAAAAAGGTGTGGTGGTTTTATCAAAGACCTTGATAGTTATGCGCTAAAAATCCTAGTGGAGCGCAGAAAAATTGAAATGCAATTGGAAAAAGCCATAGGAGAATTAAAAAAAGCCAGAAAGAAGCGAAAGGGCCTTTGGGGATTTCTTGGAGAGCTTGGGAGAGATTTTGGTAATGCGGTAGGGTCGGTTTTCCCTCCTGCTAAATTATGCGCTGAAGCTTGTGAAAAGGGCTTAAACCTTATGGAAGACAATATAGAAAAATGGGAACACAATGTAAGGTTATTAGAACGAATGCTTGAAATCTACTCCACTCAAGCCAAAGCGAGCATGGATCTTGTGAATCAAGCTTGGGAGGGCGTTAAAAAGAGGTTGCATTTTTATACCGATAAACACCAGGAATTTATCAGGCGTTTGAAACAAGCGAGCGATGCGATAGATAACGAATACAACTTTCCAACCCCAGGCGTTTTAATGGAATACGATTTTGAACGGCCTACTTTCTCTTATAACCCTAAAAAAAGCGTTTTTAATGAGCGATTGAAGGATTTGAGAGAAAATTTTAGCGCTTCTTTATACGCTGATTTGAAAGACAGGATCAACGCTTTTTCTAGTAAGGATCACGCTAAAGCCTCTAAAGAGCGAGAGTTGGAAAATTTAGAGGATTTGATGGGTGCATATTCTTATGATGAAAACCCTAACGATGAATTAGATCGCATGGCAAGCTCTAAAGAGCGAGAATTTGAAAAAAATTTAGAGGATTTGATGCCAAGCGTTTTAAGCGTGCCTTCTTATAACGAAAGCTTTTCGTTAGCCAAAAAGAATTGCGTTAAAAATTGTAAGAAAGCTTTAGAAGGTTTTACAGAAAAAATCAAAGAAGCCCCTAACGATTCAAACGCTATCAATGAAGCTTTTGATAATTTAGAAACAGAGTTGGAGCGCGCTACAGAAAATTTGAGCCAAAAAATAGCACCCATCTTAGAACGGAATGAAAATTATACGCAAAAAGCGTTGGAGTATAGAGAGTTTTTAGAAAGCCGTAAAGAGGGCTTTATTGCAGATGAAAAAACCCTTACCCGGAAGAAGTCAGCTTTAATGAGTGGCGTTTAGCGGAATTTGATAGCGTTTTTAACGCCATTGTGCCTTTAGAAGATTTAAATAAAACCGCATGCGCTCATCATGCCCTAAAGGCTTTACAAGCCGCGCTTAAAGACAACGATTTGGGCTTTGATGCGGCAGAACTGGAGCAAATCGCAAAAGGATTCATCCCTAGGGGCTATTTGTGGCATTTTGACGCGAATGTTTTAGGGAATGTGGCGTTGGTGAGAGAAGAGTTATTATTAGGCGTGAAACACACGAAAGGATATTCACTATGGACAGAATTTCTACAGAAACAGAATTGAATTGGGAATTTGTAGAGCCGCTCAATGAAAATGCGTTGAACAGGTTAGAAGAGCGGTTGAAAATAGGCTTTAGCGATGCGTTTAAGGACTTTATCAAACGATCAAATTATGGTTTTAGCCAATTGCGTTATTTCATGGTGGGCAATGAATCCTACACGTTCAAACATGTTTTGAATTTCAATTTAGAGAGCTTGTTTATTGATTTCATGCAGAGCTTAAAAGAATGGTTAGAGCCTGAAGAAATCGTCTTCGCTAATGACGGGTATGGGGGGTATTATCTTTGGAATACCACCACTGACGTGGTGCTGTTTTTAGACACCGATAATGGCTCAAAAAAAGCGCTATTAAATCTTAATATGTTTTTAAAAAAACTGGAATCAAGGGGTTAAAATGTTTTCTCATAAAGTTTTTTTGGAGGGTTGCACCAATGAGTTAAGAAGGATTTGCGACTATTTCGTAGAAGAGGCCATGCAAGATGATTTGGGGCAGAGACTTAAAGATGAGGCGCTAGAGGAGATGCTAAAAATCGCGCATGACTTAGAAAATTTAGAGCAGAAAACTCAATACGAAATGAGAAAAATCGACGAGCAACTTGAAGAAGCCAAGCGTTTGGAGAAGCAAATTCATATGAATTTCCATCCATCAAGCGAGATCGATAGGCTTATGCGTGAAGCCAAAGAGCATGAAAGAGAAGCCAAGAGGCGCTATGATGAATATCTTAAGGATAAAAATGACTGATGCGGGTAATTTATTAAAAGAACTGGACGACGCCTTAGATAAGGTTGTTGCTAAAAAAGAGCCAGAGAGTTTTCTCAAGCCGATCGTCTCACAAATAGAGGACTATCAAAAGAGTATCAGGCAAATTCAAGCGCAATTTACAGACGCGCCAAAGTTCAATGAAACGACCACTTACCCTAAATTTTTAAGCTGTGGTTTGTTGGAAATTAAAGGCAAAAATGGCGCTAACATGGAATTTTTATTGCCTAAAGTTTATCCTTTCCCCCCTAAAAGCTTGTATATAGAGCATGAAAAAGACGGGCAGTTTTTAAGAGAAATGCTCATGCGCTTACTCTCTAGCGCGCCTTTAGTGCAATTAGAGATCGTCTTGATTGATGCGTTGAGTTTGGGGGGCATTTTCAATCTGGCCAGAAGGCTTTTAGATAAAAACAATGACTTTATTTACCAGCAAAGGATTTTAACCGAAAGCAAGGAAATAGAAGAAGCCCTAAAGCATTTGTATGAATATTTAAAGGTTAATTTGCAAGAAAAATTGGCCGGTTTTAGAGATTTTGCGCATTATAATGAAGAAAAAGAAGACCGCTTGCCTTTAAAAGCGCTTTTTTTAAGCGGGGTAGATGCTTTGAGTAAAGACGTGCTTTATTATTTGGAAAAAATCGTGCGTTTTGGATCTAAGAATGGGGTTTTGAGCTTTGTCAATTTGGAGAGCGAAAAAAACAATCAATCCGCAGAAGATTTGAAACGCTATGCGGAGTTTTTTAAAGACAGGACAAGCTTTGAACGCTTAAAATACCTTAATGTGGAAGTGATCAACGATCATGGTATCCAATCCCAGCACATGAAAGACTTCGCTGATAAAATCAAAGCGTATTACAAGCAAAAAAAAGAAGTTAAAAGGGAATTGAAAGAATTACAAAAAGACGAAAAATTTTGGACTAAAAGCTCTCAGCATGAGGTGGTTGTACCGGTGGGGTGGGATATTAACCATAAGGAAGTGTGTTTTGAAATCGGTGAAGCGCAAAACCACACGCTCATTTGCGACCACAGCGGGAGCGGGAAATCCAATTTCTTGCATGTGTTGATTCAAAATCTAGCTTTCTACTACGATCCCGATGAAGTCCAACTCTTTTTGTTAGACTATAAAGAGGGGGTGGAATTTAACGCATACACAGATCCGATTTTAGAGCATGCGAGGTTGGTGAGCGTGGCGAGTTCGGTGGGTTTTGGCATGAGTTTTTTAAGCTGGCTTTGCGATGAAATAAAAAAAAGAGCCGAGCTGTTCAAGCAATTTAAGGTGAAAGATTTGAGCGATTACCGCAAGCATGAAAAAATGCCCAGACTGATTGTAGTGATTGATGAATTTCAGGTGCTTTTTAGCGATAAATCCACTCAAGTGAAAGGGAGTGTGGAACGATCTTTAAACACTCTGCTTAAAAAGGGCCGCAGCTATGGGGTGCATTTAGTTTTGGCCACTCAAACCATGCGCGGCACTGACATTAATCCAAGCTTTAAGGCTCAAATCGCTAACCGCATCGCTTTGCCTATGGATGCAGAAGACAGCAGTAGTGTTTTGGGCGATGATGCGGCTTGTGAGCTTGTCAGGCCAGAAGGCATTTTCAACAACAACGGAGGGAATAGAAAATACCACACCAAGATGAGTATCCCTAAAGCCCCTGATGATTTCAAATCTTTTCTCACAAAAATACACGCTGAATTTAACCAAAGAAACCTAGCACCCATAGATCGTAAAATCTATAATGGCGAGACACCTTTAAAAATGCCCAACACCCTTAAGGCTAATGAAATGCGTTTGCATCTGGGCAAAAAAGTGGATTATGAGCAAAAGGACTTGATAGTGGAGTTTGAAAGTAACGAATCGCATTTATTAGTGGTGAGCCAAGATTTAAACGCTCGCATCGCTTTAATGAAGCTTTTATTCCAAAACGTTAAGAGCGCGAACAAAGAATTGGTTTTTTGCAATAAAGAAAAACGCCTGATAAGGTTTTTTGATGTGCAAAAAGAATACGGCATCACGCCTGTAGAAAATATTTTAAGCGTTTTAGACACCGCTATGAATCCTAATAGCGCGCTTGTGATAGACAATCTCAACGAAGCGAAAGAATTGCACGACAAAGTAGGGGCGGAAAAGTTAAAATCGTTTTTAGAAAAAGCCATAGACAACGAGCAGTATTGCGTCATTTTTGCGCATGACTACAGACAAATTAAAACTAATTACCATTTTGACAAGTTAAGAGAATTGTTAAGCAACCACTTCAAGCAATGCCTAGCCTTTAGGTGCAATGGGGAAAACTTGAACGCCCTCCAAAGCGGTTTACCCTCACCAAGCGAACACAACGCGCTCTTCATAGAGCTTTCCAAAGACAGCCGCACTGAGTTTAGGCCCTTCAGCTTACAAGATTAAAAAAAGGGGGGGGGTTAAAAAAAGAGAGTTAAAAAAAGTGGGGGGGTTAAAAAGACTAAAGGGATTTAATCTTTTTGAAGCGCTTTTAAACCTTTGGCGTAATCGTTTGGGTGATAAAGCGAGCGATTTTTTCTCTTAAATGCAACAAGGGTTCTGAACCTTTCGCTAAAGCTTTTAGGCATAAATGAGAACTAGCAATCTCGCTCACGGCTCCATCCACTCCTTCGCTCTCTTCAATCAATCCTCGCGCGCCAGACAGCTCTATGGGGCAATTGACAAGCACCAAATTCAAATAATGCGTGTAGCCATCAAACATGCACATGTTATTCATGTCGGTGGTTTTGGGATCTAAAATCGTATTATCATAATAGATGGGCTTCTCATCTTGTAAAATAGCGATTTTGGTGTGCAAGCGGTTGAATTTAAACAACTCATTACGAGCCACTCGCCCGGCGACAATGATTTCACTATAAAGCAATTGAGAGCTAGAGCGTAAAGAAATCGTGGTATTGCCCTTAAAATGCGCGTTTTCAAAGGGGATTAACGGGAAAGGTGCGAAGTCTAAAAAAGCGTTTTCCCCCACAACGATATGCATGTCTCTGCTGGCAAACCCATCTTCAGTGTTATGGATTTTTTCAAAGGATTGCGAAGTGATCCTTAACTTGCAATTTTGACCGATGTGTAATTGCATGTCTTGCGCATCGCCTTTCATTAAGCCAGGGCTTACCGCTAAAAGCATGATTTCAGCTAAATCGTCTTTAGGGTAAAAAGGTGCCATGAGCTTAAAGGGGGGCGTGAAAAAATTGTCTTCAATCACGCACTGCCCGTCAGCCCCTATTTTGGTTTTTAACCTGAGCTTGGATTCTTGAGCGTAAGTGTTCATTAATCTTCCAATAAAGCGTTGCACTTGATCCATGCGATCACATCGTCTAGGCCTTCTTTAGCGCGGATATTCGTAAAAATAAAGGGTTTTTCGCCGCGCATTTTTTTAGAATCCCTTTCCATGACTTTCAAGTCCGCTCCCACATAGGGGGCTAAGTCAATCTTATTGATGACAAGCAAGTCTGAGCGCGTGATTCCTGGGCCGCCTTTTCTAGGGATTTTATCGCCCTCAGCCACATCAATCACAAAAATCGTAAAATCCGCTAGCTCTGGGTTGAAAGTCGCTGAAAGGTTATCGCCTCCGCTTTCAATCAAAAGCAGTTCCAAATTAGGGAAACGGCCATGCATTTCTTCTACCGCTTCTAAATTCATAGAAGCGTCTTCTCTAATGGCGGTGTGCGGACAGCCTCCTGTTTCTACGCCAATGATCCTTTCTCGTGGCATTACTGAATTTTTACACATAAACTCTGCGTCTTCTTTAGTGTAAATATCATTAGTGATAACCGCCATGTCGTAATCTTTTGACATGTGGCGCGTTAAAGCTTCAATCAAGGCGGTTTTACCGCTTCCTACAGGACCACAAACTCCAATTTTTACCATAAAATTCCTTTCAATTTGAGATTAAAATTCAAGACATATAAAGGCGCGAGTATAAACTCTCATGCTGCATCGCCTTAATGTCGTTTTGAACGCTTGCCGCGCACAGGTGGCTTTCGTCTAGTTCTAGGGTTTTTTCTATGAGCTGGTTAAAAGGGCTTTGCAAGCTCAATAAGATTTTTTGCCCGTCGTTTTGGGATAATGGGACGCTTTTAACGCAGTTGATCACCATGTTAGAAGTCTGCGCATAAAGATAATGCCTTAAAGCCTTTTTCAATTCAATCCCCAAACTCGCCGCAAAAACGCCATAGCTAGTGGCATGGGTGGGATCTTTGGTTTGTTGAGCGTAAGCGTTAAAAAATGCACCCATGTCTAATTCATTCATGGCTTGTAAGGTTTTAATGAAACGATTGCCTAGCTTTTGATTGGCTAATCGTAATTCCATGGGGCTTGTGGATAGCCTAATCATTTCTTCAACCCCTAAAATTTTTTTTAAATCTTGTTGGAGGGCGCTTTCATAGGTGAGTTTCAAGCTCAGCATTTCCGTGTAAAGGAACTGGCTAGAAAGATTGGCCTTTAGATATTCTAAAGCGCTTTCTTTATGGGTAACCTTTTTTTGCTGGATGTAAGTTTCTAACCCAAAAGAATGCGTGTAAGAGCCAATAGGGAACACCGCATCATTGACTTGCAAGATCAGAAATTCATTATCCACATGAGCATTGTCGTCTGTCTTTGGGGTTTTTGGGAGCGTACCCACGCTTTTTTTAGTGCTTTTCACGCTTTTTCCTTTATCCATCTGTATTTTTCTATTTTACGACCACTTTAAAATCGCTCGCCAGTGAAACCTTAAAATTAGGCTCACTATGGGGCATGCTCACGGTTAAGCGTTCTTTGGAATCCAGTTTTGAACTTAAAACACGATTTTGAACCCCTAGCTTTTCTAGTAACGCTAGCGTGGGCTTTTCAAATGGTGTTTTAAATTCAAATTGAGACTCGCCATAGTATAAAGCCGCATGGCGGTTTCCTATTTCATAGCATATTTTCGCTACTTCTGCCACGCTCTTAGCTTGGATGTGAATGACTTCAGAATCCAAGATATTAACGGCGATAATTTCCTTCTCTTCTTTAAATAAAATATCCCCTTGAGAGAGACCCAACTTGGGAGCGTCTTTAAGGCGTATGGCTATATCTTTGCCTTGCCTGGTTTTAAAGCGAGCGATTTTTTTCCTCGTTTCAAACCATTCCAAATCCACATAATCCACGCTGAAATCCAAGGGGTTTAAATCCCTTAGATTGCCCATTAAACGCTCTATGATCATCTCACACCCAGTGTTGGATAAAGAGTAACCAAGCAGGGATCCAAGCGGTTAAGATACCCTCAATGATAGCAAGCCATGGAGTGAATTTCCCTAAAGGGATTTTCAAGATGTTTTCAATGAAAGCGGTAAGCCACAAAACACCCCAAGCCAACCATATGATCGCCCACCAATCGCCTTCAGTGATGCCTAACACTTTGTGGTCATCAAGCATATCGCTATAGTGGGATAAAATCGCAGCAGGAACAGTGTTGATCGCTACGAATAAGCTATACCAAGAATACGGCCTCCAATCCAAACCAAAAGTGTGGTTGATAGCCGCATACAAGTAGGTAAAACCAAACAATAACCCAGTCGCTGGCCCATAGAAACTAGTCAAATGGTGCGATACTTGAGCAATATCTTCGGCACCTTCTACAGGGGCTGTAGGGTTGAGAGCGGAATAAGTGATGACAACCACATTACAAATAATGGAAAGTCCGCCCACAAAAAAGTTCATCACCGCAGTGCTTTTAGGATCGACTTTGGTTAACCCGCAAATCCCATTGCTGATTAAAACAATCCCAACATATAACAATACAAGTCCTAGCATTGCCTTTTCCTTCCAAACAAAAATTTTTACAACAAACGCACCTTACGAATAACTTTTGTTGCTTGAGCTAATCATAAAGAAAAATAGTAAATTGACAAAAAATAAAAACAAAAAAAAGCCCCCAATTTTTTGATAAACAAAAAATCAGAGAGCTAAAAACTAAGGATTTAAGGAGCGTTGCTCCTAAAAAATCCTAGAAAATGCTAAAGAGTTGCGCCAAGCTCACTTTATTGGCTGGTTTAGAAGTTACTTCTTTGCCATCCACGAACACATGGTAAGTTTCAGGATTGACTTCAATGTGAGCGGTAGTGTCGTTGAATTGCATGTCTTTTTTAGTGATGTTTCTGCAATTTTTTACCGGCAACACTTGTCTTTCAAGCCCTAATTCTTCTTTAATGCCTTTGTCATAAGCCGCTTGAGACACAAAAGTGATGTTTGCATCGTATTTAGCTTTACCATGGTGAGCGAACATTTCTCTGTAATAAACCGGTTGTGGGGTAGGGATAGAAGCGTTCGCATCGCCCATTTGGCTTAACGCAATGAACCCGCCTTTGATGATCATGTTGGGTTTCACGCCAAAGAATGCGGGACTCCACAATACCAAGTCAGCCACTTTGCCCACTTCTACAGAACCGACATACTCGCTAATCCCATGAGCGATCGCTGGGTTAATGGTGTATTTAGACAAGTAGCGTTTGATCCTGAAGTTGTCGTTATCGCCTTTTTCTTCTTTCAAGCGGCCAAATTCTTTTTTGTTTTTGTCAGCTGTTTGCCAAGTTCTAGTGATAACTTCACCCACACGACCCATCGCTTGAGAGTCAGAACTAGTGATTGAGAAAATCCCCATGTCATGCAAAGTATCTTCAGCCGCAATGGTTTGAGGGCGGATCCTTGAATCAGCGAACTGAACATCTTCTTTAATGCTTTTATCCAAGTGGTGGCACACCATAAGCATGTCCATGTGTTCGGCTTCTGTATTCACAGTGAAAGGGATAGTGGGGTTAGTGGAAGCGGGCAGGATGTTGTGTTCACCGGCCACTTTAATAATATCAGGAGCGTGTCCGCCGCCAGCGCCTTCAGTGTGGAAAGTGTGCATAGTGCGCCCAGCAATAGCTGCCATAGTGTCTTCTACACAACCAGCTTCATTCAAAGTGTCTGTGTGGATAGCGACTTGCACATCGTATTTGTCCGCAACATCTAACGCATGATTGATTGCAGAAGGAGTGGTGCCCCAGTCTTCGTGGATTTTAAAGCCAATCGCACCGGCTTCAATTTGATCGGCTAAGCTTGCATCGTTAGAAGCGTTACCTTTAGCCAAGAAACCTAAGTTCATAGAATATTCTTCAGCCGCTCTGAGCATCCATTTTAAATTTCTTCTACCTGGAGTGATAGTAGTCGCATTAGTGCCATCAGCAGGACCGGTTCCGCCACCAATCATGGTTGTTACCCCACTTGCAAAAGCTGTAGGGATTTGTTGGGGTGAAATGAAGTGGATGTGTGTGTCAATACCACCAGCAGTTACGATTAAGCCTTCACCGGCTAAGGCTTCAGTAGCAGGACCCACGCTAAGATTGTTTTTAACGCCATCTTGCATGTCTTTGTTACCGCCTTTGCCAATGCCAGCGATTTTGCCGTCTTTAATACCAATATCCGCTTTATAAATACCGGTGTAATCCACGATTAAAGCGTTAGTGATGATTAGATCCAGTTCTTCTTTGCTAGGGTTGTTAGATTGGCTCATGCCCTCTCTTAGGGTTTTACCACCACCGAATTTAAGCTCTTCGCCATAAATGGTGTAGTCATGTTCTACTTCAGCGATCAAGTCTGTATCGCCCAATCTCACTTTATCGCCTGTAGTAGGACCATACATAGAAACATATTCTTTTCTGCTAATCTTTTTCATTTCTTACTCCTTAATTGTTTTTACATAGTTGTCATCGCTTTTAGCACCATGAAAACCACGCTCTTTAGCTCTGTGTAAAGCAATTTTTTTGCTTTCGTTGTCTGCTTGCCTATCAACCAATGCGTTAAATCCAAAGATTCTTCTGTTACCGCCAATGTCAATCAATTCTACGGATTTTTCTTCGCCAGGCTCAAACCTTACCGCTGTCCCGCTCGCAATGTCTAAGCGTTTACCGAAAGTTTTTTCTCTGTCAAAGTCTAAGCATCTATTCACTTCAAAGAAATGGAAGTGTGAGCCGATTTGAACCGGTCTGTCGCCCACGTTTTTAACTTTCACGCTAACGGCTTTTTTGCCTTCGTTGATAGTGATGTCTTCATTTTTTAAGAACAACTCACCAGGAACTAATTTACCATTGGCCTCAATAGGGGTATGCACGGTTACGAGTTTGGTCCCATCAGGAAACATCGCTTCAATACCCACTTCATGAATCATGCTTGCCACACCATCCATCACATCATCCGGTTTTAAAAGAGTGCGTCCTTCTTGCATCAATTCAGCCGCAGTCTTTTTACCAGCTCTCGCTTCTTCCATAATATGGGCACTAATCAAAGCTACTGCTTCCACATAGTTAAGCTTAATGCCTTTTTCTTTGCGTTTCCTAGCTAATTCTCCAGCGTAGTGGAGCATCAACTTATCTAACTCTTTTGGGGTGAGTTTCATCTCATTCTCCTATTCTTAAAGTGTTTTTCCTTGAAGACATAACGCAATCAAGGTTGGAGTAATTGTAGCAATGTTTTGATTTACTAAGATTAACAGAAGCGTTCATTAACTAATTATTATTTAAAATGAATTAGTGTTATATTTTTGAAGTGCTATAAAAGCGTTATTGGGAGTGCATTTAATACCCCTTTAGAATTTATAAAGATCAAAAACTCGCAAAAAAATGAGAATTAAAATTGGAGTGATAATGGTGGCCACGACTGGACTTGAACCAGCGGCCACTACCATGTCAAGGTAGTGCTCTACCAACTGAGCTACGCGACCTTTTATTTTAAAAAGGGCAATTATGCCTTAATTTTGTTTTGTTTTTGCTTAAAAAAGAATTGTCTTAACAATAAAACGCCCACGCCCACATCTATCATCACATCAGCGAAATTAAAAATGGCAAAATCAAAGCCATAATGATAATACACATAATCCACCACGCCCCCATGCACAAACCGGTCTAAAACATTAGAAACCCCAGCGCCAAACACCATGCCAAACTCTATCGCATGGTTTTTAAAAAGCTCCTTTTGGCGCATTAAAAAGATAAAAAGCCCCAAAATCAAAAGGATTTGCAAGTATTTCAAACTCCCCTCTAAAAAACTGAGCAAGGAAAACGCCACGCCTTTATTGAACACCAAAACAATATCTATAATCAGGCTTTCATAACGAAACCCCTCTAAAATAGCGTATTTAATCGCTTGATCCACGCCAAAAATAAGAAAAAAAACCCCTATAAAAACCAACAGGCTTTGTTGGGTGGTGTTTAGCACAAATGCCCTTCAAAAAACTCTTTTAATTCTTGCATTTTCAATTCGAGCAATTTTTCATCTTTAGCTTCTAAAAGGATTCGTAATTTGTTTTCAGTGCCGCTATAACGGATCAAATGGCGGATCTCTAGCTGGTCTAATTCTTTTAAAAGAGCGCTATAACCTTTCAGGCTTTCTAAAGGAGGCTTTTTTTGGATATTCAAATTCACTAGGTTTTGGGGGTATAATTCAAAGGGGTTTAACGCAACAGAGCTTACAAGCTTACTTTCTAACACTAACGCGCTCACTTGCAAAGCGCACACCAAGCCATCGCCGGTTTTAGCGTAATCGCTAAAAATGATATGCCCGCTTTGCTCGCCTCCAAAATTGGATCTATTCAATCGCATGCATTCGCTCACAAACTTATCCCCAATCGCGCAATGCTTCAATTCTAAATCTTGGGATTTTAAGTATTCTTTAAGGGCTAAATTGCTCATGTTTGTAGCGACAATCGCTTGAGAAGAAAGGGCGTTTTTAGATTTTTGATAAACCCCTAACACCCCTAAAAGCTTATCCCCATGCACGATATTCCCTAAATTATCCACCACCACTAGCCTATCCGCATCGCCATCAAAAGCAAAGCCTAAATCCGCGCGGTATTTTTTCACTTCCTGGCTCAATTGGTTAGGGTGTAAAGCCCCGCATTGCTCATTAATATTACACCCATTAGGCTCATCATTAATCACTAACACATCAGCCCCAAGCTCGCTAAAAACGACCGGAGCCACCTTATAAGCCGCACCATTAGCGGTATCTAGCACGATCCTTAAATTTTGTAGATTCAAATGTTTAGGGAAAGAGTGTTTTAAATGCGCGATATAACGCCCTATGACATCGTCTATCCTTTTAGCGCTACCGACGCTTTCGCCCACTTTATAACTGGAATGCAGTAATTCTTCATCATGAAAGATTTCTTCAATCGCTTTTTCTTCTTCTTCTTTAAGCTTATAACCATAAGAATTGAAAAACTTAATGCCATTATCTTCAAAAGGGTTGTGGCTCGCGCTTATCATAATACCCGCATCACAGCGCATGTCTTCGGTTAAAAACGCAATCGCAGGGGTAGGCATAGGCCCTATTTGAATCACGTTATAGCCTATGGAAGTGAAAGCGCTCACTAAAGCGTTTTCTACCATATAGCCGCTTTTTCTGGTGTCTTTACCGATTAAAATTTTATTCGTTTTAGAATGTTTTTTAAAATACAACCCGGCAGCAATGCCCAAACGCATCACAAACATGGGGGTGAGTTTCACCCCTGCTTTACCTCTCACGCCATCAGTCCCAAAAATTTTCATCGTTATAAAATACCTTTTAAACTATTTTTAATCAATTTTTAGATAGAATTATGCCAAATTTTACATTACAAGGGGATTAAAACAAGGCTATGGCAAATCATAAGTCCGCAGAAAAGCGAATCAGACAGACCATTAAAAGAACCGAACGCAACAGGTTCTACAAAACGAAAATTAAAAATATCATTAAAGCCGTGCGTGAAGCGGTCGCCATCAATGATGTAACAAAAGCTCAAGAGCGTTTGAAAATCGCTAATAAAGAGTTGCATAAATTTGTCAGCAAAGGGATTTTAAAGAAAAACACCGCTTCTAGGAAAGTCTCAAGGCTTAACGCTTCAGTGAAAAAAATCGCTCTCGCTTAGTTTTAGGGCGTTTTTAACTTCTTTAAGCTCGGTAATGGGTTTTTGTTATTGGGCTTCTTTTTAAGTTCTGTGTTTTTTAGATTGTTGAATCTTTTATTCACATCTTTTTAATAGGTAGTCTTGCATGTCTATTCTAGCTGAAAAGCTTTCTTCCATTCTCAAACGATACGACGAACTCACGGCGTTGCTTTCTAGCGCTGAAGTGATTAGCGATATTAAAAAACTCACCGAATTGAGCAAAGAGCAAAGCTCCATTGAAGAAATCTCCATAGCGAGTAAAGAGTATTTGAGCGTTTTAGAGGGTATCAAAGAAAATAAAGAGCTTTTAGAAGACAAAGAATTGAGCGAACTGGCCAAAGAAGAATTAAAAGTTTTAGAAATCCAAAAAAGTGAGCTAGAAACTGCCATTAAACAACTCCTTATCCCCAAAGATCCTAACGATGATAAAAACATTTATTTAGAATTAAGGGCCGGCACAGGGGGCGATGAAGCGGGCATTTTTGTAGGGGATTTGTTTAAAGCGTATTGCCGTTATGCGGATTTGAAAAAATGGAAAGTAGAGGTAGTGAGCTCTAGCGAAAACAGCGTAGGGGGCTATAAAGAAATCATCGCTTTGATTAAGGGCAAGGGCGTGTATTCAAGGCTCAAATTTGAAGCAGGCACGCATCGAGTCCAAAGAGTCCCTGAGACAGAATCTCAAGGGCGCATCCACACTTCCGCTATCACGGTAGCGATCATGCCTGAAGTGGATGATGTGGAAGTTACCCTCAACCCTAGCGATTTAAAGATTGAAGTGTTTCGCGCTGGCGGGCATGGGGGGCAATGCGTCAATACCACAGACTCTGCGGTGCGCATCACGCACCTCCCCACTAATATCAGCGTGAGCATGCAAGATGAAAAATCCCAGCATAAAAACAAGGATAAAGCCCTAAAAATCTTAAAAGCGCGCCTTTATGAAAAACAAATTGAAGAGCAACAACTCGCTAACGCCAAAGACCGAAAGGAGCAAGTGGGTAGTGGGGACAGGAGCGAAAGGATCCGCACCTATAATTACCCGCAAAACCGCTTGAGCGAGCATAGAATCAATTTAACTCTGTATAGTTTAGAAGAAATCATGCTTTCAGGGAATTTAGATGAAGTGATTAACCCTTTAATCGCTCATGCTCAAAGCCAGTTTGAATAAAACCCCTACTAAAACGATAAAACAAAGGGGATAAAACGCTCAAGCATTTTTTAAGGTAACCACCCACTACTACTAAAAACCCTAACATGCTTCCAATTTTACATGCTCTAAATTTTCGCCCCACAAAAACAGCGTAAGAGTTCCCATAAAAGCTAGTTATAAATATAATTTTAAATTCTATATATATATTAATGCACTTTTAAAATAAAAATGTTATTCAATCCATTTTGTAACAAAAAATTCACTTTTTTATGATATAACTCCAAAGCTTACATTATAAGAGCGAATTGTATTCTGTAAAAGCGAATGTATTAGGGACAACTCTCAAATTTTGATGATCCCCTATATTTTTGCGCCATAGCATGAATGCAATAAAAAAAGAAATCCTTAGGATTTCTCACATTAAGGAGTTTTAAATGAAAAAGGTTTTTTTAGGTATGGCATTAGCCTTTAGTGTGTCTATGGCAGAAAAAAGCGGTGCGTTTTTAGGAGGGGGGTTTCAATATTCTAATTTAGAAAACCAAAACACCACCCGCACTTCAGGTGCTAACAATAACACCCCGATAAACACTTCAATGTTTGGCAACAATCAAGCGGCTCCAGCCCAAGAAACGCAAAGCGCTTCTAAACCGGACACTAAAGTCAATCCAAGCGCAAGCTGGATGAAAAAATAAGAAAGAAGTTATGAAAAAGTCATTCAAAAAATTAGGCTTTGTCTCTTTAGCGGCTAGTAGCGTGCTTTTAGTGAGCATGAACGCTACCGATTTAGAAACCTACGCGGCATTGCAAAAATCATCGCATGTTTTTGGTAATTATGCTGAAAAGGATAAGGATAGTAAATTAACAAGCGATTCGCCAACGCAACAACAAGCCCAAACTCAAGCCCAAAACACCGCTTCAAGCGACAGCAAAGAAGCGACAACGCTTGAAAACACCGCTTCTACTGACAACACAACCGCCACAACTGATGAAGCTTATACAACAAGCACTGACACTACTGTAGCTGATGCGGCTAAACAAGTAGAAACCGATAACACAGCCGTTCAAAACGATGAAAAAACTTTAAAAACAGATGTAGCTAAAGTTCAAGCTGATGCTAGCACTAAAGATTTTGATGAAACCACTTTTAAAGCCGATCAACAAGCAGAGCAAACCGCTGAAACAGATTTACAAAAGGCTGAAAAAACTTTTGACACTGATCAAAGCACTTTAAACACAGATTTACAAGATCAGACGAAAACACCAACCCCACCAGCTAAAAAAGATGAAACAAGTGGCACACCAAGCGCTAGTGGGAGTTCCGTGGCAAGCCAGCTAACCAAAGATACCACTATGGTTAATAATCTTAAGAGCGTGAGCGTGAGTGGCATGAACACCACTTTAAGTGGGGTAGAAACCATGTCTCAACAAACCGCAACGATCAGTGCTCTTTTAAGCGGTAATCCTAATTTAGGCAGTGTGATTCCTAACGCTCAAGGGCTAAACAGCGCGTTTAGCGCATTAGAAAGCGCTCAAAACACTTTAAAAGGCTATTTAAATTCTTCTAGCACGACGATTGGGCAATTGACAAACGGCTCTAATGCGGTTGTGGGCGCGTTAGATAAAGCTATCAATCAAGTGGATATGGCTTTGGCCGATCTTAGTGCAGCTGATACGCAAAAAACGCAAGCCGTTACGCTTGCGACTACCGGTAGTAGCACAACTAACAGCACAACGACAGATGCCATCAATTTCTTAAACGCGCTAAAAACCAATCTAATGGCTCAAAAAGATGCCTTTATGAGCGTGCATAAAAACATTCAAACCGCTGTCGCTCAAGCCCAAGCAACCTACACGCCAAGCGTGATTAACACCAATAATTACGGGCAAATGTATGGGGTAGATGCGATGGTAGGGTATAAGTGGTTCTTTGGCAAAACCAAACGCTTTGGCTTTAGATCTTATGGATACTACAGCTATAACCATGCGAATTTAAGCTTTGTGGGGAGCCAGCTTGGAATCATGGAAGGTGCGTCTCAAGTGAATGACTTCACTTATGGCGTGGGCTTTGATGCGCTCTATAACTTCTATGAAAGTAAAGAGGGCTATAACACAGCAGGGTTGTTCGTGGGCTTTGGGTTAGGAGGGGATTCGTTTATCGTTCAAGGAGAGAGCTACTTAAAATCTCAAATGCACATTTGCAACAACACCGCCGGCTGTTCAGCGAGCATGAACACAAGCTATTTCCAAATGCCTGTGGAATTTGGTTTCAGGAGCAATTTCTCTAAACACAGCGGGATTGAAGTGGGCTTTAAATTGCCTTTATTTACCAACCAATTCTATAAAGAAAGGGGCGTAGATGGATCGGTAGATGTGTTCTATAAAAGGAATTTCTCTATCTATTTTAACTACATGATCAACTTCTAAGCCTTTCTCTTCTTTATCAATAGAGGGTTTTCTCTCTGTTGGTTTCTTTTTTCTTTTTTTTTGCGATGTTTGTTTTGTTGGGGGTTAGGTTTTTGTTTAAGAAAGTTTTTTAAAAACTAAAGAAGCGTTTAAAACAGAACCTTTTGTTTTGGGATTTGATTTTTTACTTTGGCTTGTTTTCAAAAATCATTTTGATTTCTAAAAATAGTCTATAATGCTCGCAAGAGATATTTTTTAAGGTTATGAATGAAAGCTATAAAAATACTTTTTATAATGGCACTCAGTTTAAACGCTATCAGCGTGAATAGGGCGTTGTTTGATTTAAAAGATTCGCAATTAAAGGGGGAATTAACGCCAAAAATAGTGAATTTTGGGGGTTATAGAAGCAGCACCAAAGAGTGGGGGGCTAGCGCTTTAAACTATATCAATGCGGCTAATGGCGATGCGAAAAAATTCAGCGCGTTAGTGGAAAAAATGCGTTTTAACTCTGGCATCTTGGGGAATTTTAGAGCGCATGCGCGTTTAAAGCAAGCCCTAAAATTGCAAAAGAATTTGAAATATTGCCTTAAAATCATCGCTAGGGATTCTTTTTATAGTTACCGCACCGGTATTTATATCCCCTTAGGCATTTCTTTAAAAGATCAAAAAACGGCTCAAAAAATGCTCGCTGATTTGAGCGTGGTAGGGGCATATCTTAAAAAGCAACAGGAGAATGAAAAGGCTCAAAGCCCTTATTACAGGAGCAACAACTATTACAACTCTTACTATAGCCCTTATTACGGCATGTATGGCATGGGAATGTATGGAATGTATGGCATGGGCATGTATGATTTTTATGACTTTTATGATGGCATGTATGGCTTCTACCCTAACATGTTTTTCATGATGCAAGTTCAAGACTACTTGATGTTAGAAAATTATATGTATGCGATCGATCAAGAAGAGATTTTAGACCATGACGCTTCCATTAACCAACTTGATACGCCCACTGATGATGACAGAGACGATAAGGACGATAAATCCTTACAGCAGGCAAATCTCATGAGCTTTTATCGTGATCCCAAATTCAGCAAAGGCATTCAAACCAACCGCTTGAATAGCGCTTTAGTCAATTTAGACAACAGCCGCATGCTCAAAGACAATTCGCTTTTCCACACCAAAGCCATGCCCACTAAAAGCGTGGATGCGATAACTTCTCAAGCCAAAGAGCTTAACCATTTAGTGGGGCAAATCAAAGAAATGAAGCAAGACGGGGCGAGTCCTAGTAAGATTGATTCAGTGGTCAATAAAGCTATGGAAGTGAGGGACAAATTAGACAATAACTTGAACCAACTAGACAATGACTTAAAAGATCAAAAAGGGCTTTCAAGCGAGCAACAAGCTCAAGTGGATAAAGCCTTAGACAGCGTGCAACAATTAAGCCATAGCAGCGATGTGGTAGGGAACTATTTAGACGGGAGTTTGAAAATTGATGGCGATGATAGAGACGATTTGAATGATGCGATCAATAACCCTATGCAACAACCTGCACAGCAAACGCCTATTAACAACATGGCCAACACCCATGCGAATGACAGCAAAGATCAAGGGGGTAACGTGCTCATAAACCCTAACAACGCCACTAACGATGATCACAACGATGATCACATGGACACTAACACCACTGACACCGGCAATGCAAACGACACCCCTACTGATGATAAAGATGCTAGTGGCAACAATACCGGCGATATGAATAACACCGATACCGGCAACACCGACACTGGCAATACTGATACCGGTAACACTGATGATATGAGCAACATGAACAACGGCAACGATGATATGGGTAACGCTAATGACGACATGAGCAACGGCAACGACATGGGCGATGATTTGAACAACGCCAACGACATGAACGACGACATGGGTAATGGCAACGATGACATGGGCGATATGGGGGACATGAACGACGACATGGGTGGCGATATGGGGAATTGAGATTAACCCCTAGCTCTTTGGTTAAAACTAGCCTTGTTTTTAATCAAAGATTGATAGCCAAAACTTTAATGGGTATTTTTATTTGTAGTGAAAACCATTCTCTTAAGGGGATAGGGGGATATTTTGGTACCCCTTTAACCCCCAACTAATTCCCCTAAGAACGCTTTTTAAAATCCAACCAAAGTTTTTTATCATCAAACTAGCACAAAAAACTCTGTCCTTTAGGGTGCAAGACGTAAGCGTATAGCCATTAGGCTATATTCAAGCTAACAAAATACCTCTAGTCTTTTTAGGGTAAGAAATGCCCATACAGACTTTAAAGAACAAAGCCTTTCGTGTTAGCATTCAATGGAATGCTTTAGTTAGGAAGCTCCTTGCTTTAGAAAGGGGCGGTTTCACACTAAAACGATTCTTTTAAGGTAATAGGGGGATATTTTGCGATGAATACCCCTTTTAAAGAGTCTTTTATATTAGCGTCCGTTAGAACACTTTACAGCTAGAAATCCCCTTGCTTTAGAAAAAGGGGCGGTTCCACATTTTAGACGCTCAAAATTAAAGGCAGAAATCAAAATTTCTTCTTGCTCACATCTTCTAAAATGTCTTGGGAGATCCCATCAATTTTAGCGCTGACTTGTAAGGAATGGTTAGCGATAGTCAAATTATCCTGCACATCTTGTTGCAAGGCGTTAATGGAGTTGTGGATGTTTTCTACGCCCTTGTTTTGCATTTTGATAGACTCGGCGTTATCGGCGATGCTTTGAACTAAAATATTGATATTGGCTTCAATCTCGCTGAGGGATTTTTGCGTCCTTTCAGCGAGCTTTCTCACCTCATCAGCCACCACCGCAAAGCCTCTGCCATGCTCACCGGCTCTTGCGGCTTCAATAGCGGCGTTTAGGGCTAATAGATTCGTTTGATCGGCAATATCTCTAATCATATCCACCACGCTTTTAATGTCTTGGCCTTGAGAGATCATCTCCTGGCTTTTAGAATCAATCATCGTAATAATATTAGTGATTTCTTCTAAGGATTGGGTGGTGTTTTTCAGGCTTCTTTCTTGCTTGTGGGCGGTTTTAGTCAAGTTATCCACGCAAGTTTTTAAATCTTTGGATTCATGATTGAGCGCGTTCGCAAACCCTAAAGAAGCTTTAAGTATGCTAGAAATTTCTTGCCCTAAAGTGTTGAGCGCTTTTTCCATGTTGGCTTTAGGGTTTTGGATATGGTGGGTGAAATCCAGGTTTTTATAATGCTCTAGGGCGTTGTTTAGGGCTTCAATATTAGCGCCAATTTGGTTACGGAAATACTGGATAATGCTATTAATGGTGTTTCTTAAGGCTTGCAAGTCTTTGTTTTTAGGCACGCATGCGATTTCTTGCGTGAAATCCCCACTTTCCACAAAATTAGCCACTTCAATGCTGTTTTGAATGGCTTTATTATCGGCTTGAATGTTTTCTTGGGTTTTAAGGATGTTTTCATTGATGGAAGCTTGCATTTGCCCGATTTCATCATAAGCGCTTGGGGGCGCTAGGCTTATGGCATGGTTATTTTTAGGGTTATTGAGCAGGTTGAAAAAATCATTTAGGGTGTTATTGACCCTACTGATGCGTTTGGTTATGAGACTGGAAATGATGATAAAGACTAAAAGGGCTAACACCAGCACGCCTAAAATCAAAGTGGTGATAATAATGAATTTGGTGTTTGTCGCTTCTTTAAAGACTAAAGATTTATTGACATATTTCCCAATCGCCCAACGCCAATGATTGCCGTTATTTTCTTTTCCTTCAAAAAAATCAAAGGGTTGTATGGCTAAAAAGGTTTCTGTATCCCCGCTCAATGAATGGTAGCTCAAAGTTCCGGCTTCGTTGTTGTTATAATACTCCACAGCTTTAGCGACTCTTCTATCCGGATTGATAGCGCTTAAAATCTTATCTTGGATCTCACGATTAGGGTTGATTAAAAGCCTGCCATCTTTCCCCATTAAAAAGGTGTTGCTCTTATTTTGGCCTATTACATCGGTATAAAAAGCGTCAATGTTTAAAAAGAGGTTCAGCGCGCCTATCACATTTTGATTTTTACCCGTTAGGGGGAGGGTAATATCCATGCCATAGATTTTATTGCCATTAACCTCTTTATAATAGGGATCTGAACGGGTTATACTTTTGAGCGAATGGATTTGATTGGTCATGTTTTCATTGAGCGTGGTATTAGGGTAGGCGATTTTTGAATCCATGCTCATGGCAGTGATAATTCGTTCATTATTATTCGTATAAATCGCGCTAACCAATAACACATGAGGGTTTGCCAGCAAAAACTCAGAGAGCATGCGCCTTTTTAGGGTGTCGTTGATAGCACTATTTTCATCGCTTAAAAATTTTTCAAGGGTGTTAGCACCCATAAAAATACGCTTCATAATGCCTTGAATTTTAAAACTGACTAACTGAGCTTTTTTTTGCAACAATTCTGTGGCTTGGCTTTGCAACACGCTTTCAACCTTGTAGCTGATAATAACGCCCATAACAGCGCTAATGACAATAACAACCGCACACACCATCATGACGATTTTAGAACCAATTCTTGTAGATTTCATTCCCTTTGCCCTTTTAAAACAAATTGATAGAGAACGATTATTATACATTGATTTTGAAACTTTAATAAAACAAGAGAGAACAAAAAGTAGAATAAAAGAGAGCCAAAGCCCCCAAAACTCCCCCAAAGAAGAGGAAAAGAAATAAAAATTACCTTTTAGAGAATTGCGGGCTTCTTCTGGCCTTTCTTTTACCATATTTTTTGCGTTCAACCACCCTTGAATCCCTAGTGAGCAAACCCTTAGGTTTTAAAATGGCCCTAAAAGCAATATCATAAGCGTTCAAAGCTTTAGAAATGCCATGCCTTAAGGCTTCCGCTTGCGCTGAGTAGCCCCCACCAAAAACCACCGCTTTAATATCCACAGATTGCTCTTGTTTGGTTAAAAGCAAGGGCTGCATGACTTTCATTTTAATGGCTTCATGTCCGCCTAACCATTGATTTAAGCTCTGCTCATTGATACTCAATCCGCCTTTACCCGGAGTGAGCCACACTTTAGCGATAGCGGTTTTTCTTTTACCGGTAGCATAGATTTTTCTCATTTAGCGTCCTTTTTGCTAGTTTGTGCGGTGTGAGGGTGCTTATCATCACGATAAACTTTGAGTTTTTTAATCATCGCTTTCCCTAATTTCGTTTTAGGGAGCATGCCCCTAACGGCTAAGTGGTAGAGCTTTTCGGGGGCTTTTTCTAGCATTTCTTGGAGAGTCTTGCTCTTAGTGCTGCCAAAATAACCTGAATGGGTAAAATACTCTTTATCCTCTAATTTCATGCCTGAAAATTTAACCTTATTGGCGTTGATAACCACCACAAAATCCCCACAATCCACATTAGGGGTGTAAAAAGGGCGGTGTTTGCCTCTTAAAAGCACAGCGATTTCAGTGATCAAGCGGCCAAAAACTTTGTCTTTAGCGTCTAAAACGACCCAATCACGAACGATGTCATTGACTTTAGCAGTCTTTGTCATAAGAATCCTTTGATAAAATTAAAGCACCCATTATAAGGAAATAAACTTAAATATTACTGAATTTAAGGAAAGTTTAAAGTTTAAAAATAAGGTTTTTTAAAAAATTTGTTTGATTGCTTTTTGATTTTATGGTAAAACTCATTTCTTAAGTAAAATTCATTTCCTTAAGGGGATAGGGAGGTATTTTACAATAACCCTCCCCTACAACCCCCAACCAAAAACCCCCTAACCCCAAAAGACCGCTTTTTAAAGAGGCTATCACTTGCTTACGCAAGCCATTTTATTGTATTTATTTTAAAAAATGCCTTTAAGCATTTTTTAATTTTGTTACTCATGCTTAATAAGCCAAAGCCTTTATTTTTGCCCTTGATTGAGCCTTTCTTCTATCTTTTTGATTTGTTGGCTCATTTGAGCGCTCGCGTTGATTTGATTGATGAGCATGTAAAGGTTTATCATCATCAAAAGTACCACCACAACCCCTAAAAAAAACACGATTTGAACGGCTTTTTTAGCGATTTCTCGGGCTTCTTGTTCTTTTTGCATGCGTTTTAATTTTCCAATTCTTCTGGGGATAAATCTTTATAAAAGCGTTCTAATTCAAAGCTCTCGCCCAAATATGCAGCGATTTCTTGGGAATCCACAAGGGCGTTTTGCAAGCAGCTCGTCGCGCCTGGAGAGGGGGTCATGTTAAAAGTGATGCCTTTATGGGTGCAAATCTTTTTTTCGCCCAATTCCAGCTTTCGCTTGGTTCTGTCTAAAACTTGCGGGCGTACTTCGCCAAAACCATGAGCGTATTCTAAATCTTCTAGGCTAAGAGAGGGGATGATTTTTTGAGCGTCTTTTAAAAATTTCCTTTTACCGATAATGGGCAATTCAAAAACCATGTTTTTAAACACATAATTACGGATTTCTTTATCGCTCATCAAATCAAACGCGATCTTAAACACATCTTTATTCAAATCCATTTTTAGTAATTCCAAACTAATACCCTTAAGCCAGCATTTGTTGCGCTCTAATTTAGGCATCGTTAAAGCCGTAGGCCCGATTCGTGTTTTTCCTTTAATGACAGCATCAGGGTCGCCATGCACGGCTGCAAAAGGGAGTTTGGGGTTTTGAACGGTATAAACCTTACCCCTTAATAAATCCGGCACAAAATAAAAGCTACCCGCCACAGGCAAGCACCCTAAATCCAAGCCATAGCCCATGCTCTGAGCCAAAGGCAAAGCGTAAGAGCCGGCATTGACTAGCACGAATTTAGCATACACTTCTTCAGCGTCTTCAGAAATGAGCGCGTAAGTGTCGTTGCGTTTTTCAATCTTTTTCACTTTGAAATTCAAAAACACCTGGTTGTTAGGCTTTAATTTTAGAGCTTCTTCAACGAAGTTTTCACTCAACTTCGCAAAATTCATGGTGCTCCAGTCTTTTTGATAGCCATGACCGATAATGTTTTCATGCCTGTCTATGCCATTAGCCCCTAAAATCACATTAGGCTCTAATTCTTTAATCTTTTGTTTGTCAAATTCCTCTAACCCCACAAAGATTTCCTTAAAGGATTCGTAGCGTTTTTTCATGAACTCGCATTCTTCATCGCCCACGCCTATGGCCATTTTCTGGGTTTCAAAGATCACTTCATTTTGCAAGCCTTTATTGAGCGCGTATTGCCTGGTTTTATAAGCGCTCAAACGCACTTTTTTAGCTTTTTCAGGAGTGTAATTCGTTTCAATAGAGCCATCATGAATGGTTTGCGAATTAGCCTTAGCGCTGGAGCTGATTTGAGCTAATTTAGAGCATTTTTCCACGATAGCCACGCGCTTTAAAGAGCTGTATTCGCTCAAAGTATAAAAGGTCGCGCACCCTGAAACCCCACCTCCAATAATCACGGCATCAAATTCCATACTCATTGTCTTTCTCCAAATGTTTTAAATTGATAAATCGTAATCATAGTACAAGAAAATCAATTCGCATTCAAAGGGCTTGAAGTTTTATTGACAAAATCTTTCAAATCGCTCATTCCAAGCACCCTATCAATCAATAATTTCTTTTTAGAAAACGCCCCGTTATGCTCTTCAGCTAGCCATAATGAAGTGATCACCACGCCTCCTATTTTATGGCTCAAGGTTTTAAAATGCTTTTGGGTTTGCACTGACCAAATGCTGTGAGCGACTATCGCTTGATGGTTGTGTGCGCCTAAATAGAGCATGATATGCCCTTTTAAATAGATGAGCGTTCCAAAAGGCGTGGCGTTTTTAAGGATGTAGTCTTCTTTTTCTTTGGCTTTCATAGAGCTTAAATCCACATAATTGTTCGCATAACGGCTTTGTGCATAGGAATTTCTGGGGAGCAAAATGCCAAAATTAGCGAAACTATCCCTGGTGAAAGCCGAGCAATCCCTGTTACCTAATAGCCCACCCCAGCCGTATTTTTGCCCTAGCATGGTGTCTATAAAATACGCCATGTTCTCGCTGTTAAAAGCCTTAGGGAAAACAAAAAAATCCTTTTCTTCTAAGATCACGCTTTGTAAAGTTGCATAGCCCTTAGCGTTCTTCAAAAAGCCATAGGCTTTCAATTCCTTTTTTTGGGGGTTTTGAGATGCGTTTTGACTTTGGGGGATGAGAGCGAACAATTCGCCCACTCTGGCGTTGGTGTAAAAATCCCCATAGTCTGTATAAAGGGGGATTTTATCTTTTATAGGCATGACATAATCTTTAAGATGGGTTAAAAGCTCTATGTCTTTATCGTGCATGTAGGCTAAATCGCTGACTTTAATCCAACCATAAACAAAACTGCTTTGAATGTGGGCGTAAGTTTTGTCCGTGTTGAAATGCGTGACTAAAACCGGCGTGCCTTGAAAAATCAGCGAATTTTGATACCTGTCAAAAGGATAACCTTTTGGAGAAAGATAAAAAGGCTTGTTAGTAGGCACAGCCCTAACATCGCTATCTCGCACCACAACAGCCTTAATCTTAGCGCTTGGGTAATGCTCAATATCCATGCTTTTAATAAGTGCATCATTGAAAGCTTTTGCGTTGGGTTTTAGATCTTCGCCATAACCGGTGGATTTATTCATCTCCTTAAGGATCCAAAACACCTCTTTTTTATTGCTTTTGACTTTCATATCTAGCCATGGGGAATACCACGCTTTGAGGTAGCTCTCTTTTAATTTTTCTCTTAACGCTTGGGGGTCAATATTGTTACTGCCATTTTGAGAGCTTGCAAGATAGCTTGAAGCCTCTTGGGGCAAGGATAAATCTTTGAGCGTGAAATCCTTTTTTGTGCAACCCACAAACAAAAACAAGAAAACTACAAGAAAATAACGCATGCTTTAGAGAACCTTAATGTCAAATGCGCAAATAGTTTCTCAAAATGCGCCCGTATTGCGGGCTTCTCAATTTTTTGATCGCAGAGCTTTCAATCTGGCGCACCCTTTCTCTAGTAACATTCAATTCTTTGCCAATTTCTTCTAAAGTTCGATCGCTTTCATCGTCTAAAAGCCCAAAACGCATGCGGATCACCGCTTTTTCTCGCTCATTCAACCGATCCAAAACGCTTTCAATTTGCGCTTTTAAATCTTCTCGCATGATGTGATCAATGGAGCTAACGATATTTTTATCT
>NZ_JAALNT010000040.1:0-1498 GCF_017594925.1 Helicobacter pylori
TCAAGAGGATTTATTAAAAACAAGCGAAAATTTAAACGAAACCGCCCAAGAAGTTAAAAATTTAAGCCCCCTTGAGCAAGCCAACGCCGAAAAGTTAGCGAAATTAGAAAGCGAAGCCCTACAAAGCGAACAAGAATTTTTAAAAGCTAAAGAGCAAGAAAAACAACGCAAGGAAGCCCTAAAAAAGAAATTAGAACACGAGCGAGGCAATGCAGGCAACATTGAAAGCCAGACTAAAATAGAAGTAGGAGAAGATATCCCTACACAAATCCAAGAGAGAATCCCAAAGAGTAGAGTTCGGCTAAACGAACGAGAGATTTACGATCTAGATTATACGATCGTGAAAGCTAAAGATTTAAAGCCAAGCTTTACCACAGGCGGGACGCAAAAACGCACCGACATGAACGAAGAGCAGATTAAAAGCATTGCTGAAAATTTTGATCCTAAAAAGATATTTGGGAGCGGAGGTTTTGAAGATTTACCGATTATCTTACACGACGGGCAAGTGATCGCAGGAAACCACCGCATAGCTGGCATGCTAAACTTCACGCCTAAAAGCCGATACATTTACGAGAAAGCGATCCAAGAATACTATCACATAGACTTAAAGCCGGACGAGCTGTTAGTTAGAGTGCCGCATAAGCGCCTAAACAACACCGAGATCAACAATTTAGCGGCTTCAAGCAATCAAGGACGCTTCAACAGCGAAAGCGATCATGCGATAGCGGTTTTAAGCCACTATGAAGCGAAATTGAAAGAATTAGAAAAGAAATTAGACGCTGATAGCATTTACTCATTAAAAAACATCGTTGCTAAAAATTTAAATTTTGACAAAGCCACCCACCCTAATGTAGGCGATAGCAACCTCGTGCTTTTAATGTATAACATGCCAAGGACTAAGACGCAAGGGATAGAGTTACTCAACCGTTGGCAGAAAGAATTTTCTAACGACATTAAAAGCTATGAAAAGGTTAAAAAAATGTTTGTAGATAACGCCGGCAGTTTTCACAATTTAATCCACGATATGAATTTCCCTAAGGTGAGTTTAAACGCTTATTTAAGCGATATCATGGATCGCAGTTTTGCGAATTTAAAGAATTATCAAACTACAAGCGAAAGCCTGAAAGATTTGAGCGAAAAATTCTATAAAACGAGTTCTTTAGAAATGTTTGAAAAGAGCGAACAAAACACGAGCGATATAAGCGAGATTTTAGGAGGTGCGATCGCACGGTTTGCACGATTTGATGATCCGAGCAAAGCGTTATTTGAAGCTTTAAGAAGCGATAACATTAAAAAAGGTTTGAAAGAATTCAAGATCGCAGATGCTACAAAAGACATGTTTAACCCTAAAAGTAAGGAATTTAAGGACATTGATATTTACGATTTTACGCATTACCTTTTAATGGCCAATAGAGAGCCAAACGAAAATAATCCTACCTTAAAGCGCTTGATAGAAGCCGTGAAAGACATGCAAAAAGAGAGCGAGAAAGGGATTAAA
>NZ_JAALNT010000041.1:0-1272 GCF_017594925.1 Helicobacter pylori
AATAAGCAAACACATAATTGAGATACACGCTATAAAGCCTTCGGTATTCTAGCTTAGTGCCTAAAAAAGAATAGTAGTTGGTGTTAATGGTGGGGATTTTAATGCCTAGTTCAATGCCATGTTGCGCGGAATGTTCGCTGTCTTTTTTCTTAGCTGTAGCGAGATTGGTTCTCAAACCGAGATTGAACAAAAATTGGAAATTAGAAGTATTGACTTTCGCGCTGTAAGGGTTATTGAACGCGGTTAAATTCACGTATTGAGAATTAAGCCATGTAGTCCCTGCTAGTTGGATACCTCCAAAAAGACCTACTGAGAGCTTGTTGTTCTTTCTTGTGATACTATCGTTGATAATATTCACTAACAAATCGCTCCCACCGCCATAAGTCCATATATCAGAAGACGAATTAAAAAAGCTGGATTTGATATAGCCGTGGTTGTAATCAAAGAAGCCATAATACCTTAATCCCCATCTTTTGCTTTCGCCAAAGAATTGCTTATAGCCCACTTGCACGCCAAGCCCGTTCAAAGCGCCGTTATTGTTTTGAGAGCTGATCATGCCCACTTTTTTAAAGGGGTTATTGCTCATCGCCGCTAAAGCTTGAGAAAGATTGGATTGCTGCTCTGGGTTGATTTGGTAGTTGTATTGGCCTGCTGCCGGGGCGTTTTTATCGTAAGGTAGCGTAACAATGTCTTTTGTATTGACTTGGTTATAGGGGAGTTTAGAAATCTCTTCGCTCAAATTCTTAGCGTTGTTATAGGCGGTTACGATTTCTGTTTGATTGGATTTTAAATTATAAACATCTCTAGCCACGCTTAAAGCCGAATCAATCCGATTGCCATAATTAGCTACATTGTTTTGAACCGCATTAATTTCTTTATTCAAATTCACATTCTGTCTGTAAGGGTTAGTAGGCGTTTTACCCAAATGCGGCACTTTCAAGTAAGCGTTCTCCAAATACTTAAGTTGGTCTTTAGGAATGGAATTAAAGAGATTGAATATATTTGAAGCGTTAGAAAGGATTTGCTTTTGGTTTTGAGCTAAAGCGTAAATGTCTTTAGCAAATTCACGATTTGTTTGAGATCTCATAGCTTGAGCTTGCAACTGAGTGGATAGGGTGTGGTTGCTCTGAGTTAGTTTGAGCGCTTCTTGCAAGTAAGGTAGCATCGCCTTGATGTTGTTAAACACCGCGTATTGCGTTGGGTAGCCAGTGGATTCGATAGCACTGGGTGCGTTTGAAACACCACTGATGACGATATTTTTCCACATCATAG
>NZ_JAALNT010000042.1:0-1125 GCF_017594925.1 Helicobacter pylori
CCCCCCTAAAAACTATAAACATAACTCACATTAAACACCACAAGGCGTTTGAAAAAGAGGGAAGCGTTTAACCCTTTGCCATGCGTTTCATAAAAGGAATTGATTGCTAAAGGGATCTTTAGGCCCATTTCAAAGCCATTGTGCCTATCCACATTCACACGAACCCCAAAATTCAAAGGGATTTGGAAAAAACTCGTGTGCATTTTAGCCTGATAATTGGTCAAGTAATTGTTGATAAAATCCGTTTGGCTCACCCACATGCCTAAACCACTCCCTACCCACGAACTCCCCGCTAAAGCAAAGCCTGCATAAAAACCCACGCTCGAATGTTTTTGCTCATTATCAATGAAATTATAAAGGTAGTCTATGCCAAGCCCATAGAGATGGTTATTCATTTTGCCTAAACCATCAAAGCCGTTGCCCACAAAACCAAAATTAGTGTAACCATAGTCATAGAACAAGTAATAGCGCAACCCTTGATTTTTTTTCTTGGTAAAGAAATGCTTATACCCTACGCTCAAACTCACCCCATACATGCTTGAAATGTTTTTAGAATAAGAGCTAGGATCAAGCGCATTTAAGGAATTTGAAATTTGAGCGATTTGAGAAGATAAAGAAGAAAGCATGCGGTTTTGAGATTGAGTGAATTGCAATTCTAAATTTCTTAAGTTTTCTTCAAATTCTAAAGGGTTAGTAATGGGTTCTTGCATTTTTTCCAACGCTTGGGCTAGTTTAGGGTTAGATGCAATTCCACCGCTGAGCGTGACTATTTTTTCAATGTTTTGAAAGGTGGATTGGAGGTAGTATTGTTCGGCTTGCATTTCAGTGGGGGTTAATTTAGCATGGTTTTTCAAAGCGTTGTTGATGTAATTAAAGGTGTTGGGCATGCCTTTGATTTCATTTTCAATTTGATTGAGTTTATAGATTTTGTTTTGAGCGTTAGAAATGATTTGGATGCGTTCTTGATTCAAAAAGGGGTTATTATGCTCAACGGCATGACTAATGGAATATTCAAACCCCACGCTCGCATACGCCCCATTTTCTTCAGCGATACAAAAAGATAAAAATAAAGATAAAGGCAAAGATAAAGAAAATAAGGTTTTTTGAAATTGCATGGGTGATCCT
>NZ_JAALNT010000043.1:0-1005 GCF_017594925.1 Helicobacter pylori
TGTATTTCATCTTAAGCCAACGCTACAAAATCACTCTCCACCAAAACCCTAACAAACCCTCCGATCTCGTCTTTGGCACTCCTATTGGATCAGCCAGAAAAATCCTCTCTTATCAAAACACTAAAAGAGTGTTTTACACCGGTGAAAACGAAGTCCCTAATTTCAACCTCTTTGATTACGCTATAGGCTTTGATGAATTAGACTTTAGAGATCGTTATTTGAGAATGCCTTTATATTATGATAGACTACACCATAAAGCCGAGAGCGTGAATGACACCACCGCACCCTACAAACTCAAAAGTAACAGCCTTTATACTTTAAAAAAACCCTCCCACCATTTTAAAGAAAACCACCCCAATTTATGCGCAGTAGTGAATGATGAGAGCGATCCTTTGAAAAGAGGGTTTGCGAGCTTTGTCGCAAGCAACCCTAACGCCCCTATAAGGAACGCCTTCTATGACGCTTTAAATTCTATTGAGCCAGTTACTGGGGGAGGAGCAGTGAAAAACACTTTAGGTTATAACGTCAAAAACAAAAACGAATTTTTAAGCCAATACAAATTCAATCTGTGTTTTGAAAACTCTCAAGGCTATGGCTATGTAACTGAAAAAATCATTGACGCTTATTTCAGCCATACCATTCCTATTTATTGGGGGAGTCCTAGCGTGGCGAAAGATTTTAACCCTAAGAGTTTTGTGAACGTTTGTGATTTTAAAGATTTTGATGAAGCGATTGATTATATCAAATACTTGCACACGCACCCAAACGCTTATTTAGACATGCTCTATGAAAACCCTTTAAACACCCTTGATGGGAAAGCTTACTTTTACCAAGATTTGAGTTTTAAAAAAATCCTGGATTTTTTTAAAACGATTTTAGAAAACGACACGATCTATCACAATAACCCTTTTGTTTTCTATCGTGATTTGAATGAGCCTTTAGCGACTATTGATGATTTGAGAGCCGATTATGATGATTTGAGAGCCGATTATGATGATTTGAGAG
>NZ_JAALNT010000044.1:0-602 GCF_017594925.1 Helicobacter pylori
TTTTTTTAGTCTTGCTTTTTATTTAATTTTATTATTGATTGTTTTTGTTTGTTTAGGTGGTTTATTGGGGTTTGGTTTCAGTGTTGCTGGTTTGCTTTTGGGGTTGATTGGGGTTTATTCAAAGTTTTTTAGAGATTTAAGAAAACGAGTTTGATGGCAAAATAAAATCTAAAATCATAAAATAAAATCTGAAGCGATAAAATAAAACTTAAAATCATAACATAAGATCTAAAATCCAATTTTTTAGAAAGTTTAATACCTTTGGTGAGAAAAGAGTCCGCATCAATTAAACATGGATTTAAGAAAAAAGTTTTATTCTTTAGCGAATGCAATTATTTATAGAACTCTTATCTAAGCTTCTTTTAAAAGGAAGTTTATGAGAAGTTTTTTAAAATCCCTAAACTGCACTTAAATTCTAAAGAGCGATAAGAAATGTTTTTAGAAAGCTTTATTCTTTAAAAAATTATCGCTTTATAACCAAGCTCTTTAGTTTGATTGTAAAAAACGCTTTTAGCGTTTTAGATTTTTATTCTTTATTCTTTATTCTTTATTCTTTATTCTTTATTCTTTATTCTTTATTCTTTATTCTTTATTCTTTATTC
>NZ_JAALNT010000045.1:0-456 GCF_017594925.1 Helicobacter pylori
TTCGCGCCAAAAAACCCAATCACAAGAATAAAGCACAATCTGATTAAAACATTCATTTCAGCACTCTTTTTGATGATTTTATAAGCTTTTGAGTATAGTAGACTTAGACTTAGCTTAAGAGTGCCTGAATTTTGGGGTAGCAAGCCGACTCTATGGTTTGTCTTAAGGCAAAGAAATAAAAAACAACACCACCAATAAAATCAAGCATGCAAAAACAACCATCAAAAAGTCAAACCTAAAACCACAGAGCCTAGGTAAGGAAAAAGATTTGTTGAAGACATGGCAGAGAAGAGATGCGTTATTAGCAAGTTTTATGAACAGAGAAGACTTCAAACAACCTTTCATCGGTTTAGAGCATGCAAAACTAAATCAACAAAACAACCAAACCCCAATAAACCACCTAAACAAACAAAAACAATCAATAATAAAATTAAATAAAAAGCAAGACTAAAAAAA
>NZ_JAALNT010000046.1:0-414 GCF_017594925.1 Helicobacter pylori
TCTAGGGGTGGGATGGGGATTAAAAAATTTTGTAAGTCTTTGCTATAAACATGGGGAATTCCCCCTGTGCTTTTTGTTGCATGGATTACATCTTGTTGCGTTGTAAGGTAATGAAAAAGATATTTAGGCATTATGGTTTTTTGTTTTGGTGAAACAGAAAAAGAGTCAGCAAGAAAAACAGGAATATCCCAATAACTAACATAGCCAGCATACACTCCAGATGAAGAAATCGCTATTGTTTCTCCGCTACGATTTGCCTCATTGTGATAATAAGCGGGTTGTCTTCCCCCCGAAATAACGGGGACTTTTCCAAAAGTTACGGCTTTTTTTGTTATTGATTTTCCTTTTTGAAAATCACACACCTCCCCCAATTTCCTAAACTCCACCCCCTTAGGCGCTAGAGTGTGGAGCAAG
>NZ_JAALNT010000047.1:0-344 GCF_017594925.1 Helicobacter pylori
AAGGTGGGCTTGTGAGTCTGGTTTTAAACTCCTCATTTCAAGCATTTTAGCTTGAGCTTTAGAGCGTATTTTTAGATTTTCTTTTTGCCATTCTTCTGTAGCTTTAAAATCTCTAGGATCTAGTTCTAAATAAGCGATAGAACTTGGTTTATAAAAATCCACTTGTTTAGCGATAGCTTTTTGTGAATAGGGCAGAGATTCCAACTCTTTTTGCAAATAAGCTATAAGCTCTTGCGCTTTTGATCCTCTTTGAGAGCGGGGTTGTTTAGAGTTTGGGAGGTGTTTTGGCTGGATAGGGGTTTGATTGGTTTTTGTGGGTTTAGGGGTTTTGCATTCAGCTTCTA
>NZ_JAALNT010000048.1:0-313 GCF_017594925.1 Helicobacter pylori
CAGAGTGAGAACCAAACTCCCCTACGGGCAACATCAGCCTAGGAAGCCCAATCGTCTTTAGCGGTTGGGCACTTCACTCAAAGGGTATATTCTTTATTAAGAACATTAAAGGCAATCATCGCTTGAGAGCATTATCTATTACGCCCTTTAAAGTTTGTGTTGTCATTTTGTTTTAATCCAGCATGAGCTTTAGGGTCATCATCAAGCTCATTAGAGTGCAAGGTGTTAGCTTGTTGTTTAGCTAATTCTTTAGCTTTTTCTTTTTCTAGCATAGCTTGATAGTGTGCTTTAGCTCTAGCTTGTTCTTTTTTAC
>NZ_JAALNT010000005.1:0-90647 GCF_017594925.1 Helicobacter pylori
TGGCAACATATTAGATCTAGCTAGTTATGGAGCGATGAAGCAAGAAAAAGCCCAATCGCTTTAGCGGTTGGGTAATTTAAGTCTAGTATGTTTATTTTGCTATTGTCAATTGAATTTCTGTCTTTTTTATCCCAATGCCCTTGCTCTACAATAGCTAAATGATTGATTAGCATGGGTTTATCAACAATGACGGCGTTGTCTTTTTCGTAATAACAATATACTGCTGGGCTAGTAGATTTTTCATTATTAAGTAAATCCAACACAACTTCTATATCGTAAATCTTTGCTAAAGCCCATAATTCGTTGTTTTTTTCGTAAGCATTTAGGCAAGTGCCAATAATGGTGTTATCTTTGAAGTTATGGAGCGTTAAAAACCGCCTTGAGTTTTCATTGTTCTTGCTTGGTTTGTCTATGGGGTGATTGACTATTATAGGCAAGCCTACTATTTCTTGTTCTAATTTTAGATAGCTATCATCACGCTTAGATAGATAAAAATAATCTTGGTTGTCTCTGTCTTTCGTGGCTCTAATAGAATACCCTGTGCCACTAACTCGTAATGGCATATAAGCGCCATAAGTTGTTAGCGTAGTTCCAATTAACTCACCACTTTTATAAGCATCTAAAATTAGCGTCTCTATTGTCATGTCTTTACGATACTATAATTTTACATAAATGTAAAAATTTCAAAAACATTGAAGATTGTTTCAGCCAAAAGGATAAAATCAAATTGGACTTAAAAAACAAAAGTTTTCGCTCACACACCGCCTATACAAGCGCTTTAAAGAATGACTTGCTCTTAAACCCTAATTTAGTGGAAGCAGAAAGAAAATTTTTAAAAGCTTTTAAAATGGCTCTATCTTAAAATGGACGCTGATAGTCAAGTGGGTAATCAAAAAGCTTGATTGGGGCGATAAAAACATTAAGGGAATTAGAGATCATTGCGATACTCTTTAATCATTACAGAGACGGCACCAACTATAGCGTCTCAAACCTTAATGGGAATAATCCTACCACAAACGAGCTTAAAACACAAGATCCATATCAAGAAAAATGGGGGCGTTTGCTTACAGAATACCACAATAAAGAGCGTTTTAAACAACAAACGAAATAATTAAAATTGAATCATTGTTGAATAGCTAGCGGCTATAAAGAGAAGCTTGCGATTATTTCGACTTTGCAAGCGATTACAAAAGAAAAGGCATTTAATTCTTTAAACTCTTTTAAAACTAATCCTATATAAAAAAGATTAACAAGGCTTTTAAAAAAGCGTTATTAGGGAGTTAGGGTATCGCAAAAACCCTCCTATGGATTCTAAAATCGCCAAAAATTTAAGCTTTTGTAGCGAGTTTATTGATCGCTTCAGCGTTCATGTCATCTTGATGGGTTTTTAGCACTTTAGAATACATGTCCAAAAAGCGGTTGATTTCAATCAAAGCGCTCATTTCACGCACCGCATTGACATTGCTTTTTTCTAGCATGGATTGTTTTAACGCGCCAGAGTCAGAGACTTGATGGACGCCTTCGCCCTGATAAGTATAAAGGTTTTGCCCTATTTTTTTAAGGTTTTTAGGTTCGCTAAAACCCACTAAAGCTAACGCGCCCGCTTGAATTTGGGCTTCATTATCCCTAAAAGTGATTCCACCATTTTGATCCACTTCAATTTCAGCGTCAGGCATGAGCATGATCCCTCCTTTTTCGTTCAAGCCCGAACGAGAAAGCACCCTAAAGCCATTAAGAGTAACTAAAAAGCCGTCTTTATCCACGCTAAAATGCCCATCTCTGGTATAAGCGACGCCCTCATTAGTTTGTATCGCAAAATAGAGGTTAGGGCTTGTTAGGGCAAAATCTAGGGGGTTATTCGTTCCTTCAAACGCGCCAAGACTCCTATCCGTATAGATTTCTGATAAAATAGGCACACGATTGAGATTGCGGTTTAGATACTTCGCGCTCGCTTTGGTTTGATCTTCTAAGGGCAGTCGCTCTCGGTATTCTTGGTAAAGCCTTAAAAAATCGCCTGTAATCGCATCGTCTCTTTTAAAGCCGTTGGTGTTTAAATTAGCTAAATTATTAGAGGTTAAATCCAAGCGGTTAAATTGTGTCGCCATAGCCCCTGTGGCCGCATAATACCCATTTTGCATGCGAATAATCCTTTTAAAAGAAAAAATTATAGCAAAAATCAAATAAAAACAGATTCATTCCAAATAGGTTTTTTTAGGGAATAGGATAACCATAACCATAAAGATAACAATACTAACCATGACATAGCCCACAAACCCCCATTCAAAACCATGCTGTTTGAACTCTAACGCTACATAACTCGCGCTCCCTCCAAAAAGCGCATTGGCGATCGCATAGGCTAGACCCACGCCAAGCGCTCGCACATGTTCAGGGAATAATTCCGCCTTAATGACCCCAGCAATGCAAGTGTAAAAGCTCATCGCGCTCAATGCGAGAATCTCATAAAGTAGGGCTTCATACACGCTAGTGGCATGCTTGATACCATAAAAGACAACAGGCGTTACAATAAGCCCTGCGATAGCAAAAACCATCAGCATTTGGGTGCGTTTGATTTTATCCGCAAGCATCCCGCATAAGGGTTGTAAGAAGATGAAATAAGAGAGCGCTAAAAGCATGATGAAACTGCTTTCTTTAGGGCTGAATGATGAGCTGTTGGTTAAAAAGATCTTTAAATACACCGTAAAAGTATAAAAACACAAACTCCCTCCCATAGTTAGCCCAAAGACTATCATTAAGGCTTTTTTATGGTGGAGCAATTCCTTTAAACTGCCTCTTTGGGTTTCTTCTTTAATAGTGTTTTTGGAAGTTGTTTTGCTATCCATGGTTTCTTCCATGATATTTCTTAAAAAGAGCGAGAGTAGGGCTAATATACCCCCTAAAGCGAATAAATAACGCCAAGCAAACGCGCTGATTTGTTCATGCGTGTAAATATTTTCAACGATAAAGAGTGAAAAAATAGCTAAGAGCTGCCCTCCAACTAAAGTTACATATTGAAAAGAGCCATAAAAACCTTTTTTGCCATTCTTGCCTAATTCAGAGAGGTAAGTAGCGACCACGCCATATTCTCCTCCCACGCTAAAGCCCTGTAAAAGCCTGGCTAATAATAAAAACAAGAACGCCCATTCCCCTACGATTTCTTTAGTGGGGAGCAATGCGAGCATGAAAGAACCTAGCGCCATAAGGATAATGGAATACACCATAGAAGTTTTACGCCCCTTTTTATCCCCCAATTTACCAAAAAACAAACTCCCCAAAGGGCGCATGAAAAACCCTAGCATAAAAACCAAAAAAGCTGAGATGAGCGCTAAAGTGGGGTCATTAGTGTGGGTAAATTCCTTAGCAAAATAAGGAGCGAGAAACGCATAAGCGTAAAAGTCATACCATTCCACTAAATTGCCTGAACTAGCGGCTAAAAGGGATTTTAAGGGTTTTTTGGTGGCGGGTTGGGGGTTCATGGCTATCCTTGAATATGAAATTTTTAGGTAATTTTACTAGGAGTTATGGAAACCACAGATAATATTTGATTAATAGATGAAAGGTTGGTGTCGTTTGTATCATTGAGAAAAGTTTTTGTTTTTAATAAAGGATTGGTAATAAAGCCTAAAAAATGCGCACAGGCATTTTTAAAATCAATCATAAAAAGCTTGCGAAAAGCAAGCGGTAACTTTTAAAAATTAAAAACAATGTTTCTATTGCCAATATCCAATGAAAACAAAGCCTAAAAGTTTTGCAAAATCTCTCTGTTGCCTTTGGCGTTTCTTGGGGATAAAAAGCCTTGAGCTTCTAATTCATCCGTAATGGTGGCGGCTTGGTTGTAGCCGATTTTTAATTGGCGTTGTAAAAAACTCGTAGAAGTGATCTTTTTTTCTAAAATCACCGCTTTAGCCCTTTCTAAAATGTCATCGCCTTGATAGTTAGGGGTGTCTAAAGGCATGCGCGATTCTTCTAGCAAGAAATCTTTATCATATTGTACTTCTTTTTGGGCTTTAATAAAATCCACGATTTTTTTGATTTCATCTTCAGTGGCAAAGGGGGCATGCAAGCGTACTAACCCATTCGCTCCTGGGGGGGTAAAGAGCATATCGCCCCTTCCTAGCAAGCTTTGCGCCCCATCGGTGTCTAAAATCACTTTAGAATCAATCTTAGTGCCTACCCTAAAACTCACCCTTGAAGGCAAGTTGGTTTTAATCAAGCCGGTTACAACATCCACGCTTGGGCGTTGGGTCGCTACAATGAGGTGCAAACCGCTCGCGCGCCCCATTTGAGCGATTCTAGCGATAGGAAACTCCGCTTCTTTTCCCCCTGTCATCATTAAATCCGCTAATTCATCAATCACCACAATCAAATAGGGGAACGTTTCAACGCCGTTATTTTCCGCCTGCTCATTATAAGAATCAATGGTTTTAACCTTGTATTCGCTCATTAAAGAGTATCGGCGTTCCATTTCTTTAGCCACACTTTGCAAAGCCCCAATAGCTTTTTTAGGATCGGTGATAATGGGTGTGAGTAAGTGGGGGATGTCCGCATAAATGCTAAATTCTACCATTTTGGGATCGATCATCACTAATTTGAGTTGATCGGGGGGGTTTTTATAAAGTAAGGATAAAATCATCGCATTCACGCCCACGCTCTTACCGCTTCCTGTCGTGCCGGCGATGAGCAAATGGGGGAGCTTTTTTAAATCCGTGATGAAAGGGTTACCCACAATGTCTTTGCCTAAAGCTAGAGTTAAGGGCGAGCTGGATTTTTGAAACAATTCGCTCTCTAAAATTTCTCTTAAATAAATAATCTGGCTTTGGCTGTTAGGGATTTCAATGCCAACGACATCTTTACCCTTAATAGGGGCTTGAATGCGAATGGATTCAGCACATAAAGTCATCGCTAAATCATCGCTCAAGCCTAAAATACGGCTCACCTTAACGCTAGGGGCTGGGCGGAATTCAAAAGTGGTTACAATAGGGCCTGAATAAGTGCGGATAATATCGCCATCAATTTTAAAGGTGCGCAGTTTGCTCAATAAATCCTGGATTTTTTGGTCAATCTCGTTTTCGTCTAAAGAAGTTTCTTTCAAACAAACCGCATTCAATAATTGCGTGGTGGGAAGCTCATAATCTTTGGGTTTTTGCACTTCGCCATAATCCAACCCGTCTAATATCTCTTTATTTTCGCTCAATTCTTTAACCATAACGGGTTTTTTAGCGCTTGTGGGGGTTAGTGGGCTAAAGTTTGGAGCGTTTTGTATTTCTTTTTCTTCTTCTTTGAGATTTTCTTTTATCGTTTCTTCTATCATTTCTTCTTGCGCGTTTTCTTGTGGGCTTTCTTCTTTTTTAGGGTGGTTGGGGGTTTTGTGGTTTTCTGTTTTGTTGTCATTTTCTATTATGGGTGCAGATGTGGGCATGATGGGTGTGGGCATGATAGGTTTGAGTGTGGCAGGTTTAGGCGTGGTGGGTGCAAGAGTTTCTTTTGTAAGCGTGGGTTCTCTTTCTTTGGTTTCTTGTTTAGGTTCTTTTAAAGTGGGGTTAGTCAAATCATCAAATCGGTTTCTTTTAGGGTAAATAGTGTAATGGGTAGGGGGGTGTGGGGAAATTTGAACCAAGCCTTCTTGCGGCTCTGAATCATTTAAAGTCGTGTTATAGGGGGTAGGGATCGCTAAAAACGATTCTTCGTTAGGGGTGTTGTGGTTTTCATCAATAGGGTTTTCTTTGCGGTTTTCTTTTTCTTTGTCGTTGTTGGTTTCTTTTTTTTGAATATCTGATGGGGTGTTTTCAAAACCCTTTTTTTTTGGGCTAAAATTAGGGCTGAAGGCCTGTAAGCATTGTTTATAAATCTCTTTTAAAAGGCTTTGCGTTTTGTTCATATAAGGATAAAAAACGCTTTTAGGGGGCAGTTTGAATAAAATCAAATAAGAAATAACTACCATAAGCATTATCAGCGCATAAAGCCCAAAGTCCCCTATAAAAGGGCGTAAAAACAAACGCGCGCTGTTGCCGATTTCCCCTTGATTCAACAGGCTAGATTGTAAAAAGAGCAAAGATAAAATGCCTAATAGATGCCCTAAAGTTTTTTCTAAAACGATTTCTGTAAAAGGGTTTTTAGTCTTGTATAAAAGGAATAAAACCCACGCTAAATAGGGTAAATTAATGAATGAAAGATACCCAAAATATTTTTTATTGAGTGTGGCAAACCACACCCCAAAACGCCCCACTAAACCGCTGTTACCCAGCCATGAAGATAGGGTTAAAAACGCTAATAAAACCCCTATGATTAAAGCCAAATAAAGTTTTTTAGATTTCATCGGTTGCACATGTCTTTAAAAGAGCAATATTCACAATCTTTAACCTCTAAAGTTTTTTCAAAATCAATTTCTTGCTTGAGTTTGGGGATAAGAGAAAATTCCAAATGATCCATTTTAGCCTGTAAAACAAGCTCGTCTTCTTCTAGCAACTCGCCCTTCCTCAAATCATAAAAAAAGGCTTTTATAGGCTCTTTGTAACCCAGATTTTTAAGGGCAAACGCATAGATAGCCATTTGATAATCGGTGCTGATTTGAGCGATGGGGCTTAAGCCTCCTCTTTGTGTTTTACTCATGTTGTCTAATTTCAAATCGTTTTTGAATTTGTAATCCAATAAAATAATCTCATTGTCAGCCGTTTTGTCAATCCTGTCTATACGCCCTTTAAAAACAACGCCTTGAATAATCGTTTCAAAGCTTTTTTCAAGATCAAGGATTTTGATTTTTGCCTTAAAGCGTTCTTTTTCTTTAAGATAAAAAGCCTGGATTTTTTTGAGCGCTACAAGAGTGTCTAAACGCTCTTTAGGGGTAATGTTTTCTCTTGTTTCTAAGAGCCAAATGAGCCTTTCTTCTAATGAATGGGGGTTTTTATCTTTTTCATAAACTTCTTTTAAGAGTTCATGGAGCAAACTGCCCACAGCGCTATTATTTTCATCTTTAGGGCTTTCTTTGAAGCGCTTCATGTAGTGGTAGTAAAAACGGCGTTTGCAAGTTAAAAAAGCGTTCAATGAGCTAGCGCTAAAGCTAAAATCTTTAGGGATAGCGGCTTTGATTTCTTCTTCTTGGTAGTCTTTTAAAGGACTTGGTGCAAAAAGCATGTAAGCGTCTTTAATAGGCGCTATATTTAAATTTAATTCCAAAAGCATGTTAGAGGCTTTTGAAGTTTCGCTCTCTATATAAGAAAGCACCATTTCTTTAGAGTTTTTAAAGAGCTGGTAGTAATAGTGTTTTTGCAAATTTTTCTTATCTAATAAAGTGGGGAGGTTGAGCGATTTCCTTAAAGCAGAGTTTAAAAACAAATCGCAATCTTTAAGGCTTGGCACACAGGTTTCATTAAAATCCACAATAACCACTTTATCAAATTGCATGCCCCTTGTCTCTAAAGTGTCCATGACTCGTATTTTGCCCCCGCTAGAATCGTCTAAGCGGAAATTGGCTTCAAATTCTTGCAAATACAAATGCAATAAATCTTTAAGGCTGTAGTTTTTAAGCGTGTCTTTTAGAAGATGATACTGGTGCATGATTTGAGAATGCACTTCTTTCAAGGGCACTTTTTCTTTAGAGCTTTGTTGTTCTAAAAGTGCAAAGGTGAGATTTTCCAAATCCAATAAAGGCGATGCACTCAAATCAAAACCGCTTGTTTCTAAATCTTCTAAGATTTTGACAAGCTCTGTATAATAAGGGCTGTTTTTAGCCCCTAAGCCCATAGCGAAATTCAAATTATTGTTTTTGTCTAAGAGTTTTAAAAAAGGCAAAAAATCCGCATTAGGCGTGATGATCGCCATTTTATTAGGGTCGTTATCTTTTTGCAAATACTCTTCTATGGTTTGTAAAACTAAAGCACTCTGTTTTAAATAACTGGAGTTGGCGTAAAGCTTTGGCTCTATTTTTTGGCGCTTGGGCGTCTGGGAGAGGATCTTTTGGGTTTTAAAATCAATGGAATAATCGCAATCTGTCTCTAATTTGAGATTGAGAAATTCCAAGAATTTTTGATTGTATTTATCGCATGACAGGTGTAAAGTGATAGGCACTAATTCGGCCACTTCTAATAGGCATTGCCTTTCAAAAACGCTCATAAAGCCATCTAAATGCCATTCAATGGAGGAAAAATGCTCAAAAAATTCTTTTAAAATGGCGGGCTTTTCTTGCATGATTTTGTCATAAAAGCCTAATTCCTCTAGCTTTTTAACATAGCGATCATAAATCATTTCTAAGACTTCTAAATGCTTTTCATAATCCAAGTAAATGTCTTTAAAAGAAAGTTCATTGAGCTTGATACAAGCAGAACTTAACTCATCAAACAAATCAAACAAAAAGGAGGTGCTTTCCAAATACCCTAAAAAGCTGTTTTCAAAAAGTAAAAGCCCTTCAAGAATGGATTTTTTTTCTTTAGCGATGGCTTTAATGGTGTCTATCATTAAAATTTGGCGTGTGCTTTTAGGGATTTTCTTTTTATTGGGGATGTAAAAAGCCTGTTCAAAAAAACTCCCCATGCTCATTGCGTTAGGCAAAAACCCTTCGCCTTGCTCTAAATAGAAATGTTTTAAACGCCTGGTGGAGCTAAAAACAAATAGGGGGGGTTTTTCTAAAAAAAGTTTTTCTAAGTTCATGCGTTGAGCAACCTTTTAGCTTGAGCGGTAACATTTTCAACGCTAAAGCCAAATTTTTCAAAGAGTTTATCGCCTTTTGCTGAGCTCCCAAAAGAATCCATGCCAATGATTTTATCCGCAAAACGATACCACTCTATCGCGCGGCTCGCTTCAATGACTAAGACTTTACCCTTAAAGAGTTCTTTAAAATAGCTTTCATCTTGCTCTACCAACAAGTCAAAGCATGGCGCGCTCACCACTTGAGTGGGGATATTTTCTCGCTCTAAAATCTTAGTGCTCTCTAAAGCTAAAGAGACTTCGCTCCCGCTCGCAACAAGCGTGATAATGGGATCTTTAGAGTAGTGTTTAACATACGCCCCTTTTAAAACCTGCTCTTTAGAGACCTCATCAAGAACGGGTAAATTCTGGCGCGATAAAATAAGAGCGCTAGGGGCGTTCAAACTTAACGCTATTTGCATGCAAGCCTTATTTTCAAAAGCATCGCTGGGCCTGAAAGCATAAAAATTAGGCAAAGCGCGTAAATGGCTCAATTGCTCTATGGGCTGGTGCGTCGCCCCATCTTCGCCCACGCCAATGCTGTCATGCGTGAAGATAAAAAGGGCTTTTAATTTCATTAAAGCGCTCAAACGAATGCTGGGCATCAAGTAATCGCTAAACACAAAAAAGGTCGCGCAAAAAGGCACAAACAAGCCATACGCCGCTAAAGCGTTAGTGATAGCCCCCATGGCATGCTCTCTGATCCCAAAATGCAGGTTTTGCCCTAAAGGGAAATCGCCAGAGTGTTTCAAATGCGTGTTATTGGATGGGGCTAAATCCGCGCTCCCCCCCAAAAAGCCTTCGCATTCTTTAGCGATAGCGTTTAAAATCATGCCGTTACTCACTCTCGTGGCTAGAGATTCGCCTTTTTTAAAGGCGGGGTAATTAATGGCGTTAAAATCAAAATTCTTTAACGCATGGATTTTTTCTTTTATTTTAGGGCTTAAGGATTTTTCCCATAAGGCTTCTAAACTAATACCCCTAACTTTCACTTCTTCAAAATGCATTTTGTTTTTTGGGCTAATTACAAAGCTTTCGTTAGGATTGATTTGAGCGTTTTCTTTGGATTGTTTTAACACTTCCTTATTTAAAGGCGAGCCATGCGTTTTTTCACTCCCCTCTAAACCAATAGCCCCCTTACCAATAATCGTATGAGCGATTAAAAGCGTGGGTTTGGTGGATTTTTTGGCTTCTTCTAAAGCATTGTGAATTGCTTGATAGTCATGCCCATCGCATTCTAGCACTTCCCAATTTTGTGCTAAAAAACGTGCTTTAACCTGTTCGCTAAAACTAATATTAATAGCGCCTTCAATGCTTATCTGATTACTATCATAAATCACAATGAGGTTATCAAGGCGAAGGTGCCCGGCTAAAGAAGCGCTCTCATAGCTAATGCCTTCTTGCAAATCCCCATCCCCACACAAGCAATAGACTTTATGAGAAATCACTTCTTTATCTAAAAGGGTTTGAGCGTATTGACTCGCCATGCTAAAGCCCACAGCGTTAGCAAAACCTTGCCCCAAAGGGCCTGTGGTGATTTCAATGCCTTCGGCGTGGTGCAATTCGGGGTGTCCTGGGGTTTTAGAGTGTAATTGCCTGAAACGCTTTAAATCTTCTAAACTCAAATCAAAGCCCCACAAATGCAACAAACTATACGCCAACGCGCTCGCATGCCCTCCGCTAAAAACCAACCTGTCCCTATTGAGCCATTTAGGGTTGGTGGGGTTAAGGTTTAGGTGCAAGCTTAAAATCACCATCACATCGGCTAATCCCAAGCACACGCCCGGATGCCCGCTATTAGCCTTATCTATCATGTCTGCACATAAAAAACGAAGCGTGTTCGCCATGCTTTTTAATCGTTCTAAGTCAGCGTTACTCAATTGCATCAAATTTTTCCATTTTTAAGGTTTTTGAAAGCCATTTTAACACAAATTATCTCAAAATCTCTTTGGCTCTTAAGATGTCTTGTTGGATCTGATTTTTAAGCTCTTTTAATGAATTAAAACGCATGTTGTCTCGTATTTTTTGAACCCAACGCAAAGCGATTTCTTTGGGCGGTTTTTCTATGATGGCATCAAGCACATGGCATTCTATGGCGAAATTTTGATCCGCGCTTAAGCGATTGCCTATAAAACTCACGCTTTTTTGATAAATCTGATCTTTTACTTTCACTAAACTCGCATACACCCCAAAACTAGGGAGGATAAAATCTTTAGTTTTGATATTTAAAGTAGGCGCTAGTTCTTTATGCCCTAAGCCTTGATCGCTAATGACTTCCCCGCACACTTCATAAGGCCTGCCTAAGAGTTTGTTAGCTAAAGATAAGTCGCCATGACTTAGGGCTAGTTTGATGATTTTAGAATGCACGCTGATGTTTTGGACTTTCACTTCAGGCACAATAATGGTTTTTTCAAAACGCTCTTTTAAAAATAAAGCGTCATTTTGCCTCCCATGCCCAAACCTGAAATCATAGCCCACCACCAGGCGTTCTAAATGGGGGAATTTCTTTTTTAAAAGCTCTAAAAATTCTAGGGCGTTTAATCGTGAAATCTCTTCTAAATACACAAAAAATAAAGGCATGCCCACGAGTTTGGCGCGGTATTTTAGGGGGGTTAAATAGCCTTTAGTGTAATGTTTTTTTTCTATGATTAAAAGGGCTTTGGGGTCTTTTAATTCTTTAAAAAGGGCTTGATGCCCTAAATGCAAGCCGTCAAATTTACCGATAGCTAGGCTTTTAATTTTAGGCTCGCTTGAAATGGATAAAAAATTCAACATTCCCGTTTTTCCCTTTCACTAAGCTTTCTTGGATCTTTAAGATTTGAAAATCCTTTGTTTTTAAATGGTTTTTAAAGTTTTCTAAAGCGTTCAAAATGGCTTCTTTATCCATTACCACCCCCTTTTTATTGCGTTTTGCGGCCCTGCCCACTTCAAATTGCGGTTTGAAAAGCGCTAAAAATTCACCGCTTAAAGGCAAAATCGCTTCTAAAATACAATATAAAGAAATAAAGCTCACATCACAAAGCACTAAATCAATTTTTTCTGGCGTTTTAAACCCTCTAATATCGCATTCTTCATAACATTCTATGAGTGTATCGTTCCTTAAACTTTCATCTAATTGCATTTTCCCCACATCCACGCAAAGCACCTTTTTGGCCCCTTTTAAAAGAGCCACTTGACTAAAGCCCCCCTTGCTCGCTCCCACATCTAAAACCACCTTTCCCTTAAAATCCACGAAATGGGTTTCTAAAAAAGCCCCTAATTTTTCCCCAGCCCTGCTAACGAGTAAATTTGGAGCGATGAGTTCAATTTGATCACCCTCTTTAACGATAAAAGAGGGTTTAGAAACCACCATTTTATTGACTAAAACCTGATTTTTTAAAACCAACGCTTTAGCTTTTTCTCTGCTATTTGCTAAATGCTGGTTGAATAGGGCGTAATCTAGGCGCATTAAAATTGAGGCAAGGGGACTTGGTAAGCGAAATTAAAAACAATTTTGCCTAAACTATAGGCATCAAGCTCTAGTTTGGCTTCTTGCACTGCTAAATAATCCAATTTGTCAAAAGCGAGTAGAAAAGCTCGGCTCCACCGGTTCGTGGTTTCTAAAATGCCATCAAATTCATCTCTTGTAATCTCTCGCACCCATAAAGGCTCTGAGCCTGTAGGTTTTGTGCCAAAAAGTTCATAAGAAATATAGCCATCATCTATCCAGTCGTTATTTTGCGTGAAAATCTCCACTAAAAAATACTCATGATCGTAGTAAGTGCCGCTATCCACATCGTTTAAATGCGTAGCGATAGCCGTGATGATAGGCACATTATCTTGGGTGATTTCGCCTTTCCTGCTGGCTTGGATCTTTTTTTCTAAAACTAAGTCTAGCGTGTAGGTGTCCTCATTAAAATTGCTCACACACCCCAAACAAAAGAATAAAAACACCAGAAGTGTTGAGAGATTTTTCAAGCCCATTCCTTGCTAAAACCCATGCCATTTTTAGCTAAAATAAAATCTGTATTATAACTAAAAGGGGGTTTTATGCCAAAAAAATGCCGACACTTGCTCCAAACCAGCGATTTAAGCCTAAATGAAATCAAGCTTTTATTAGAAAAAGCGAGCGTTTATGCGAACGATTTTAACGCTGTATCTTTAGAGACAAAAGAAAAAATGCATAATAAAATCATCGTGGCGTTGTTTTTTGAAAATTCCACCAGAACGGTGTCTAGTTTTGAAATCGCAAGCTTGAGATTAGGGGCAAAAATAGTGAAATTAAACATGCAAACGAGCTCCACTTCAAAGGGTGAAACTCTGATAGACACTTTTAAAAATATCCATGCCATGCAGCCTGACGCTATCATCACACGGCATGCTTTTTCAAGCGCGCCTTTTAAATTGGCTGAATTTTCACAATGCCCCTTGATTAACGCAGGAAGCGGCACAAGTGCTCACCCTACCCAAGCTTTATTAGACTTGCTCACCCTTTATCGGCATTTTGGCAGTTTAGAAAATCTAAAAGGGAAGAAAATCGCTTTCATAGGCGATGTGAAAAATTCAAGAGTGGCTAATAGCAACATTAAATTGCTCCAAAGGCTAGGGCTTGAGATCATGCTGTGCGCTCCAAGCTCCATGCTCCCTAGCACTCCTTTAAAAACGACGCATAACGTTGAAGAAGCGATAGGATTTGCTGACATTTTAATGAGCTTGAGGACCCAAACCGAACGGCACAACGCGCCCATTTTTGCGAGCTTGAAAGATTATGGCAACGCTTATTGCATCACCCAAAAACGCCTAGATGATCACACTAAAAATAAAGAGGTCATTATTTTACACCCAGGCCCGGTGCATAGGGATATTGATATAGAAAGCGCAGTGTTAGAAGACAAGCGATCTAAAGTTTTAGAGCAAGTCAAAAATGGCGTGGCAATGCGCATGGCGGTGTTGGAGTTTTTGCTATTAGATTGATTATCAAATTTAAAAACACTTTTTGGCATTTTTTAAAAAAATGGGTTTGATTGTAAAACGGTGCAAAAACCCCACTTTGATTAAATTTTGATTTACCCTATCTCATTTTATGATGAAACTAAAAAAATTTCGTTATAATCTAAAACAGTTGAGTTAATTAAAAGTAAATAAATAGCTTGATTATGCTTCTTTGTTTTTTAGATCAGTTAAGAATTGTAGTCTTTAAGATGTATTGGATATTAAAAGGGAAAAAATGAGAAATAGCGCGCCTTTAAAGAATCAAGTTTTTTGTGGGTTATACGTTTTGAGTTTGAGTGCTTCTTTGCAAGCGTTTGATTATAAAATTGAAGTTTTAGCGGAGTCCTTTTCTAAAGTTGGCTTTAATAAGAAAAAGATTGACATAGCTAGGGGGATTTATCCTACAGAGACTTTTGTAACCGCTGTGGGGCAGGGCAATATTTATGCGGATTTTTTATCCAAAAGCCTTAAAGATCAAGGGCATGTTTTAGAGGGAAAAGTCGGCGGCACGCTAGGAGGGATCGCTTATGATAGCACGAAATTCAATCAAGGCGGATCGGTTATTTATAACTACATCGGTTATTGGGATGGCTATTTAGGGGGTAAAAGAGCCTTGCTTGATGGCACGAGTATTCATGAGTGCGCGCTTGGATCTGATGGCAAGGTGATTGATTCTATAGCATGTGGGAACGCTAGGGCTAATAAAATCCGCCGTAATTACTTGATGAATAACGCTTTTTTAGAATACCGCTATAAGGATATTTTTACGGCTAAAGGAGGGCGTTATCAATCCAATGCTCCTTATATGAGCGGTTACACGCAAGGCTTTGAAATCAGCGCTAAAGTTAAGGATAAAAATGAGGGGAGTCATAAATTATGGTGGTTTAGCTCATGGGGTAGGGCGTTCGCTTATGGGCAATGGATTTATGATTTTTACTCTCCAAGAACCGTGGTTAAAAACGGGCGCACTCTAAATTATGGTATCCATTTAGTGAACTACACTTATGAAAGAAAAGGGGTTAGCGTCAGCCCTTTTTTCCAATTTTCGCCTGGGACCTATTATAGCCCTGGGGTGGTTGTAGGCTATGATAGTAACCCTAATTTTGATGGCGTGGGCTTTAGATCCGAAACAAAAGCTTATATTTTGCTCCCTGTCCATGCCCCCTTAAGAAGGGATACTTATCGTTACGCTATAAAGGCTGGCACTGCCGGGCAAAGCTTGCTTATTAGGCAACGATTTGATTACAATGAATTTAATTTCGGGGGAGCGTTTTATAAAGTGTGGAAAAACGCAAACGCTTACATCGGCACGACAGGAAACCCTTTAGGCATTGATTTTTGGACCAATAGCGTTTATGATATAGGGCAAGCCTTAAGCCATGTGGTAACCGCTGATGCTGTCTCTGGTTGGGTTTTTGGTGGGGGCGTGCATAAAAAATGGCTGTGGGGGACTTTATGGCGTTGGACTAGCGGCACTTTAGCCAATGAAGCGAGCGCGGCTGTTAATGTGGGCTATAAGATCAGTAAGAGTTTGACAGCGAGCGTGAAATTAGAATATTTTGGCGTGATGACGCATTCAGGCTTTACGGTAGGGAGTTACAGACCCACGCCCGGCTCTAAAGCGCTTTATTCAGACAGAAGCCATTTGATGACAACCCTTAGCGCTAAATTCTAACCAATCGCTTTAAGCTGTTTATTAAAGCGTTAAAAATCCCTTAATAAAAACACTATAATACAGGTTTAATCAAATCCAAAGGTTAAGCATTTGAAACTCTTTTTCAAGCGTTATTCTAAATACCTTAAAGAGCATTATAAAAGTTTTGTAGTGGTTTTATTTTCTTCTTTAGTGGTGGCTTTAAGCACGGCTTGGGGGACTTACTTAGTCAAGCCCACTTTAGATGAAATTTTTATCAATAAAGACACTCACATGCTTAAAATCCTGCCTTTTTTAGTGATTTTGGCGTATTTGGGCAAGAGTGGGGGAATGTATTTAGGGACTTATTTCACTAACTTTATCGGGCTTGATATTGTCAAAAAAATACGCAACACCATGCTAGAAAGCCTTCTCAAAATGGAAATGGATTTTTTTAACAGGACGAAAAAGGGCGAATTGATCGCAAGGATCACCAATGATATAGGTTTGATCAGAGCGAGTTTGTCCAATTACCTTTCAGAGAGTATAAGAGAGGGGCTAACGGTTGTTGGATTAGTGGGGGTGGTGATCTATCAAAGCCCTAAATTAGCGTTAGTGGGGCTAGTGATCATGCCGCTAGCCGCCATTCCTATCAGTAAAATCATTCGTAAGGTTAAAAAACTCGCTAAATCCCATCAAGAGAGTAACGCCAAAATCACCGCTCGTTTGAGTGAAGTTTTTAACAATGTGGAAGCGATTAAAATCTCTAATGGCGAAAAATTAGAGCATAAGGCTTTTGTGAAAGAAAATGAAGCGTTTTTTAAAATCGGTATCAAAAACATCGCCGTGGCTGAAATTTCTTCGCCTTTAATGGAGTTTTTAGGCTCAATCGCTATAGCGTTAGTGATTTATTTAGGGGGGAATGAAGTGATTAGGGGTCATATTAGCGTGGGGGCGTTTTTTTCTTTCATCACGGCCCTTTTTATGCTCTATACGCCGATTAAACGCTTGACTAGGATCGTTTCTAATTTTCAAGAAGCCTTAGTCGCTAGCGACAGGATCCATGAGATTTTAGAAAGAGAGCCGGTTATTGTTGATGGGGAATTAACGCTAAATAACGCTATACACACCATTGAATTTAAAAAGGTATGGCTCGCTTATGCGCTAGACAATCAAGAGCGTTATGTTTTAAGCGATATTAGTTTGAAATTCCAACAAAATGAAATCATCGCTTTAAAAGGCGAAAGCGGGAGCGGTAAAAGCTCATTAGTGAATCTGATCTTACGCCTTTATGAGCCAAGCAAGGGCGAAATTTTCATCAATGATCAAAAAATAGAGAGCATCACTCAAAAATCCTTAAGAGAAAAGATTAGCGTTGTCACTCAAAGGGTGTTTATTTTTAACGGGAGCGTGGCTGAAAATGTGGCGTATGGTTTAGAAATTGATGAGGTAAAAATCAAAGAATGCCTAAAAAAAGCTCAAGCCTTAGATTTTGTGGAAAAAATGCCTCATGGGATAGAGAGCGTTTTAGATGAATTTGGCGCTAATCTTAGCGGCGGCCAACGCCAAAGAATCGCCATTGCAAGAGCTTTGTATAAAGACGCTCAAGTTTTAATCTTTGATGAAGCCACTTCCGCTTTAGACAATCACACAGAAGAGAGCGTCAAACAAAGCATTTTGGAATTGAAACAAAACCGCTTGATCATTCTCATCTCGCACAACCCAAGCACGCTTAAATTAGCCACTAAGCATGTGAAATTAGAGCATGGGCGTTTGACAGAATGCTAAGGGTTTTAAGCGTTGGTGTTGCTTTTATTTTATTAGGGTGTCAGTTTTTCAACAAAACGACGCTCCACTTAAAATATAAAGATTACCCCAAAAATAGCGCTTTAAAAACCGCTTCCACTTTAACCCTCCCTAAAATCTTTTTTAACGCTCATTTTGTGCCGCCCTTTTACCAAAAAGAATTTAAAAAAGCACTCGCCCAGCAAATCGCTTATTTTTTAAAAGATAAAAGCGCTTTCACTTTCAATGTTTCAGGCAATGTTTTTTTTTCTTTTGAAGAGAGTCCTAAAGATTTAAAAGCCATTAAAGAAAGGCTTAAAAAGACTATTGAGCCTAACACTGACCCAAAAGCCGTCATGCGGTTTTTAAACCTTCAAGCGAGCTTGATTTTAGAATGCGTCCCGCAAACGACTTGCCCGTTTGACACCCTTTTAATCCCCACCGCTCTCAGCGTGCCTGTTGATTACGCCAATCGTTTGGGCGATAACCCCTCTCTTTTTCCCCAAGAAGATAAATCCTATCATAACGCTTTAATCAAAGCCCTTAATAAGGCTTACTATTCTCTTATGGAGGGTTTAGAAAAGCGTTTGAACGCTATAGAAAATGCGGCATGGTTTTAGGGCATGAAAAAGATTTTATTTTTCATTTTTGTTGTTTTGTTTTCGGTAGGGATTTATTTAACTTGGCATGTTTTGTTGGAAAAATCTCTAGAATTGAAATTGGTAACCTCAGCTAATGATTTGCTTTTAAAATTGTTGGCGCTTCTTGGCGTTTTTTCCATGTTAGTGTTATTTCAAGGCGTTATTTCTTCGTATAAGAAGCGCCAACTCAAACGCATTCTACAAAAAATAGACGCCATGAACGGCTTTGAATTTGAAGAATATTCCAAAATCTTTTTCACTTCCAAAGGTTTTGAAGTTACAATCACTCAAAAAAGCGGCGATTATGGAGCGGATTTGATCATAGAAAAAGACGGCGTCAAATGGGCGGTTCAAGCCAAACGCTACTCGCATAAAGTTTCGCCCAAAGCCATTCAAGAGGTGGTTTCTTCTAAAGCTTACTACGCTTGCGAAAAAGCTTGCGTGATCACTAATAGCTACTTCACGCAAGCCGCTCAAAAACTGGCTCAAGCTAACGGAGTGCTTTTGATTGATAGAGACGAATGGGTCAAATTTTTGGGTGGGAAAAACTAATCCAAATAGGATAATTTATATAATGCTTTTATTTTTATGATTTCTTATTTATTTCCTATTAAATTTTGTCGTAATCGCATGCGCTATAATGTGAAAATTTAGCATCAATTTCTGCTTGGATAAAGGGGTTCAATGATTCAGTCTGTTCGCATTAAAAACTTTAAGAATTTTAAGAACACTCAAATTGATGGTTTTACCAAACTCAACATTATTACTGGTGGGAACAATGTGGGTAAATCTAATTTGTTAGAAGCGTTGTATTGTTTGGTGGGAAAATCCATGCACCCATGCACTAATGTATTAGAAATTTATGACAATATACGCAAAGAGCCTTTAACATCAGAATCAAAAAGCTTAATGTTTTATGGTTTAGACACCGAGAAAGAAATACAGATTGTTACAACTTTAGACAACAATCAGACCTTGGACTTGCAAATAAAATTCATAGCCAGTGAAAACCAAAAGGTAATAGAGTCGCAAATAATACCTACAGCAGAACAAACTCAAATGCTCTCTCAGCTTAATTTCACTCTTAAAAAAAATAATGAAGAAATCTATAATGATCACTTGAATATTGCTAAAATTCCTAATCAGTCAGGCTACAATAGGCAATTTAAGAATTTTGATCCTAATCAATTGCAAAAACTTTTACCCTTTGAAAGCGCTACCATAATACCTAGCGATGTTGCTTACAGGCAAGCTCATATGATTCAAGCGGTGAGTAAAATTTGCAGTAACAACCAATTAGAAGAAGAATTAAATAAACATCTTAATCAATTTGATAACAATATCCAATCTATTAGCTTTAATACCAATAACCAACTCAAATTAAAAGTGAAAAATATCAAAGAAAAAATCCCATTATCTGTATTTGGTGATGGTTTGATTAAGTATTTGTATATTGTAAGCGCTTTTATGGCTGATAACGCAAAAACGATTTATATTGATGAAGTGGAAAATGGCTTGCATTTTTCTCGCATGAGGTTATTGTTAAGGTGTGTTATTGATTTTATCAACGACAACAAAAATGGTAATTTGCAAGTGTTTATGACTACCCACAACCAAGAATTTATAGAAATTTTAGATCAAGTTATCAGAGAAAAGGATTTTGTGCATCAAACTAAGTTGTTTTGTCTTAAGCAAGACGATCAATATGTTATTCCAAGAACTTATTATGGAGAAAATTTAGAATATTATTTTGAAAATGAAGAGAATCTTTTTGGCTAAAGCATCATACTAAGATTAGGATCATTCAATGGCAGATAAAGAAATACTGATTTTTGTAGAAGGTCCAAGCGATAAGGTGTTTTTAGAAGTTTATCTGTATTTTCTAGAAGATCTTCCAATCAAAAATTTTAAGGTGCAAAATATAAAAGGAAAAGATAACCTATCTAAACGATTGCTTGAAATTGAAAAATACGATAAAACACTTATCATTTTTGATGCGGATAAAGACTATGAGAGTAATAAAAAAGAGATTCTAAAAGTCGTATCAAAAACGAAACAAACTATTTCAGAAGAACAAATTTTTTTATTCCCTAACAATCGAGATGATGGCGATTTAGAAACCCTGTTATTAAAAATTGCTAAACACGATGAATTTCTTAAATGCTTTGAAGGATACTTAGAATGCATTAAAAGTAAAGAACATTATAAACCGATTAAAAACATAAGAAAAAATATGCTGTATGCCTATTTAGAAGCACTTGGATTAGAAAAATTTTTCCAATACACATGGGACACAGAGAAAAAGAATAATAAAAAAAAGCTTATCATTGACGATAAAGATGGAGATGAGATTGAGATAAAAGATCAATATAAAGGAGATTATGAAGAACTAAAAAAAGTTCTTGATCTTAACTCAAAATCTCTCATTCCCCTTAAAAATTTTCTAGGGCAATTTGCAGAAAATAAACAAAAAACAAATCTTTTCTAATTTAACAAAATATATTACAATCACTCAAAAAATATTATTTTTACAAAAGGCGTGCTGTGAAATTGTGGTTTCCTTATTTTTTAGCGATTGTGTTCTTGCATGCGTTAGGTTTGGCGTTGCTCTTTATGGCTAATAACGCTTCGTTTTATGCGGCGGCGTCTATGGCTTACATGCTCGGGGCAAAGCATGCCTTTGATGCGGATCACATCGCTTGCATAGACAACACTATTAGAAAGCTCACCCAACAAGGCAAAAACGCCTATGGTGTGGGGTTTTACTTTTCTATGGGGCATTCAAGCGTGGTGATTTTAATGACTATTATCAGCGCGTTTGCGATCGCTTGGGCTAAAGAGCATACGCCGATGCTAGAAGAAATAGGGGGGGTAGTGGGGACTTTAGTTTCTGGGCTTTTTTTGCTCATTATAGGGCTATTGAATGCGATTATTTTAATAGATTTATTAAAAATCTTCAAAAAATCGCATTCTAATGAAAGCTTGAGCCGGCAACAAAACGAAGAGATCGAACGGCTTTTAACGAGTAGGGGCTTACTCAATCGCTTTTTTAAGCCCTTGTTTAATTTCGTTTCCAAGTCGTGGCATATTTATCCTGTGGGTTTTCTTTTTGGGCTAGGCTTTGATACCGCTAGTGAAATCGCGCTTTTAGCCCTCTCTAGTAGCACGATTAAAGTGAGTGTGGTGGGCATGCTCTCTTTACCCATTCTTTTTGCCGCTGGCATGAGTTTGTTTGACACTTTAGATGGGGCGTTCATGCTCAAGGCGTATGATTGGGCGTTCAAAACCCCTTTAAGAAAAATCTATTACAACATCTCCATCACGGCCTTAAGCGTGTTTATCGCACTTTTTATCGGGTTGATTGAGCTTTTTCAAGTCGTTAGCGAGAAACTCCATTTAAAATTTGAAAACCGCCTTTTAAGCACCTTACAAAGCTTGGAATTTACAGACTTTGGCTATTACTTGGTGGGCTTATTCGTAATAGCGTTTTTAGGCTCATTCTTCTTATGGAAAATCAAATTTTCTAAATTAGAGAGCTAGATTTTAAGCCCTCAAATCATCGCTCAACAAATCTTTAAGGCTTTTATTTGAAAAACTTGGCATAAAGGCTTTAGGGTTTGAAAGGCTTTCGCTCAAATAACCTAATAATTCTTTAATTTCGTTTAATTTTTCTTCCAAATAAGCTTGAAACCCACCAATATTTTCCAATAAATTCAAAGGATTAGCCACAATCATGGAAAAAACTTCATCGTTAATAGCAATGTTTAGCTGGGTGTCAAACAAAGGGGAGGCTAAAAACTGGCAATTTTCTACAATTTCTCGCAATTCTTGTTTGATGATAGAAGCTTGCAAAGCGTCTTTATCTTCTAAACCCATGCTCTTATTGAAAAGCTTTTTGCAAGCGATTTGCAAGACTTGTAACGCTCCAACGCTCTCGTTTATATTTTTCATGTCCCTACTGAATTTAGCGATTTGTTGGGATTTTTCTATCGCATTGGTTGTAAAATCGCTTGTTTCAACACCGCCCAAATGCTTTTGAAGAGTTTTTAAAATATCCATAAAAAACCTTTTAAATAGAATTAAACGATCACAAGCATTTTTCGTTCCTTTTTTATGGAAATTTTAAAAAACACCCTTAAAAAGGTTTTTTAGGTATAATTAGCGATCTTTTAGTTTCAAATAGTAGAGAGATGGGATGAAAAAAATATGGCTTTTAGTGTGGGGTTTGTATTCTTGGGTGTTTTTGCATGCGATAGAAACGATAGAAAAAGCCCCTACAAATGTAGAAGACAGGGACAAAGCCCCCCATTTGTTGCTTTTAGCAGGGATTCAAGGCGATGAGCCTGGAGGGTTTAATGCAGCTAATTTGTTTTTAATGCACTATAGCGTTTTAAAAGGCTTGGTGGAAGTGGTTCCCGTATTGAATAAGCCTTCCATGTTAAGAAATCATAGGGGCTTGTATGGGGATATGAACCGCAAATTTGCCGCTTTAGACAAGAATGACCCTGAATACCCCACTATCCAAGAAATCAAATCCTTGATTGCAAAACCCAATATAGACGCCGTCTTGCACTTGCATGATGGCGGTGGGTATTATCGCCCTATTTATATTGATGCGATGCTCAATCCTAAACGTTGGGGGAATTGCTTTATTATTGATCAAGATGAAGTTAAGGGGGCGAAATTCCCTAACTTGCTTTCTTTTGCCAACAATACGATTGAGAGCATCAACGCCCATTTATTGCGCCCCATTGAGGAGTATCATTTAAAAAACACGCGCACTGCGCAAGGCGATACAGAAATGCAAAAAGCCCTAACTTTTTATGCGATCAATCAAAAAAAGAGTGCTTTTGCCAATGAAGCCAGCAAAGAACTCCCTTTAGCATCAAGGGTGTTTTACCACTTGCAAGCCATTGAGGGCTTACTCAATCAGCTCAATATCCCTTTTAAGCGCGATTTTGAGCTTAACCCTAACAGCGTGCATGCCCTAATCAATGATAAAAGCTTGTGGGCAAAAATCAGCTCTCTGCCTAAAATGCCCCTTTTTAATTTACGCCCTAAACTCAATCATTTCCCCTTGCCCCACAACACTAAAATCCCGCAAATCCCCATAGAGAGCAACGCTTACATTGTGGGGTTAGTCAAAAATAAACAAGAAGTGTTTTTAAAATACGGCAACAAACTCATGACACGATTATCGCCCTTTTATATAGAGTTTGATCATTCTTTAGAAGAAGTGAAAATGCGGCTTGACAATAACGATAAAATGGTTAAAATAGGGAGCGTGGTTGAAGTGAAAGAGAGTTTTTATATCCATGCTATGGACAATATCCGCGCGAATGTGATTGGTTTTAGCGTTTCTAATGAGAGTAAGCCTAATGAAATGGGCTATACGATTAGATTTAAAGATTTTCAAAAACGCTTTTCACTGGACAAGCAAGAAAGGATCTATCGCATAGAATTTTACAAAAACAACGCATTTAGCGGGATGATTCTAGTGAAATTTGTGTAGGAATGGATAAATCTTACCAAAATTTAAGGCAACGCCTAATATAAGATAACTGCCAATAAAGGATAGTCATGCTAGACATTAGAAATCTTTATTTATCATTACCTAACTTAACAGAGAGGCTAAGCAAAATAAGCAATAGACTCTACACCATGCATTCATCTTGTTCTTTTTTTAGCAAGGGAATATCGTGTTTTAGAAATAATGCATGAGATAATCCAAAAGGGTCCAAAAGGGTATGGATGGCTTAATACAGCGACTAGACAATGACTTAAAAGATAATCACTCTCGTATTCTTGTCCCTATTGGATGCATAAGGGGCTTAAGTCTCGTTGACAATAAAAAAACCTGATGGAGCTATGCATGTTGTTTGTTAAAATCTGTGAACTTATTCGCTCATCATTCAAAAGCCATTTATCTCGCGACTCCCTTTCTTTGATTGGTGGTGTAATTAGCGGCTTGAACAAGCAGATTCGTTTGTATCAAAAATGGAAATGAGAAAAGGAAAACGCGATAATTTCTTTCCCTTATTGTTATGATAAATCACCATTGAAGGGCGTAAAAACACCCAAACAAAGCATTAAAAGACAACAACCCTTTTGAATGTTGAGGTCTTTAAACTGCTACTTCTATATCACACTACCTTTATTATATTACTTCTTGCCCCGCATCCAATAAGGCTTCTTTAATCAAATCCTGTGTCGCTGGAGCGTCAAACTCTACAACCACGCTCTTTTTTTCCACGCTCGCATCAATAAAGCTCACGCCTTCAATTTCGCCCACAAATTTTTCAATCTTATCCACGCAATGGCTGCAAGTAATGCTTGGCACTTGAAAAGTTGCTTTCATTCAATGATCCTTAATTTTAAAATTCCTTAGCCTTTGGGAGTTTAAAACCACACTCACAGAGCTTAAGCTCATCGCTAAACCCGCAATCGCCGGGCTTAACATGATATTAGTCTTATAAAGAACCCCACAAGCTAAAGGGATAAACACGCTATTATAACAAAAAGCCCAAAACAAATTTTCTTTGATATTTTTAATGGTCGCCTGGCTTAATTTAATCGCGCTATAAACCGATTTAATATCGTTGTTAAAACTCACAATGTCCGCTGCTTGCACGCTCACATCGCTCCCTTTAGCCATCACCACCGCCACATCGCTCATAGCAAGACTGGGAGCGTCATTCAAGCCATCGCCCACCATCATCACGATCTGCCCTTTTTCCTTAAGCTCTTTAATCTTGTTGAGCTTGTCTTGTGGTTTAGCGTTGCTGATATAACCATCAATCCCTAATTCAAGCGCGCATTTTTGGACATTCTCTCTATTGTCCCCGCTTAAAAGAAAAGTGTTAATGCCTAATTTTTTGATTTGAGCGATATGCTCTTTCACGCCTTTTTTGGGCAAATCTTCTAAAACAAACGCCCCTAAAAGCTCGTCTTCTTTTTCATTGATCACTCTACCCACAAACACTAAAATCCCGTTTTCTTGAATTTCTAGCGTGTTAATAGGGTTAAAAAATTCGCCATTGCCTACTTTAATGATCTCTTTAGCGCCCTGATAATCTGTTTTAGCGCTGATGCCAAAGCCTGTTTTCACTTTAACTTCACTCATTTCTTTTAAGGGAGCGTTACGCTCTTTGGCATATTCTACAATCCCTTTAGCAATGACATGCTCGCTGCTCTTTTCAATGCTGCTCGCCAAACTCAATAGCTCTAATAATTCTATGTTAGAATGGACGCTTTTAACGACAGGCTTGCCGTTAGTGAGCGTGCCGGTTTTATCAAAAACGATCGTATTGACTAGCCTTGCTTTTTCTAAACTTTTAGCGTCTTTAAAAAATAATCCTAAAGAACTCGCTTTTTGGTTCGCCACTAAAATACTCATAGGCGTAGCCAAGCCTAAAGCGCAAGGGCAAGAAATCACTAAAACCGATACAAACACTTCTAAAGCGATCCCAAAATTCCACCAAAAATCAGGCTTAGGCGCGATGATGAGCCACACCACAAACGCTAAAACAGCGATAGCGATCACGCTTGGCACAAACACGCTTGAAACCTTATCCGCTAAGCGAGAAATCTCTGCCTTTGAGCTTTGGGCGTTATGAATCATTTCTATAATTTGAGACAAAGTGCTGTTTTTGTTATCTTGCGTGGCTTTCATTAAAAAACTCGTGTGGCTATTGAATGTCCCTGAAAAGACTTTATCGCCGACTTTTTTATAAACCGGCAACGCTTCACCGCTTAACATGCTCTCATCTAATTCCCCTTCGCCTTCTATGATTTCGCCATCCACCGCAATCGCGCTTCCAGGGAGGACTTTCAAAATATCCCCCACCACAATACTATCCACTAAAACTTCAATCTGTTGGTTATTTTGCATTTTAAGGGCGGTTTTTGGGGCGTTTTTCATCAAGGCTTGCATAGCATCTAAAGCTTTGTCTTTAGAAACATTTTCAATGCGTTTGCCCACCATCACAAACATTAAAATCACGCACACGCTTTCAAAATAATAATGCCCATAAGACCACTGGCTTGTATAAACGAAATACAATTGCCACAGGCTTGAGATTAAGGCAGCACTTGTGCCTATGGCGATAAGGCTACTCATGTTGGGTTGTCTGTGCCATAAGGCTTTAAACCCCTGAATGTAAAAATCCCTCCCCCAATGCATGACAATGAGTGCGCCTATAAGCTGTAAGCAAGCGTTTAAAAAATTACTATGGTTGTTAATCGTAAGCAAGCTTTCAGGTAAAAGGCTAGGACTGAGCATCGCCCCCATAGAAAGATACACCACAAAAAGCGTGAAAATAACCGCCAAAGCTAATTTAACATTAGGGCTAAAAAATTCTTTTTTTTCTTCCGCCAAAGTTTTTTTAGGGCTATAGCCTAGCTTTTCAATGAGTTTAAAAATTTCGTCTAAATTGGTTTCATTTTCGTTAAATTCAATGTTAGCGCTCTTATTTAAAAGGCTCACTTCTATTTTTTTCACAAAACTTTTACGCCCTAAAGAGCGTTCAATCCCACTAGAACACGCCGTGCAAGTCATTCCCTCTATGTAAAAAGATTCTTTCATGCACTCTTATTTTTATTAAAAATAATTTTTACCATTAAAAAGAGCCACCGAATGATGCCATAAATCAAATACAGCCCCATAAACACGCTTAAAGCTTCTAAAGGGCGCACAAACACTAACGATAAAAAAATCAACACTAAGATGAAAAGCTTGAGATTCCATTTGACTTTTTTAAAATTAGGGTAGCGGATATTGCTCACCATAAGCACCCCCAATAAAACAATAAAGCTTAAAAATAACTTTTCGGTATTGCCTTCTAAAAAATGGTATTTGTTATCCAATAACACGCAAAGCACCACCAATACCGCCGCCGCAGGAATGGGGATACCGATGAAAGAATAGGGGTCGCTTGTGTTGATGCTGATATTGAATCGCGCTAATCGTATCGCTCCAAAAATCACAAACAACGCGCTCACCGCCATGCCTATGCGCCCAAAATTATACCCCACATAAAAGTAAGTAATAAGGCTTGGGGCGACTCCAAAAGCGATTACATCAGCTAGGGAGTCAAACTCTATGCCAAACTTGCTAGTAGTGTTGGTAAGCCTTGCGACACGCCCATCAAGCCCGTCTAAAATAAGACTCGCTACCACTAACCAACACGCCATGACAAATTGGTAACTGGAAGCGTAAAAAATACTCATCATGCCTAAAAAAATACTGCTAGCGGTGAAAAGATTGGGGAAAAGATAGAGAGGGTTAATAGGCATTAGAGATTCTTTTTAACTTGGCTTTTAGAGTAGGAATAAAAACAATTTTAAAATCAATTATGGGAATAAAAATTTTACAAGCGCTAAAAAACTCACAAAAAAAGAGCGTTAGAACAAACGCTTTATAACGCTGTTGATAAGTGCGGGTTTTTAGAAAACAAAATCTAAAAAAAAGCTTTAAACAAACAGAATGTTTATCATAAGGCTTTAAACCCTTATCAAAAATCTGTTTGTAAGCTCGCACTCTTAACTCGCTTGCTCTTCTAAAGGGATCAAACGGCTTTCTAAATTGTTGGCGGCTTCGTATTCGCTGATGATTTCACGCACCCTCTCGCCTGTAATGACTTCTTTGTCAAACAATTCTTTGACCATGATTTCAATCGCTTCTCTATAGTCGCTCAAGGTTTGTTTGACATGCTCATAGCGCTCTTCTAGCAAGTTTTTAATGAAAAGATCCATTTCTTCTGCAGTCTTTTCGCTAAATTCCCTACTGCTTCCATAACCGCCTCCTAAAAAGGCGTTCCGCTGTTTTTCTAACACCATAAGCCCACTGACACTGCTCATGCCGTAGTAACTCACCATGCCTTTAATAATATCAGTCGCCCTTTCTAAATCGTTGCTCGCACCGGTAGAAATTTCTTCTAAAAAGACATCTTCAGCCGCTCTTCCGCCTAAAAGCACATCAATTTCAGCGATGAGTTCGTGTTTTTGCATCAAGTATTTGTTTTCTTCGGGCGTGTTAAGGGTGTAGCCCAAAGCCGCCATACCCCTTGGAATGATAGAGACTTTATTCACTCTCGCACTCCCTTTAGTCATTTCAGAAATCACGGCATGCCCGCTTTCATGGTAGGCGACGATCTTCTTTTCCTTAGGACTGATGCGCCTACTTTTCTTTTCTAACCCTGCAATCCCCCTTTCAACCGCTTCTTTTAAATGCTGTTGCCTGACTTCTTTTTGGTTGTTTCTTCCTGCTAAAAGCGCGGCTTCATTGATGATATTCGCTAAATCCGCTCCTGCAAGCCCTGCAGTGAGTTTGGCGACTTCTTGCAAATTCACATCATTAGCGAGTTTCACGCCTTTAATATGCACTTTTAAGATTTCTACCCTGCCATTAAAATCAGGCTTATCCACTAAAACCTGCCTGTCAAAGCGCCCTGGACGCATCAACGCCGGATCTAAGATTTCAGGGCGGTTCGTTGCAGCTAAGACAATCACAGGTGCGTTTTCGCTCCCAAAACCATCCATTTCGGCTAAGAGTTGGTTTAAGGTTTGCTCTCTTTCATCGTTCCCGCTCACCACGCCTCCAGCCGCTCGGCTTTTACCTATGGCATCAATTTCATCAATAAAAATGATGCTAGGGGCTTGTTTTTTAGCGGTTTCAAACAAATCCCTAACCCTGCTTGCCCCTAAGCCCACAAACATTTCAATAAAACTGCTCCCTCCCATAGAGAAAAACGGCACATGCGCTTCGCCGGCTACCGCTTTGGCTAAAAGGGTTTTACCGGTTCCTGGAGGCCCTACTAACAGCACGCCTTTAGGGATTTTAGCCCCTAAATTGGCGTATCGTTCAGGGTATTTTAAGAAATCTACGATTTCTACCACCTCTTCTTTGGCTTCTTCATTGCCCGCCATGTCATTAAAACGCACATTGGGTTTTTCAGCGTTAATGAGTTTTTTCGCGCTCCCCATGCCAAAAATACCCCCACCCATATTTTTTTGCATGCGGTTTGCCATAAACATCCATAGCCCTAAAATCACTAAAATAGGCATGAGCCACCCTAGCATGTCGGTAAAAAAGTTAGACTCGCTAAAACCAGAATAATTGATTTTTTTCTCGTCTAACAAAGGCACTAAGGTTAGATCAGGCACTCGTTTAGCGATATAAATCACACGATTGTTGCCCTCTTTATGGCTGGCTTTGATCAAAGTTTGACCGATACTCACATTTTCCACTTCATTATTGCTGATGAGCTGTTTGATTTCATGGTAGCTCACATTTTTAGTGCTAGAAGCTAAGAAATTGTCCGAAAAACTGCCATCAGAATTGAAAGAACGCAGAAAAAAAATGAGTAAAATCCCTCCAAGAACCGCAAGGATAATGGGACTTTGAAAAAAAGGTTTTTTAGGTTCGTTCGTTGGTTTCATTATAATCCTTAATTTATTGGTTGTTTTTTAAGCAATTTTAGAGCGACCCATTCGTTACGTTGCCGTTGCTCTAAAACCTCAAATCCATTATAATAGATCTGTAAAACAGAGTTTAAATGGGTTTCTAAAATCCCTGATAAAATAAGAGTGTGGTTACAAAGCCGCACAAATTCACTATACAAACTCTTAATCACATCAGCGACAAGGTTCGCCACAATGATATCAAAACGCCCTTCAATTTTTTGCGTAGAGCCATAAATGACCTTATCTTGCGCTAATAGGGGTATTTGATTCAAACTAAAATTTTTTAGGGTTTCTTCAACGGCTAAACTATCCGTATCGCAAGCTACTAAAGCGCTAACGCCTTGTTTTTTTAGAGCGATGCTTAAAATCCCGCTCCCACAGCCCACATCTAAGGCGTTTTTGCGTTTTAAATCAAGGTTAGAGAGCAGTTCCAAACACATAGAAGTGCTTTCATGATGGCCTGATCCAAAGGCCAAAGCCGGATCAATCATTATGCAATCATTTGTAACAACATGGCTTGGCTTTTGATGCCAGCTAGGGTGTATGTAAAATTTGGCACATTGCACCGGCAAAATAGCTTGTTTGTAGGCTTCTAGCCAGTCTTTTGAAGCCAGATTGCGTGAAAGATAGAAAAAATCAAACTCACTTTGCAAGTTTTGTTTTAAATTCAAACAAAACGCTTCTAATGCTGGAATGAGCGAGTTATTCAAATCCTTTTGAGAGCGTAAAATAACGAAATTTTTGAGATGTGGGGGTTTTTCTTTTAAATGTTCTTTTAAAGGATCATGAGTGGCGAAATAATGCCAACTGGATTGGCTTATAAATTCAATGGTTTCTTTATCGTCAAACGCTTTTAAATTTTCTAGGCTTGATTCTTCTAAGGCTAGATGCGTGGTGTCTAAAAGAAAGCTCTCAAAAAGCTCTCGCTCCTTAGGGAAGATAAAGAAAAACTCATAATACATTGGCTTTAACACTCAATCGTTTGTCCCTAAAACAACCTCTAATTTTTCTTTCAAAACTTGGGGGGTAAAAGGTTTCACAATGTAGTTGTTCACGCCCGCTTTCAAAGCCGTAATGACTTCGGCCTTACCGCCCTCTGTGGTGATCATAATAATAGGGATTTCTTTAAAACGGCTATCAGAGCGCACTTTTTTAACGAGATCCAAGCCGTTCATTTCAGGCATGTTCCAATCTGTGATAAGCACCTTAGTGTCCGCATTAGCGTCTAGTTTCTCCCAAGCTTCCACCCCATGCTCAGCTTCTAAAACATCTTCATAGCCTAAGCGTGAAAGTGTATTTTTAATAATTCTTCTCATAGTTGAGCTATCATCTACTACCAGTAGTTTCAAAGTACTTCTCCTTTTAAGATTGCATTTAAATTAGGCTCTTTTTAAACAGCCAAAGCGTCTCTAACGCCTTATAATAATAAATCATTCCAAATAATAGCATGTTTTGATTAAAATTACCTTGACCAACAATAATCATTGGCTAAATGGAGCGTTTAATGAGCGTTCTCATTTGTAAAAAAATTCAGTTTGTTTGCTATCATAATAGTTTAAAAGTAATAAAATAACTTTTGAGTGCGATAAAGGGTCATTGGATGGTTTGAAAAAAGAAAGACAAGGATTTTACAAGTAAGTGTATTATTTAAGAATTTTAATACTGGGTATAAGTTTTTTAAATATTTTAAATGCTGAAAATTTGAGTTACATGTCTTCTTCTTATCAAATAGGCACGGTGTTTATGCGCCCTTTAAACACTAACAAGCTTTTACAAGGGGCTTCAATCCTTCAAGGCTATGAAGTGAATCCTAAAAACGATTGGGCTTATTCTAGGTATTATTTCTTTATAGATTATGGCAATGTGCTTTTTAATAATGACTCTACTTTGCAAGCGAACATGTTCACTTATGGGGTGGGAGGGGATTTCATGGTCGCCTACGCTAAAAACCCTATCAACCGCTGGGCTTTTTTCTTTGGCTTGCAACTGGCCGCTAACACATGGATACTCAACAATAAAGTCAAAGATTTGGTGGTGAATACTTGGGATTCATTAAAAGATTTCAATTTTCACAACACTTATTTTAGGGCTATCGGGAAGTTTGGGGTGCAGTTTCGCACGATCGTTTTGTATCATAAGGTGGATGTGGAAATTGGCATGAAAATCTTTTTAACGCCTGAAAGGCGCAGCTTGTTTGAAAGGAGTTTTTTGTTTTTTGTTTCGCACTCGTGGCATTTTTAAGTGGCATTTTTAAAATGGCGGAGAGAGAGGGATTCGAACCCTCGAAGGCTTGCACCTTACACGCGTTCCAGGCGTGCTCCTTCAACCACTCGGACATCTCCCCTTAAAACGGGCTTATTATAGCTAAGATTTGTTTAAAAAGGGCTTATTTCAAAAGGAGTGAATTTTTAGAAATGACACCATCTATTTGATTTTTAGCGCAAATTTCCCACAACTCTGTATCGTTTAGATCCATAGAAAACAAGATTTTGCTATCTAATAAGTAATTAGTGGCGTGTTGTTGGGCGAGTATGGCTTGCTTAATATCCTTAAAAATACAATAGAGTGGTTTGAAAGCGTTGAATAAAAAAAAGGTGTCCGTTTCTATCTTGTGCGATAAAAAGATCACGCTAAAATTGACGCTATTTTCACAGCAATACTTAGCTAATTCCAAATTTTTTGGGTTTGCTTCAAAACACACTATATCGTTATTGGCGCTGGAATGAATAGCATCGGTGTTTTTAATGAAAACAAAACGAGTGCTAGGGATTAAAGGGTGTCCTAAAATAAGCATGTTTACCCCTTATCATTCAAACAAGTTTCACTGCAATAGGCTACCGCTCCGCTGTAAATAGCGTCTTTGCTAGAGACATAGGTTTGGCATTTAGAGCATACAATCATGTGATCTTCTAATTCTTTGGGGGTTTGTTGCGTATAAGAGTGGTTGTCTTTGGGGTCGTCTTTAAGGGGTTTTTGCTTTAAAAACAAACGCCATAAAACCCACACGATAATGAGTAGGGGGATTAAAATTCTTAACATAAACTTTCCTTTGATTTGTAAAAATAAATGCGCTTTTGATGCATAAAGCATTCAGTGGTTTTATAAGCGATTTCATCTTTTAACTGCTCGCCTTTATAGAATAAAAAATGTCCCTTATCTTTTAGGAAGCGTTGGCTTTTTTCTATCAAAAAAGAAGAGCTAGCGACCGCTCTAGAGGTGATTAAATCCACTTGTAAAAGATTTTGATAGTCTTCTAAACGCTTTTTAATGATTTCAATGTTTTTTAAAGGCAAAACGCTTTTAAGGTAGTTTAAAAAAGCCGCTCTTTTTATTCTTGGCTCTAAAAGAATGAATTGCGCTTCAGGTTTTTCAAGGGCTAAAGGGATAGCAGGAAGTCCCGCCCCGCTCCCAATATCCAAGCAGCTTTTAAAATCTTTGATAAATTCTAAGGGCTTTAGAGCGTCTGTGATCTGGGGTTCTAACTCGCTTAAATTCCTCGCACCGCTCAAATTGTGCGTTTGATTCCATTCTAAAAGGATGCGTGCATAATCTTGCAACAAGGGATTCATAAAATCAGCATCCCATCGCCATAGGAATAAAAACGATACTTCTTTTCTATGGCTATTTTGTAGATTTCTTTGGTTTTTTCTAAGCCTATCATGGCACTCACAAGCATTAAAAGGCTTGATTTGGGCAAATGGAAATTAGTGAGCAAATGATTAACATACTGAATAGGATTGGCAAGATGCAAGAAAATGTCGCATTCAAACGATTCTTGATTAGGGTTTTTTAAACGCTTAAAGTATTCCACGCTCCTTAAAGCGGTCGTGCCGATGCATAAAATCTCTTGGGATTCTTGCAAAATTTCTTGGCTCTTTTTAGGAATGCGTAAAACTTCTGTATGGATTTGATGCTCTCTAATATCCTTAGTTTCTACGCCAAGAAAAGTCCCAGCCCCCACATGCAAGGTCAAAAAAGCGTGCTTGAAATCTTTCAATAATTTTTCTAAGGTATTTTGAGAAAAATGCAATGACGCCGTAGGGGCAGCCACCGCGCCGATGTGTTTAGCGAACACGCTCTGGTATTCATGCGCATCCAAACTCTCATCCGCTCTTTTAATATAAGGGGGTAAGGGCATATGCCCGTATTGTTCTAAAAGCTTTAAGATATTTTCTTGATTTAAGGGGGTTTGATTGTCATAAAAAGCGATCAAGCGCTGGCCGTTATGAAGCAATTCTAAGACTTCAGCGTGATAATTTGTATCAAAAAAGATTTTATCCCCCACTTTGATCTTACCCTTAATTTGAGTTAGGGCGGTGTTGCCTTTAAAAAAGCGGTGGAAAAACACTTCAGTCGTTTTTGATGGCAAAAAGGCATGTTTAGATCCAAAAAGCCTAGCCTTCATCACTTTAGTGTCGTTCAACACCACAAGGGCGTTTTTAGGGAAAAAGTCTAAAACATGCTCAAAAGTGGTGTGCGTGATTGTTTGCGAACGCCTTTCATAGACGAGTAATTTAGCCTTTTCTTTGGGCAAAACGGGGTAGTTTGCGATCAATTCCTTAGGCAAATGATAATCATAGCTTTCTAAATCAAATTCTTTCAACTACGACTCGCTCTTTGTATGCTCTTTGGTGTCATTTTCGTGATCGCTTTCGTCGTCTTTAGGAGCCGGATTGACCATTTTGGCAATCAAAATAGAAAGCCCATAAAGCCCCACTAAAGGCAACGCCATAAAGATTTGACTCACCACATCAGGAGGAGTGATAATCGCTGCTACAATAAAAATCACTACAATAGCGTATTTGAAATACGCTTTCAAGCTCGCATCGGTAATCAAGCCCACTTTAGCTAAAAAATACGCCAAAACAGGCAATTCAAACGCCACGCCAAAGCCTAAAATCAAGCGCGTGAAAAAGCTCACGTAACTGGACGCAGAAATATTGGCCGCAAACACATCGCTCCCAAAAGTGGCCAAGTATTCAATAATGAAAGGGAACACCACATAATAAGAAAACGCCGCCCCCATTAAAAACATGCCGCTCCCAAAAAACACAAAAGGCAAAATCACTTTTTTTTCATTCTTATAAAGCCCTGGAGCGATAAAAAGCCACAATTGCCAAAAAATAATGGGCATGGAAATGACGATAGCGGCTGAAAAACTGATTTTAACCGCTACCATGACCCCTTCAATAGGGGAGAGCTGAATGAGCGTGCCTTTATAAGAATTTTTAACGAATTCAAAAATATTTTTCCAAAAATGAAAACACCCCAAAAACGCCACTAAAATCGTTCCCACAGAAACCATCAAACGCTTTCTTAGTTCCTGTAAATGCGGTTTTAAATCTTCAAACATGCTCTTTTTCTTTGTTGTGTTCTTTAGCGTTGTTATCGGTTGTTAATTGGACTTCTTTATGAGATTTATCGCTTGAAACTTCTTCATTTAAGGCTTCTTCATTGGAAACTTCTTCATTTAAATGGTTAGGGAGCGTGTTGGTTTCTAAGCTGCGTTGGTAATCTTGCATCAAATCCTGAATGCTTTTAATCTCATTTTCTGCAGTTATTTTAGCGTCTTCTAATTCTTCAATCTTAACGCCTTTAAGACTCTCCACTTTATTTTCAAAGAGTTTTTGATACTCTAGGGTTTCTTTTTTGATTTCTTCAATATTGATTTCTTTATCTAAAGTGTCCTTAGCGTCATTGAGCGTTTTTTTAACCGTGCGAAAAAATTTCACCACATCCACGACAGCCTGGGGGAATTTTTCTGGCCCTAAAAAAATAATCGCTACAATCAACACCACAAGGATTTCAAAAAAGCCCATGCCAAACATGATAATCTACTTTCACACCCTTTAAAATTTTATCGTTATTGTAGTGTAATTTTCTTTCTAAACAAGATTAAAATAAAGTTTGGGGGTTTAAAGTAGGGATTTTTAAAAGCGCATGGGTTTTAGGCGTGGCGATTCTGCCTTTAGCGGTGCGCTCTAAATAACCATTAGCGAGTAAAAAAGGCTCAATCACGTCTTCAATCGTGCCTTCATCTTCCCTCATAGATGCTGCAATCGTGTTCAAACCCACCGGCTTTCCTTGAGCGCTAGCCAACAAAGATAAATACGCCAAATCCGCTTCATCAAAGCCTAATTCATTCACGCCTAATTCATTCAAAGCATGCAAAGTGATGTTTAAATCCATCAAGCTTGAATTTTTGACTAGCGCAAAATCGCGCACCCTTTTTAAAAGCCTTAAAGCGATCCTTGGTGTGCCTCTACTCCTTTTAGCGATTTCATCAGCACTTTCTTCTTTGATGTCTTGGTTGAGTTTAACGGCGGCTTTTTTAATGATGAGGGCTAGTTCGCTAGGGCTATAAAATTGCATTCTAAAACTCATGCCAAATCTGTCTCTTAAGGGGTTAGAGAGCATTCCGGCTCTAGTGGTAGCGCCAATAAGGGTGAAAGGGGGTAAATCAATTTTAATGGTTTGAGCGGCCGGGCCTGAGCCTATGATAATATCCAGTCTAAAATCTTCCATAGCCGGGTATAAAACCTCTTCAATCGCTGGGCTAAGCCGGTGGATTTCATCAATAAAAAGAATGTCTTTAGCTTGCAAATTCGTCAAAATGGCGGCTAAATCACCGCTTTTTTCTATCATGGGAGCGGCGGTGATTTTGATATTGGTTTCCATTTCTTTAGCGATGATATGGCTGATTGAAGTTTTACCCAAACCGGGCGGGCCAAAAAAGAGCATGTGATCCAAACTTTCTTGGCGTTTTTTAGCCGCGCAAATAGAAATTTGCAAGTTGCTTTTAATCTTTTCTTGACCGATAAAATCTTCCCAAAGATTAGGGCGCAAACTCACTTCTTGAGAAGTTTCAAAATCCAAAGTTTCTAAATTGACTATCCGTTCTTTCATTTAATGATAACTTTCTAATTCGTTAGGGAAGTTTCCCTTTTTCACATCGTCAGCGTATTGTTGAATCGCGTTTTGAACCAGTTCTTTCCCTTTAAGGTATTCTCGCACGAATTTAGGTTTAAAGCTATCAAAAAAGCCCAACATGTCGCTCCACACTAAAATCTGCCCGTCGCAATCTTTACCGCTCCCTATGCCGATCGTGGGGATTTTGATTTTTTGCGTGATTTTCTGAGCGATAGGGGTGGTTATACCCTCTAAAACCAACAAACCCACCCCAGCTTCTTCTAAACTCAAGGCGTCTTCTAAAAGCTTTTTTTGTTGTTCTTCATTTTTGCCCTTAATCTTATAACCCCCATCAAGACGCACGAATTGGGGCATTAAGCCGATGTGTCCTACCACGATAACGCCCTCATCAGTGAGCGTTTTAATGAGCTTTGCTTTTTCTTTCCCGCCTTCTAGCTTGATCGCACTCGCTTGGGTTTCTTTATAAACTCTAATGGCGTTTTTTAGGGCTGTTTTTTCATCTTTATAGCTTCCAAAGGGCATGTCTGTGATGATAAAAGGAGTCTTAGCGCCTGTGCACACGGCTTTGGTGTGATAGAGCATCATTTCCACACTCGCACTTAAAGTGTCGTTTTGATTGAAAAAACTCATATTCAAACTATCGCCCACTAAAATCACATCCACTAGCGGATCAAATATTTGAGCGAATAGCGCATCATAAGCGGTAATAGCGATGATCTTTTCTTGATTTTTTTTAGCTTGGAGGTGGTTGAGAGTGGTTTTTTTAATTGGGGCGGTTTGCATGCTCATTAAAAATCCTAAGTGTTAAATATAGTGGCATTGTAGCATGACTTTATTGGGGTGGGTAAAAATTTTACTCCATTTTAACCGGTCATTTTAATTATTTTAGTATAATTGAAAGAAACTTTTAACAAACAATTCAAGGGATTTAGCGATTTTGGGTCTTAAAAAATATGTTATTTTATGGTCTTTAATGGGGTTTTATGCGGGATTGAACGCGCTTGATTATGACACCCTAGACCCAAAATACTACAAATACATCAAGTATTATAAAGCTTATGAAGACAAAGAAGTTGAAGAATTGATCAGAGACTTAAAAAGGGCGAACGCTAAAAGCGGGCTTATTTTAGGGATCAATACCGGGTTTTTTTACAATCATGAAATCATGGTCAAAACCAATAGCTCTAGCATCACCGGGAATATTTTAAATTATTTGTTTGCCTATGGCTTGCGTTTTGGCTATCAAACTTTCAGGCCGTCGTTTTTTGCGCGCTTAGTCAAGCCCAATATCATTGGCAGGCGTATTTATATTCAATATTATGGAGGAGCTCCTAAGAAAGCGGGCTTTGGGAGCGTGGGGTTTCAATCGGTCATGCTGAATGGGGATTTTTTATTAGACTTTCCTTTGCCCTTTGTGGGGAAATACCTTTATATGGGGGGGTATATGGGTTTAGGTTTAGGGGTTGTAGCGCATGGGGTGAATTATACGGCGGAATGGGGGATGTCTTTTAACGCAGGATTGGCTCTAACGGTATTAGAAAAAAACCGCATTGAATTTGAATTTAAAATTTTGAATAATTTCCCTTTTTTGCAATCTAATTCTTCAAAAGAGACTTGGTGGGGAGCTATAGCAAGCATTGGGTATCAATATGTGTTCTAAAAAAATAAGAAATCTCATTTTATGCTTTGGTTTTATGTTGGGCTTGCACGCTGAAGAAAATACGACTCAAGAGAGTATGACTGAAGAAAACATGATTAAAGAAAATACCTCTAAAGACGCTCCCATTCTTTTGGAAGAAAAACGCGCCCAAACGCTAGAGTTTGAAGAAAACAAGGAAGTTAAAAAGAATATTGATGAAAAAAGCCTGCTTGAAGAAATCCATAAGAAAAAACGCCAGCTTTACATGCTCAAAGGGGAATTGCATGAAAAAAATGAAGCCATCTTATTCCAGCAAATGGCTAAAAATAAGAGCGGTTTTTTTATAGGCGTAATCCTTGGCGATATAGGGATTAACGCTCATCCTAACGCCCGATCTTATGAGAGCTTTGAACCTTTAAACAATATTCAAGCTTCTCCTTTGTTGTATGGCTTAAGGAGCGGGTATCAAAAGTATTTTGCTAACGGGATTAGCGCCTTACGCTTTTATGGGGAATATTTAGGGGGGGCGATGAAAGGGTTTAAAAGCGATTCTTTAGCCTCTTATCAAACCGCAAGCTTGAATATTGATTTGTTGATGGATAAGCCTATTGACAAAGAAAAAAGGTTTGCGTTAGGGATATTTGGAGGCGTTGGAGTGGGGTGGAATGGGATGTATCAAAATTTAAAAGAGGTTAAAGGGTATTCACAGCCTAACGCTTTTGGATTAGTGCTAAATTTAGGGGTGAGCATGACGCTTAACCTCAGACACCGCTTTGAATTAGCCTTAAAAATGCCTCCCTTAAAAGAAACTTCGCAAACCTTTTTATATTATTTTAAAAGCACTAATATTTATTATATTAGTTACAACTATTTATTGTAAAGGCTCAAGGGTTGAAACTCAAATACTGGTTAGTTTATCTAGCGTTCATTATAGGACTTCAAGCGACAGATTATGACAATTTAGAAGAAGAAAACCAACAATTAGACGAAAAAATAAACCATTTAAAGCAACAGCTCACCGAAAAAGGGGTTTCGCCCAAAGAGATGGATAAGGATAAGTTTGAAGAAGAATATTTAGAGCGAACTTACCCAAAGATTTCTTCAAAGAAAAGAAAAAAATTACTCAAATCTTTTTCCATAGCCGATGATAAGAGTGGGGTTTTTTTAGGGGGTGGGTATGCTTATGGGGAACTTAACTTGTCTTATCAAGGGGAAATGTTAGACAGATACGGTGCAAATGCCCCTAGCGCGTTTAAAAACAATATCAATATTAACTCTCCTGTTTCTATGATTAGCGCTAAATTCGGGTATCAAAAATACTTCGTGCCTTATTTTGGGACACGATTTTATGGGGATTTATTGCTTGGGGGAGGGGTGTTAAAAGAGGATGCAAGCAAGCAACCTGTGGGCTCGTTTTTTTATATTTTAGGGGCTATGAATACGGATTTGTTGTTTGATATGCCTTTAGATTTTAAGACTAAAAAGCATTTTTTAGGCGTTTATGCAGGTTTTGGGATAGGGCTTATGCTTTATCAAGATAAGCCTAATCAAAACGGGAGGGATTTGGTGGTGGGGGGCTATTCAAGCCCTAATTTTTTATGGAAATCTTTGATTGAAGTGGATTACACTTTTAATGTGGGCGTGAGTTTAACGCTTTATAGGAAACACCGCTTAGAGATTGGCGCAAAATTACCGATTGGCTATTTGAGGATGGGAGTAGAAGAGGGAGCGGTTTATCACAATAAAGAAGATGATGAACGATTGTTGATTTCAGCTAACAACCAGTTCAAGCGATCCAGTTTTTTATTAGTGAATTATGCGTTCATTTTTTGAGGCTTGATTTTGGAGTTAAGGTTTAAAATTTTAGCGTTAGTCGTTTTGATTTTAGGGGGTTATTTGATTTTTAACGCTTTAATCACAAAACCCAAAGCTTTAAGTTTTAGTTTGAATAGCGAAGAGGATGCGCTCAATGACAATAATGAAGCGCTTTTTTGGGATCTAAAAAAACCCATTAAGATTAAAATAGCAGCCCCAAAGGGCATCAAACGCTACGATTTAAAAGTAACCACGCAAGATAATTTGATCTTATATGAAAAAGAAAATTTGGTATTGGATAAACCCAAGTCTTTAGAAGTGCCTTTGATCAAGCCTGAAATCATGGGGTTAGAAGACAAGTGCCTTTTATATGAAATTCAAGCTAGTGATTGGAGCTATGCTAATTTTTTCAATGGCAATAAGGCGTCTTTCAAACAAGAAGTGTGTGTTGATACGATAAAACCCTCAATCACGATTTTATCTCGTTCCCCAAGCATCGCTTATGGAGGGAGCACGATAGTTGTCTTTGAAGCTTTGGATAAGAATTTGTCTCAAGCGTTTGTGCGCGTCAAAAAAAAGGATTTTAAAGCGTTCAGGCTTGTAGAATTCAAGCAGCGTAATGTTTTTATCGCTTTAGTGCCTTGGTCTTATAAAAATAAGGATTTTAAGGCGTTCATTGTCGCTAAAGATAAAGCCTATAACTCTAATACCACCCCTTTATTGTTCAAACGAAAAACCCGTCATGTGAGGGGAAAAGAGATAGATTTAAGCGCCTTAAAGGATAAGATTGCAAAGCAAGAAAAATTTCAAAATCACACTGAGCAAACTTTATTAGAAATGTTTTCCAACGCGCGCTTAAAAGATTTAGAAAAAATCCAAAAAATCGCTTTAGAGCAAGGGGATTTTGGTAAGGATTTTTCCCATTTTCAAGCGCTAAAACCTTTGAATGGGCCTTTTAAAATGATAAGCAATTTTTTAGAAAATCGGCGTCTCTTAAAGGATAATCAGGTGTTGTTTAAATTCTTGCATTTAGGGGTGGATTTGATACCCAGTAAGGATTTATCTTTAGCGTTTGATCCATCGGTGGAGAGGGTTTTTAAGGGGGAATTAGATTTTTATGGTAATAGTTTAATCAATTGCTATGGGTTAGGTTTGTGCGTTTTTTTAGCGCATTTAAAAGATGATGAAAGCGTGGGGAGTAGTGGTTTGAAATTAGGGAGCGGGTTGCATTTAGGGGTGCTTTTGCAAGGGGTTTTTGTCCGGCCCAATGAATGGCTTAATGAGCAATGGATAAAAACCAATATCATTGCCCCCATAGAGCAAGCCAAACGGCTTTTAATGAAAGGATAGTCATGTTAAAAACGAATCAAAAAAACGTGCATGCGTTTGAAATTGAAAAGCAAGAGCCTGAGGCGGTCATGGAATTTTTAGAAAAAAACCATGCCCTTTTGCAATATTTTCTTATTATTTTTAAATACGATATTGAACCAGAAGTCAAAGCCGTTTTGCACAAACACCAGCTTTTGTTTTTAGAAACGAATCGCGCTTTAAACGGACGTCATATCAAAACCATGTCTTTAAAAGAAGAAACCAATCATCCAACACCCAATCATTCTAAAACAGAACCTAAAACAACGATTTATGAGCGTAATATCAGGAGCGGGGAAGAGATTTATAGCGCTAACCACCTTATTTTTTTGGGTAATATCCACAATGGGGCGAAGATTATTTCAGAGGGCTGTGTGTCGGTTTATGGGGTTTGCGAAGGGGCGATTGTGTGCTTTGGAGAGTGCTTGATTTTAAAAGAAGTCAAGAGCGCTCAAATCGTTTTTCAAAATAAAATTTTGTCTTTAAAAGAGGTTGAACGGTTTTTAGTAAATAAAAATATTAAAATAATCACTAAAAATGACGATATACTAGACATAAAGGAAGTATTATGAAACAAACAACCATTAACCACTCTGTGGAATTAGTAGGGATAGGCTTACACAAGGGCGTTCCTGTGAAGCTTGTTTTAGAGCCTTTAGGAGAAAATCAAGGCATTGTTTTTTACCGCTCTGATTTGGGCGTGAAGCTCCCCTTAAAATCTGAAAACATCGTGGATACCAAAATGGCAACCGTGTTGGGTAAGGATAACGCTAGAATTTCTACGATTGAGCATTTGCTTTCGGCTGTTCATGCGTATGGCATTGATAATCTTAAGATCTCTGTGGATAACGAAGAAATCCCTATCATGGATGGGAGTGCTTTGACTTATTGCATGCTTTTAGATGAAGCGGGGGTTAAAGAATTGGACGCTCCTAAAAAGGTGATGGAAATCAAGCAAGCCGTTGAGGTTAGAGAGGGCGATAAATTCGTTAAAATTGAGCCAGACAGCCAGCTTTCTTTGAATTTCACGATTGATTTTAACCATCCGGTTATCGCTAAGCAAGCCCATCATTTCGTCTTTAGTAAAACCGCTTACAAAGAGCAAGTCGCTAAAGCTCGCACCTTTGGGTTTTTGCAAGAAGTGAATTACTTGCGATCCATTGGTTTGGCTAAAGGGGGGAGCTTGAATAATTGCATCGTGCTAGATGAAAACAGCATTTTGAATAAAGAGGGCTTGAGATGCGAAAAGGAATTCGTGTGCCACAAGATTTTGGACGCTATGGGGGATCTGATGGTCTTAGGCATGCCTGTGATGGGCAAATACACTTCTTTTTCAGGTAGCCACAAGCTCAATTCTATGCTGGTTAAAGCCATTTTAGCGGATGCTAAAAATTATGAAGTTTTGATCGCTTCGGATCCAGTCAAAGAATTTGCGTTGCAAAAGGCTTTCGCTTAATCCTGAATTTAGGGCTTATTTTTTGGAATTGGATTTAGTGCTTATCTCTTTAGGCGAGAGAGTCTTGCTTGGGGTGTATCAAAACAATTTTTTATGCACTTCTTACACTTCCAAACTAAAAACAAGCGAAGCTTTAGTGGGAGTTTTTTCGCAATTATTCAAAGATTTTAAAAACCCTACTTTACCGGCGATTAAGGGGGTTTATTACGCTAAAGGGCCAGGGAGTTTCACTAGCTTAAAGCTCACGCATGTTTTCTTACACACTTTGGCTTTAATCCATGACTTTGAACTCTATTCAACCACAGGCTTTGATTTTAACGACAACACGCCCATTTTGGCGTATGCCAATAAATACTTTGTTTCAAAAGAAAGGGAAAGCTTGAGCGATTTTAAGGATTTGAAAATTGTGCCAAAAGATTTCATGCTGCCCTCTTTTTTAGAGAAAGACAAATTCACCCAATTGAACACGCCGTTTTACATTTTGCCTCCTATTTAGTGTATAATGCTAGTTTTAAAAATGAAAGGGTATCAACAATAGGGGTTTAAAATTTGGTAGTGAGTGTTCCTGCAACAAGTGCGAATTTAGGCCCCGGTTTTGATTGCTTGGGTTTGAGCTTGAATTTACGCAATCGTTTTTTTATTGAGCCTAGCAGCTTCCATGCGGTGAAATTGGTTGGGGAGGGTGAGGGGATCCCTAAATTCTTAACCAACAATATCTTCACTAAAGTGTTTTATGAGATTTTAAAAAAGCATGGGAATGACGGCTCATTTAAATTTTTATTGCATAATAAAGTCCCTATTACAAGGGGCATGGGGTCTAGCTCGGCGATGATTGTGGGGGCGGTCGCTTCAGCGTTTGCGTTTTTAGGGTTTGCTTTTGATAGAGAAAACATTGTCAATACCGCTTTAATTTATGAAAACCACCCGGATAATATCACCCCAGCAGTGTTTGGGGGGTATAATGCAGCGTTTGTGGAAAAGAAGAAAGTGATAAGTTTAAAAACCAAAATCCCTTCTTTTTTAAAAGCGGTGATGGTGATCCCTAATAGGGCCATTTCTACCAAGCAATCCCGCCACCTCTTGCCCAAGCGTTACAGCGTGCAAGAAAGCGTGTTTAACCTTTCGCATGCGAGTTTGATGACGATGGCGATTGTGCAGGGGAAGTGGGACTTGTTGCGTTGTTGTTCTAAAGACAGGATGCATCAATATAAGCGCATGCAAACTTATCCCGTGTTGTTTGCGATCCAAAAGCTCGCTTTAGAAAATAACGCCTTAATGAGCACGCTTTCAGGGAGCGGTTCGTCGTTTTTTAACATGTGTTATGAAGAAGACGCCCCTAAATTAAAGCAGGTTTTGAGCAAGAAATTCCCTAAATTTAGGGTAGCGGTTTTAGATTTTGACAATGATGGAGTCCTTATTGAGAAAGACTGAAATTAAAATCCGCATGTGTGTGGCGTGCAGAATGCGCCAACCCCAAAAGGATTTGTTGCGCTTGAAAAGCTTTGAAAATCAAATCATGGAATTTGATGGCACAGGCCGTAGTTTTTATGTGTGTGGAAATTGTTTGAAAAATGGAGAAAAAAAGTTGTTGAAAGCGGTTTCAAAAATAAAGAACGCCCCAAAAGATGTTAAAAATATCATTACTTGGATTAAGGAGAGAAGCATAGCATGAGTGGTATGGTTGATTTAAAAGAATTTTTAGCCGAGCTTGGTAAGACCCAAAAAGAGCTTAAAAATGTGATCGAGCAAGCCAAAGACATTGGTTTAGAGCTTAAGACAAATTCTAAAATGACCCCAGAGCAGGCCGGCAAGCTATACAAATACATTGTGGATGGCATTAAAGAACAAATACAAGCCAATCAACCCGCTAAAAATCCTGAACAAGACAATAAAGATGATTTGAATACGGCCCAAACGCCCAAACCCCTTAACAAAAAAGTTTCCAAAACGCCTAAAAAAGAAGAAACAAAAAGCCAGCCAAAGCCCAAAAAAACTAAAGAAAAGAAAAAAGAAGCTCCCACGCCCATTGCCAAAAAAAAAGGAGGGATAGAGATTGTCAATACTTTTGAAAACCAAACGCCCCCTGTAGAAAGCACCCCTAAAGCGGTTAGCCATTCTCAAATAGAAAAAGCCAAGCAAAAGCTCCAAGAGATCCAAAAAAGCCGAGAAGCCCTAAACAAGCTCACCCAAAGCAACGCTAACAGCACCAATAACGCTAAAAAAGAAATCAGCGAAGTTAAAAAGCAAGAGCAAGAGATCAAACGCCATGAAAACATTAAAAGACGCACCGGTTTTAGGGTGATTAAACGCAACGATGAAACAGAAAATGAAAGTGAAAACAGCGTAACAGAAAGCAAAAAACCCACTCAAAGTGCGGCGGCTATTTTTGAAGACATTAAAAAAGAATGGCAAGAAAAAGACAAGCAAGAGGCTAAAAAAGCCAAAAAACCCAGTAAGCCCAAACCCACCCCCACAGCCAAAAACAACAAATCCCATAAAATTGATTTGAGCGATGCGAGGGATTTTAAGGGCAATGATATTTATGATGATGAAACCGATGAAATCTTATTGTTTGATTTGCATGAACAAGATAATCTCAATAAGGAAGAAGAAGAAAAAGAAATCCGCCAAAACATCAACGACAGGGTGCGCGTCCAAAGAAAAAACCCTTGGATGAATGAAAGCGGGATCAAACGACAATCCAAGAAAAAGCGTGCATTTCGTAACGATAACAGCCAAAAAGTGATCCAAAGCGCGATTGCAATCCCTGAAGAAGTGCGCGTCTATGAATTCGCGCAAAAAGCGAATTTGAATCTGGCTGATGTGATTAAAACCCTCTTTAATTTAGGGCTTATGGTAACTAAAAACGACTTTTTGGATAAGGATAGCATAGAGATTTTAGCCGAAGAGTTCCATTTAGAAATTTCTGTTCAAAACACCTTAGAAGAATTTGAAGTAGAAGAAGTGCTAGAGGGGGTGAAAAAAGAGCGCCCGCCTGTGGTTACTATCATGGGGCATGTTGATCATGGCAAAACTTCACTATTAGATAAAATCCGTGATAAAAGAGTCGCTCACACGGAAGCTGGGGGGATCACTCAGCACATTGGCGCTTACATGGTAGAAAAAAATAACAAATGGGTGTCTTTCATTGACACCCCAGGGCATGAAGCCTTTAGCCAGATGCGTAATCGTGGGGCTCAAGTTACAGATATTGCAGTGATTGTGATAGCGGCTGATGATGGCGTGAAGCAGCAGACTATTGAAGCGTTAGAGCATGCAAAGGCCGCTAATGTGCCTGTGATTTTTGCGATGAATAAAATGGATAAGCCTAATGTGAATCCGGACAAACTCAAAGCCGAATGCGCTGAGCTTGGTTATAACCCTGTGGATTGGGGCGGAGAGCATGAGTTTATCCCTGTTTCAGCTAAAACGGGCGATGGCATTGACAATTTATTAGAAACCATTCTTATCCAAGCGGATATTATGGAATTAAAAGCCATAGAAGAGGGCAGCGCTAGAGCGGTTGTTTTAGAAGGGAGCGTGGAAAAAGGGCGTGGGGCAGTAGCCACGGTGATTGTCCAAAGCGGGACTTTGAGCGTGGGGGATAGCTTTTTTGCCGAAACGGCGTTTGGTAAAGTAAGAACCATGACTGACGATCAAGGCAAGAGCATTCAAAGTTTAAAACCCTCTATGGTGGCTCTCATCACAGGCTTGAGCGAAGTGCCGCCTGCGGGATCTGTTTTAATAGGGGTAGAAAACGATTCCATCGCGCGCTTGCAGGCTCAAAAGAGGGCGACTTATTTACGCCAAAAAGCCTTGAGTAAAAGTACTAAAGTGTCTTTTGATGAGCTTTCAGAAATGGTCGCCAATAAGGAATTAAAAAACATTCCTGTAGTCATTAAAGCGGATACGCAAGGAAGTTTAGAAGCCATTAAAAACAGTTTGTTAGAGCTTAATAACGAAGAAGTGGCGATCCAAGTGATCCACTCAGGGGTGGGGGGCATTACTGAGAATGATTTGAGCCTAGTCTCTAGCAGTGAGCATGCGGTGATTTTGGGCTTTAATATCCGCCCCACCGGTAATGTGAAAAATAAGGCTAAAGAATACAACGTGAGCATTAAAACTTACACGGTGATTTATGCCTTGATTGAAGAAATGCGATCGCTGTTGTTGGGCTTGATGAGTCCTATCATTGAAGAAGAGCATACCGGACAAGCGGAAGTGAGGGAAACCTTTAATATCCCTAAAGTAGGCACGATAGCCGGTTGTGTGGTGAGCGATGGGGTGATCGCTCGTGGCATTAAGGCGCGTTTGATTAGGGATGGCGTGGTGATTCATACCGGCGAAATCCTTTCTTTGAAACGCTTTAAAGACGATGTGAAAGAAGTTTCTAAGGGCTATGAGTGCGGGATCATGTTAGAAAATTATAATGAAATTAAAGTGGGCGATGTGTTTGAAACCTATAAAGAAATCCATAAAAAAAGAACCCTCTAATGAACGCTCATAAAGAACGCTTAGAATCCAATCTTTTAGAATTACTGCAAGAAGCTTTAGCGAGCTTGAATGATGGCGAGTTGAATTCTTTAAGCGTTACTAAAGTGGAATGCTCTAAAGGGAAACACCACGCTTATGTGTTTGTGCTTTCATCAGATCATAAAATCCTTTCTAAATTGAAAAAAGCTGAAGGTTTGATCAGGCAATTTGTTTTGCAAGCGAGCGGGTGGTTTAAATGCCCAAAACTCAGTTTTGTTTCAGACAATAGTTTAGAAAAGCAGCTCCGCCTAGACGCCATATTCAATGAAATCGCTAAAGGGAAAGATAATGACTAAAAAAATAGAAGAGAAAATAGAGGGCGTGATTGAAAGTTTGGGATACTTGCTTTATGATGTGAGTTTGGTTAAAGAAAACGAGCAGCATGTTTTAAGGGTGAGCCTTAAAAACCCTAATGGGGCGGTTAGTTTGGACATTTGCCAACAAGTGAGCGAGGTGATTTCGCCCTTATTAGATGTGTGCGATTTTATTCAAGACGCTTATATTTTAGAAGTGAGCTCTATGGGGTTAGAAAGAACGCTTAAAACCCCCAAACACTTCAAGCTTTCTTTAGGCGAAAAAGTGGAAGTCAAACTCATCAATAAAGAAAGCTTTCAAGCTGTCCTTAAAGACGCTAACGATTGGAGCGCGGATTTTGAATTAGAGAATCACGCTATCAAAAGCGTGGAATATAAAGATTTAAAGAAAGTTAAAACGCTTTTTGAGTGGTGAAATAACGCGAAACGGTAGCGTTTCTGCACTCTATAAGAGATGCTTGATTAAAATTGACTCTTATTATTTAGCTAAAAAACTCCAAAAAGCATTTTTTAGATTTCACTCTTCCATTTGAACGATACTCATTATTTCTTTGACCACATTCACATCTTCTAGCGTGCTTAAATCTTGAGTGATGGGCTCTTTTTTGGCGATAGATTTCAAAAGCCTTCTCATGATTTTCCCGCTCCTGGTTTTAGGCAAACCCGGCACATACATGACATTGTCTAATTTAGCGATCTTTCCAATTTCAACGGATAAGATATGATTCATTTCTTTTAACAATTCTAAACTCTCGCCAAGATTGCATTTAGCCCCATCGCACAGCACCACAAACGCAAACAAGCCCTCTCCTTTAATCGTATCAGGGATACCCACTACTGCGCATTCAACCACCATTTCATGTTTAGAAATAGCGCTCTCCACTTCAGCCGTGCCAATCCTATGCCCACTCACATTCACAATATCATCTGTGCGCCCAATAATAGTGATGTATCCGTTTTCATCCACGATAGCGCCATCTCCAGAGAGGTAGACATATTCCCCATTCAACTTGATCTGAGAAAAATAGCTATCAATGTATCGTTTTTCATCGCCCCAAATGTTTCTTACCATAGAAGGCCATGGCTTAGTGATGCATAAAAACCCTTGCTCTCCAGGCTTTGTTTTGGTGCCGTCTTCGTTTAAAACTTCTGCATGGATTCCAGGCAAAGGTAAAGTTGCACAGCTGGCCCTTATAGGCGTAGCTCCCGGTAAAGGGCTGATGATATGCCCGCCTGTTTCTGTTTGCCACCAAGTATCCACGATACTGCATTTTGAGTTACCGATTTTTTCATAAAACCATTTCCATGCCGTAGGGTTAATGGGCTCTCCCACCGTTCCTAAAACTTTGAGCGATTCTAAATTATACTTTAAAGGTTCGTTTTCGCCTTTAGCATGCAACATTCTTATAGCGGTGGGGGAAGTGTAGAATTTATCCACGCGGTATTCTTCTATCATCCTCCACCATCTCCCATAATCCGGATAAGACATCGTGCCTTCTAGTATCAAAGTCGTCGCCCCACAAGCTAAAGGCCCATAAACCACATAAGTGTGCCCTGTGATCCAACCAATATCAGCGGTGCACCAAAAATTATCGTTATCTCTAATATCAAAAACCCACTCCATCGTCATTTGCGCCCATAGCAAATACCCCGCACTGCTGTGTTGAACGCCTTTAGGTTTCCCGGTTGATCCGCTTGTATAGAGCAAGAATAAAGGATCTTCAGAGTCCATCATTTCAGGTTCGCATTTATCGGATTGGTAATTGACCATTTCATTATAGACAAAATCGCGCCCTCTCACATAATCAATCTCTTTGGCGTTTCGTATCACAATGAGCGCTTTTTCCACGCTAGGGCAGGCGTTATTTTCTAGAGCCTTGTCAAGGGCTGGCTTGAGCATGTAAGGTTTGCCTTTTCTAAAAGTCCCGTCCGCTGTGATAACTAATTTAGCTTGAGCGTCGTTGATCCTATCCCTCAAGGCTTCAGGGCTAAACCCAGCAAAAACGATGCTATGGATCGCTCCAATCCTAGCGCATGCGAGCATCATATAAACGCTTTCTACAATCATAGGCATATAGATAATGACTCTATCGCCTTTTTTGACATTGAATTCGTTTTTTAAAAGGTTGGCTGTTTTATTGACTTCAGAGTGGAGTTTTCTGTAAGTGATGACATTATAATCCCCCATTTCCCCTTCAAAAATGATCGCCACTTTATTTTTTTTGTCTTTTAAATGCCTGTCTATGCAATTGTAAGAAACATTGATTTTGCCGTTTTCAAACCATTTGAAAAAAGGGGCGTTATCGCTGTTTAAAACCTTATCAAAAGGTTTAAACCATGTGAGTTTTTGCTTGGCTAACTCGCCCCAAAAATGTTCATAATCTTCATTGGCTTCATGCACTAAATCTCTATATTCGCACATGTTTTTAATCCTGGCTTGCTTGGCAAACGCTCTGTTAGGGTTAAAGATTTTTTTAGCGAATTCTAAATCTTCGTCTAATTGCATCGCATCTCCTTTTTCATGGTTTTAAGCGCATTTTTTATTATTGTATCCAAACTCACACTCTTTTTAAAGGGAGGGATACTTTTCTCTTTCTGTGTGGATTGAGACTGATAAAAAAGGAAATAGCACGATGAAACCTAAAGGGGATATTAGCGTTAATATGCTAATATAGTAGAACATTATGACTACAAAAAGGGTGGTATGCTGATCTCCATAGCGTTTTTATTGGTTTTGTGTCTTTTGAATTATAGTTCTTTTAGGATGTTGAAGTCGTTTTTAACCTTAAAGAAAATCTCTCAACACGCTTATTTATGGTTTTTTATCCTTTTGAGCGTAGGCGAGGTGGCTTTTGCTTTTTATAGAAATATTATGCCTAGCCATTTGTTTGTTTTGACTTCAGCATGTTCGTTTGTGTCTTTTATTGTGTTTGTTTTTTCTTTGAGTTTTTACGGGTTTTCCTACTCCATAGAAAAAATAGATTTCTTACCTTCAAGGCGTAAAGGTTTAAAAAACTTTTTAAAGTTAGGGTTTTATCTGGCGTTATTAGGGTATTTTTGGCGCGGATTTTATGAAGGGTTGGCCCGCCCTAAAATCAAAGAAACCCCTATTTATTTAGACAAGCTGGATAAAGAATTAAAGATTATTTTACTCACAGACATGCATGTGGGGAGTTTGTTGCAAAAAGATTTTGTTGATTACATTGTAGAAGAAGTCAATCAAAAAGAAGTGGATATGGTGCTGATTGGGGGGGATTTAGTGGATGAAAACATTGAAAAAGTCAAATCTTTTTTACTGCCTTTAAACAACCTTAAAAGCACGCATGGCACTTTTTATGTGCCAGGAAATCATGAGTATTATCATGGCATAGAGCCGATTTTATCGTTTCTTGACACGCTTAATTTGACGATTTTAGGGAATGAGTGCGTGCATTTAGGGGGGATCAATTTGTGCGGTGTGTATGATTATTTCGCAAGGAAGCATCAAAATTTTGCCCCCAATATTGATGAGGCGTTAAAAAAGCGTGATAGTAGTAAGCCCACGATCCTTTTGGCCCACCAGCCCAAACAAATTAGAAGCGTCAAAGAAAGCCACTCTATAGATCTAGTGCTTTCAGGGCATACCCATGCAGGGCAAATCTTTCCCTTTAGCCTTTTAGTCAAGTTAGCGCAAACTTATTTATATGGTTTATACAAGCACAGCGGCACCACTCAAATTTACGTGAGCAGTGGGGCAGGGTATTGGGGCGTTCCTTTAAGGTTTTTAGCCCCTAGCGAGATCGCATGCCTTAGGCTTTTACCTAAAAATCAAGCTTAGTCAAACAAAATCTTAAAATCGTAATCAAGCGGTTAAAAATAAGGACTAAACAAGGATTAAAAAAACAACCGCCAAGACAAAGGGAAAGGAGGGGGAGGTGACCCTTCAATCTTAAGCGGTGCCAACCAAACCATAAGGAATGGTTGGAATTGTAATTATACAATAAAATGGTGATTTTTAGTAAATGATTTTAAAAATTATCCATAAAAACGCTCAAAGGCATTTTTTACAACCAATAACCAAGGGCTTGATTTTGATCAAGCGATAACTTTTATTAATATTTTCTTAAACTAATTTAAAATTATGATATAATCAGTGATTGAATTACTCTTAAATGCAGGAGTCATACACCATGCGCGTTCTACTGATTGAAAAAAATTCTGTTTTGGGTGGAGAAATTGAAAAAGGCTTAAATATTAAAGGCTTTATGGCTGATGTAACAGAGAGTTTAGAGGATGGGGAATATCTTATGGATATTAGGAATTACGACTTAGTTATGGTTAGCGATAAAAACGCTTTAAGTTTTGTTTCTAGAATCAAGGAAAAGCATTCTTCTATTGTTGTTTTAGTTTCTTCTGATAACCCTACAAGCGAAGAAGAAGTCCATGCGTTTGAGCAGGGTGCGGACGATTATATCGCCAAGCCTTACCGCAGCATTAAAGCTTTAGTCGCAAGGATTGAGGCTCGTTTGAGGTTTTGGGGCTCTAATGTGATTGAAATTGGGGATTTGACCATTAGCCCTGATGAAGAAAAGATTATTTACAAGGGGCGTGAAGTTGAAGTTAAAGGGAAGCCCTTTGAAGTGCTCACCCATCTTGCCAGACATAGGGATCAGATCGTCTCCAAAGAACAGCTTTTAGACGCTATTTGGGAAGAGCCTGAAATGGTTACCCCTAATGTCATTGAAGTGGCTATCAATCAAATCCGCCAAAAAATGGATAAACCTTTGGGGATTTCCACGGTTGAAACTGTAAGGCGCAGAGGCTATCGTTTTTGTTACCCAAAACCGGCGTGTGAGGAATAAATTCTTTTTGCTAAAAATAGATTAGAATGAGGGTGTGGGGTGGGTAAAATCAAATATTTTAATAACGATAGTAGAGACACTCATATCAAGTTGGTGTTTAGCTAGGAGCATGATCATTTTATCTGCGATTGGTAGGGTATTTTGGTTAAACCCTTATCGGCTAAAAACAATAATGTTTCTTTGTTAGAATTAGATAGCTATAAAACAAGGCCGCTCGCTGATGATAAGGCGGTGTAGATTTTGTCTTGTAGTGGTTATCATAGTTAAACAAATCCCCCATAGGGAGTTTGTTGTGCTTATTGATGGCTATGGGGGAGATGCGAATTTTAACATTTAAGAAGTCTAACATTAACAAAAGGAGCAGTAGATGTTAGACTTATAAGTAGCAAAATTAGACTAACTTGTCAAGTCTTGACACAAAAATGCAAACTTTGGCTCTGTCAAATATTGACCATAAAACTTAAAGAATGCTAAAAACATTCTTTACAATCAAATGATTAAAAGAGCTTGATTTTAATCAAGCGATGGATTTTTAAGCGCTCTTTTGGGGGTTATGGGGGTTAGTTGGAGGTTTATAGGGAGAGAAGTTGTTTTAAAATATCTTCTATCCTTAAAGAAATGAGTTTTTGCTATAAAACGATGGGATGAAAATTTTTAAACCTTATCAAAAAGAGTTTTAAACTCTTAGTTTTTATAACCAACGCTTTTTACAAACAGCTAACTTTAGTTTTAAGCGTTATTGAAGATTTCTTCAATTTGTTCTTTAATATCCCTATAATTGAAACTCTCCCTAAAGCCATCAATCTTGCCTCCGCTCGCATTCCTATGCCCGCCCCCATTAAAACACATTTGACTGAGTTCGCACACATCGCAATTCCCATTCGCTCTTAAGCTCACATTCCCTTTAGCGTTCACATCTATATAAAAATCAAAATCCGGATTTTGCGTTAAAAAAAGGTTAGCCAACACGCTAATACCCCCCATAGAATAACTTAAAAACCCTTTTTTATCCTGGTAATAAACGCTGCAATCATGCTTTTTTAAAGAGAGCAAATGCGTTTGCGCATTTGAAGAGATATTGTCCATCGTTTCCGTATTAGGGTCGCCCCCTAAAGCGATTTTTTTAAGCCTGAACAAATCGTTATCATAGGCTACAGGGGCATTTTCTAAAAACAAATAGTTTTTAACTTCTTCTAAAAGCTTTAATTTATAGTTGCGGTTTTCATCATCAAACATGAAACGATTCAATTCAGAGCTTTGGTTAATCATGCGCATACACACCTTGCCTAATTCAAAACCATAACCCTGCGTGTCCCAAATATCCACAGAATTGACCATTTCCACCAAAGGCTCTAGCCATATTGTGTTTTTTGGCTCTAAAAGAGCGTAATGCTTTTTCAAAAATTCATACACGATTTTAGTCGCGCAACGGTTCGTGTCTAAAAAATACCAATGGAAACTCTCAGCCACTTCTTTACCGCTGATATGGTGATCCAAAAGCTGGATTTGAATGTTTTTATTTTGCAAGCGGTGTTCTTGGATTTTATCCTGCAAATACTGCGCTTCGTTTAAATTCAAATTCAAATCGCTAATCAAAATAAGGAATTCACTCTCTTTAGATTGAGCGATTGCGTTTAAAATTTCATAAATTCTCGCTGAGACTTCACGCCCGTAATTAGCGTTATAGCATTGGATATTTTTAAAAAATTGTTTTGAAACAAGCTGGCATGCATAGCCGTCTAAATCAATGTGTGAAAGGTGGTAAACTTGCATCATTCTCCTTTTTTATTTTAATAAATTAAATTAAAAGTTAATGTGGATCGTGCCTAAAGCTTCAAAATTAGAGTTAGGATCTAATTCCGCATGGCTTAGCACGACCACATCAATCCTGGCCTGCTCCATTTGATTAGAAAGAGCTTTTCTTAAATTAGGCTCTACAATCAAAATCACCGGAGCGATCCCTTTTTGCAAGACTTTCATGGCCTCTTCAGAGACCCCTTCAATGAGTTTTTGCAATTCGCTCACATTGAGTAGCAGGCTCTTAGAAGTGCCATTTTCTCGCAATTTATTAAGCAAAAATTGTTCGCTATCGGTAGAAAAGGTTAAAAATTTCAAACGCCCGTCTTCAGATTTAAAAGCGTTAGTGATCACCCTAGAAAGTCTCGCCCTCACTTGTTCGGTTAAGATATTCACATCGTTTTGAACCAATGGGGCAATATCGGTAATCGTTTCTAAAATAGTGAGCATGTCTTTAATGGGGATTTTTTCATGCAACAAGGCTTGCAAGACCGAGCGGATCGCACCGGTAGGGATTTTTTTACTCTCTTCTACAATCGTAGGATAGTCTTTAGCCAAGCGCTCTAAAAGGGATTTCACTTCATCTTTAGTGATAAAATCTTCAGCGTATTTTTTCACTAATTCGCTGGTGTGCGTCGCAATAACGGTGCTTGGATCAATAATAGTATAGCCTTGAATAATGGCTTCTTCTTTATTTTTAGTTTCAATCCATAAAGCGTCCATTCCAAAAGCCGGCTCTTTAGTGGGAATGCCTTCAATTTCTTTATTCACAAAACCGGTATTCATGGCTAAAAACTTGTCTGGCATCACCATGCCCTCACCAATCACAATGCCCTTAAGCTTGATTTCATAATGCGTTGGGGGGAGCTGTAAGTTATCCCTGATTCTAATTTGTGGCATCAAAAAGCCATAATCGCTCGCTATCTTTTTTCTAATACCCCTAATCCTTTCTAACAAATCGCCCCCTTGTTTCATGTCCGCTAAACTAATGAGCTGATAGCCTAAAGCCAGTTCTAAAAATTCAATTTTTAACACTTCATCAATGGCTTGCTCTTCTTCTCTTTTAAGCTCTTCTTGGGTTTTAGTTTTTGTGGTGGGGGTGTGGGGTTTGATTTTGGAGCTGTGGGGTTTTTCGCTCAAATCCAAGCCGAATTTTTGACTCAAATAATTTTCTAATTTGGTGAGCAACCCGTCCTTTCCCTCCCTGCTAATCAGCCATGCGATGAATAAAAAGAGTGTCCCTACAAACGCTAAAGAAAAGGTAGGGAGTCCAGGAATGGTTGCAAAAAGCAATAAAATCGCTCCCACAATCACTAAAGTTTTGCTTTTATTGGTGAGCTGTGTGATGAGTTTGGAAGCAAAATCTTCTTCTTCGTTTTGCGTGGTGCGAGTGGCGACAATACCGGTCGCTGTCGCAATGATTAAGGCAGGGATTTGCCCTACAAGCCCATCGCCAATGGTTAGGATAGTGAAAGTGCTAGCGCTAAAGCTCAAGCTCATATCCCTTTGAAACACGCCCACTAAAAACCCTCCAATGATATTAATAAGCGTGATGATGATAGAAGCGATCGCATCGCCTTTGACGAATTTAGACGCGCCATCCATCGCGCCATAAAAATCCGCTTCTTGGCTTAGAGCGGCCCGCCGTTTTTTGGCTTCCTTATCATCAATAAGCCCTGAATTTAAATCCGCATCAATCGCCATTTGCTTTCCTGGCATAGCGTCTAGAGCGAATCGCGCTCTCACTTCAGTAACCCTAGTAGAGCCATTAGTAACCACTAATAAATTCACTAGCACTAAAATACTAAAGATAATCGCCCCAATCACATAATTCCCGCTCACGCTAAATTCCCCAAACGCTGTGATAATATCGCTCACCGCGCTAGGCCCTTTATAGCCTTGGGTTAAAATCATTCTAGTGGTGGCGACATTTAAAGCCAAGCGGTATAAGGTTACAATGAGCAATAAAGTGGGGAAAGCGCTAAAATCAGTAGGCTTGTCAATATAAAGCCCAATTAAAATAATCAACACCGATAGCGCGATAGAAATCGTGAGTAAAAAATCCAACACAAAAGGCGGTAACGGCACGATAATGATCGCTAAAATCGCTATCACAAAGACCACAAGGGCTAAGTCTTTGGATTGCAAAAAGCGTTTAAAGACAGGGAAAGTCTTTTTAAAAGCTAATTTGGAGCGTTCGTTTGCCATAATCTAAAATCAATGCCTTAATTTTGGTAGGTGTGTTTGTCTCTTATTATAATATAAAGTTTAAGCGTATGATACAAAAAAGCTTATTTTACGCTATAATGCGATCTTTATTAAATTACCAATTAGGAGGTCGTTATGGCTTTGAATCTGGAGAAAAAACAAGAAATCATTAAGGCGTTTGCTACTAAGGAAAACGATACGGGTTCTTGTGAGGTGCAGGTGGCGTTGTTGAATGAAAGGATCAAGCTTTTAACCGAGCATTTAAAGGCTAACCCCAAAGATCATTCCAGTCGTTTAGGGCTTTTAAAATTAGTCGCTCAAAGACGCAACTTGTTGAAATACATCAAACGCACCAATCATGCGCGTTATGTGGTTTTGATTGAAAAGTTAGGCATTAAAGACAGATAATTTTATCGGTTTTAGGGTATGGCGAGTTTGTGTTGAAAGAGCGTTTGAAAGCCTTTTTTAGTGCGGACTCTGTTTTCACTTTAATTTTTGCCCTTTTTTTTCTCACTTCGTTTAAAAAACCTTTAACGCAAGTCTTATTGATTGTTTTAATGGTTTTTTTGTTTCTTAGGTGTTATTTCCAAGCGTCTTTGAAAGAAACTTTCACGATTAATCATTTAAAAACCATGCCTTTTAAATGGCTCACTCTGGCTTTTTTAGGCGTGTTTTTAAGCATCTTCCCTAACATGTTCAACATGTATGATAGCCAAACTTTCCGCTACAATTTATTCGCTCTAAACATGTCCTTAACTTACGCTTGCGGGGCGTTATGCTTGCTTTTTGCCAGTTGTTTAAGAATCAAATTGAATCAAAAAGTCCTTTTTTATAGCATGGCTGTGGCAAATTTCATCAACGGCTTGCTTTCATTGGCGCAAAAAATTTATTTTAACATGCCCAGAGCGCAAGGGTTTAGCACGGTTAAGGAGTATGTGGTTTTAGTGAGCGTTTCCATTTTAGGCTGTTATATTTATGCGCTTTATTCGCAAAATCAAAAAGAAAAACTTTTTTTCACCCTTTCTGTTTTTGTGGGGTTTTTAGTCGTTATTTTAAGCGCTACAAGGAGCGCGACAATCGCTTTTGTTATTACTTTTTTGATCCTTTCTTGCTTTATTTTATACGCCAAAAAATCGCTCAAACCATTGGGTTATATGGTGGTTGTGAGTCTTATTTTGAGCGCTTTGTATGTGGGGAGTAACGCTTTAGAAAAAAGGGGGGCAATAGAGCAATCTAGGGTTCAAAATCAAAGCTTTGAAGAAGATCTGAAACGCTACGCTAAAAAGGACGCTGATAGCAGTATCGGGTGGCGTTTGGAGCGCTGGAAAGAAGCCCTAACGGTTTTGCGTTTAAGACCCTTGTTTGGTATGGCCGCTAGCGAGAAATGTCAGAGGTTAGAAGAGATTTTATCCTTATCAAAGTCTTATAGAGCCAAAGATTTGATTCTTTGTTATGAAAGATACGACAATCAAATCATTCATGTTCTAGCCACTAGGGGGATCATAGGCTTTTTGATCTGGATCTTTTTTTTATTAGTTATTGTAAAGATTTTTTGGAGCGGGATCAAGCAAAACTCTTTAATATCGTTTTTTATACTAATGACACTCGCCTTTTACCTTATTTTTGGCATCGGGTTTGACCCCTTTGATTTCTTCATTACGGGAAGTTTTTTTGTAGGAATGGTCATGATGGCTGTTTTTTTAAAAAAGGATAAAAGCGCTTTTTAGCATCAAAAAATTTAACGCTAGTCAAGCGGTAGTTTCTTGACAATGCGTTCTTAGGGGGATTTAAGGGGTAAGATAAAAACTTATGCTATAATGCGGTTTCATTCCATATTCAACAAGGAGAAATAAATTAATGAAAATTTTAGTGATTCAAGGGCCTAATTTAAACATGTTAGGACACAGAGACCCAAGACTTTATGGCATGGTAACCTTAGACCAAATCCATGAAATTATGCAAACTTTCGTGAAACAAGGCAATTTAGATGTGGAATTAGAGTTTTTTCAAACTAATTTTGAGGGCGAAATCATTGATAAAATCCAAGAGAGCGTGGGCAGCGATTATGAGGGGATTATCATTAACCCTGGAGCGTTTTCGCACACTTCTATTGCGATTGCAGATGCGATCATGCTAGCGGGCAAACCCGTTATTGAAGTGCATCTCACTAACATTCAAGCCAGAGAGGAATTCAGGAAAAATTCTTACACTGGAGCGGCTTGTGGAGGCGTGATCATGGGATTTGGCCCGCTTGGCTACAACATGGCTTTAATGGCGATGGTCAATATTTTAGCCGAAATGAAAGCGTTCCAAGAAGCCCAAAAAAAACAACCCTAATAACCCCATTAACAATCAAAAATAAAAGGGGGCTACCCATGAAAGGATTAGAAAGAGAATCGCATTTCACGCTCAATGAGAACGCGATGTTTTTTGAATGCGCTTATAGTTGCGATAACGCTTTGTTTTTGCAATTAGAGGATCGCTCGTTTTTTATCACTGATTCGCGCTACACTCAAGAAGCTAAAGAAAGCGTTCAGCCTAAAAATGGCGTTTTAGCGGAAGTGGTAGAATCTAGCGATTTAGTGCGAAGCGCGATTGATTTGATTACAAAGAGTTCGGTTAAAAAGCTCTTTTTTGACCCCAATCAAGTGAATTTGCAGACCTACAAGCGTTTGGATTCAGCGGTTGGGAATAAGGTTGTTTTAGAGGGCGTGCCTAGTTACCACCGCCAAAAACGCATCATTAAAAACGAGCATGAGATCCAACTCCTCAAAAAATCTCAAGCACTGAATGTTGAAGCTTTTGAAAATTTTGCCGAGTATGTGAAAAAGATTTTTGATGAAAAAGAGTCCTTGAGCGAGCGGTATTTGCAGCATAAGGTTAAAGACTTTTTGACTAAAGAGGGGGTTTATGATCTGAGTTTTGAGCCTATTTTAGCCTTGAATGCGAATGCGAGCAAGCCTCATGCTTTGCCTAGTGCGAAGGATTTTTTAAAAGCGGAGCACAGCATTCTTTTGGATATGGGGATCAAATACGAACGCTATTGTTCTGATAGGACTCGCACGGCTTTTTTTGACCCTAAAGATTTTGTCTTCAAAAGAGAGCAGAGTTTCAAGGATAAAGAGCGTCAAAAGATTTATGACATTGTGAAAGAAGCGCAAGAAAAGGCTATTTCAGGCATTAGAGCAGGCATGACCGGTAAAGAAGCGGACAGCTTGGCTAGGGGAGTGATTAGCGATTATGGTTATGGGCAGTATTTCACTCACAGCACCGGGCATGGCATTGGCTTAGACATCCATGAGCTTCCTTATATTTCATCGCGCAGTGAAACCATTTTAGAAGAGGGCATGGTGTTTTCTGTAGAGCCTGGGATTTATATCCCTGGATTTTTTGGGGTGCGCATTGAAGATTTAGTGGTGATCAAAAATTCTAGGGCTGAGCTTTTGTGATGCGAGAGATCCTTACTAGCCGCTTTTTCCCTAGCCTTTTTAAAAAAAGGCTTGATTTTTCTAACAGGGTGGTTTTAGGGCTGGGATCTAATCTTAAAAATCCTTTAAAAATATTAAAGAATTGTTTTTTATACTTTAAAAATCATAGTAAAATCGGGAAAATTTTTTCTTCGCCTGTTTATATCAACCCGCCTTTTGGTTACACGAAGCAACCTAACTTTTATAACGCTACGATTATCCTTAAAACATCTTTAAGTTTGCGCCATTTTTTCGCTCTGGTTTTTTATATAGAAAGGCGTTTTGGGCGCCAAAGGAAGCGCGATTTTAAAGACGCTCCAAGAACTTTAGACATTGATATTATCGCTTTCAATCAAGTCATTTTAAGACAGAACGATTTGACTTTACCTCATCCTAAATGGAATGAAAGGGATTCGGTGTTAGTGCCGTTGGCTTTGCAACAAATTCTTTTTAAAAAAGGGGAGTGGTGAAATTCTATACCTATAGTGGGGAGACGGCCGCTGAAGCTTTAAAGATCGCTCAAAGCCACCATGGGGTGGATACGCTGGTGTTTAAAACCCAAGAAATCCGTAAAAAAACGCTCACTTCTTCTGGGCTTTATGAAATCGTTGTGGCGGTTGAAGAAGAAAGTGAAAACAAACCTCCTAAAGCCCCCCTTATTCCAGAAAGTTTGTATGATGAAGAATTGAATGAAGAAGATGTGGTCATGCAGCTTTCAAGCACTGTAGAAGAAATGCGCAAACTCGCTGGGGTTTCATCCAGCCAGCACAACTATAGTTTTTCAAAAAATAAGACCCTTTTAGAAAAAGACGCTCCATTAGAGGATGCGCCTTTAGAGGCTAATAAGCAGGACGCTTTATTGCAAGCCTTAAAAAATGAAGCCAACCATAAAAAAGAAAGAGAAAAAAGAGAAGTTAAACAAGAAGAAGAAATTAAAGACATCAATCTGCAATTAAGCAAAATCAGAGACAGCCTGAAACTCATTCAAAACATGTTTTGGGATGAGAAAAACCCCAATTCTGTCAATATCCCTCAAGAATTTGCCGAAATTTACAAACTAGCCAAACAAAGCGGGATGAAATCCAGCCATTTAGATGAAATCATGCAATTGAGCCTGGAATTGATGCCTTTACGCATGCGTGAAAATTCCGTAACGATTAAGCGTTATTTTAGAGAAGTGTTGCGCAAAATGATCTTGTGCCGCCCTGAAGATTTGAATTTAAGGCAAAAACGCATCTTAATGCTTGTAGGGCCAACAGGCGTAGGGAAAACGACGACTCTAGCCAAATTAGCCGCGCGCTATTCTAGAATGCTAGCGAAAAAATACAAGGTGGGCATTATCACTTTAGACAATTATCGCATTGGGGCTTTAGAGCAATTGAGTTGGTATGCTAATAAAATGAAAATGAGTATAGAAGCGGTGATTGACGCTAAGGATTTTGCTAAAGAAATTGAAGCTTTGGAATACTGCGATTTTATTTTAGTGGATACGACAGGGCATTCGCAATACGATAAAGAAAAAATTGCCGGTTTGAAGGAATTTATAGATGGGGGTTATAATATTGATGTGTCCTTAGTGCTTTCAGTTACCACTAAGTATGAAGACATGAAAGATATTTATGATTCTTTTGGGGTGTTAGGGATTGACACTTTAATCTTTACGAAATTAGATGAGAGTAGGGGGCTAGGGAATTTGTTTTCTTTAGTGCATGAAAGCCAAAAGCCTATCAGCTATCTTTCTGTTGGGCAAGAAGTGCCTATGGATTTGAAAGTGGCTACTAATGAATATTTAGTGGATTGCATGCTAGATGGCTTTAGTAACCCTAATAAGGAACAAGCATGAACAATCAAGCGAGCCGCTTGGATAATTTGATGAATCTTAAAAACCCCAAAAGTTTTTTTGATAATAAAGGGAATACCAAATTCATCGCTATCACAAGCGGTAAGGGAGGCGTGGGGAAATCCAATATTAGCGCTAATTTAGCTTACTCTTTATACAAGAAAGGTTATAAGGTGGGGGTGTTTGATGCGGATATTGGTTTAGCGAATTTAGATGTGATTTTTGGGGTGAAAACCCATAAAAATATCTTGCATGCCTTAAAAGGCGAAGCCAAATTGCAAGAAATCATTTGTGAGATTGAACCCGGGCTTTGCTTAATTCCCGGGGATAGCGGCGAAGAAATTTTAAAATACATTAGCGGTGCAGAAGCTTTAGATCAATTCGTGGATGAAGAGGGGGTTTTAAGCTCTTTAGATTATATTGTGATTGATACGGGAGCTGGGATTGGGGCCACTACACAAGCGTTTTTGAATGCGAGCGATTGCGTGGTGATTGTTACCACACCCGATCCTTCAGCGATTACGGATGCGTATGCATGCATTAAAATCAACTCCAAGAATAAAGATGAATTGTTTCTTATCGCTAACATGGTAGCCCAACCTAAAGAGGGTAGGGCGACTTATGAAAGGCTGTTTAAAGTGGCTAAAAACAATATCGCTTCATTAGAATTGTATTACTTAGGGGCGATTGAAAACAGCTCCTTATTGAAACGCTATGTGAGGGAGCGAAAGATTGTAAGAAAAATAGCCCCTAATGATTTGTTTTCGCAATCCATTGATCAGATAGCGGGTCTTTTGGTTTCTAAATTAGAAACCGGTGCTTTAGAAATACCAAAAGAAGGTTTGAAAAGCTTTTTTAAAAGGCTTTTGAAGTATTTGGGGTAGGCTGATGAGAGTGCAAAATTTTATCCATTTTTCTGTTGTGGTGGGGTTTTTCTTGGGGTTAGTGTTTTCGGTGTTGAAATTCAATGAGCCAGAGAGCATTCTATTATGGACGGTGTTATCCACGCTTGGGGGGTATTTGATCGCCTTATTGTTCGCGTCTATCTTTATCGCTTGCACGGATTTAGATATTTGTCTTTTTGACAAAAAAGGCACTGAAGAGAGTTTGCTTCGTTTCAACCATGAATTTAAGAACAGAGAAAAAGAAGTGGCTAGTATTTTAAATTACATTAGAAATTATGATTTTGATGATGGAAAATAGAATGCCCAAAGGAATTCAAAAAACTGAAGCGAGCGAAAAAAGTATAGAAAAGGTTTTGAACGCCTATGACAAGCAACAACACCACCATCAAGACGATCTCGCTATCCAGTATTTACCGGCCGTGCGCGCGATGGCGTTTCGTTTAAAAGAGCGCTTGCCCAGCTCTATTGATTTTAACGATCTGGTTTCTATTGGCACTGAAGAATTGATTAAATTAGCCAGGCGTTATGAGAGTGCGTTAAACGATTCTTTTTGGGGGTATGCTAAAACGCGCGTCAATGGGGCGATGTTGGATTATTTGCGCTCTTTAGATGTGATTTCTCGCTCTAGCAGAAAACTGATTAAAAGCATTGATATTGAAATTACCAAACACCTTAATGAGCATGGGAAAGAGCCTAGCGATGCGTATTTAGCAGAAGCTTTAGGTGAAAATATTGAAAAAATTAAAGAAGCCAAAACGGCTTCAGATATTTATGCGTTAGTGCCAATTGATGAACAATTCAATGCGATTGAGCAAGATGAAATCACTAAAAAGATTGAAGCAGAAGAGTTGTTAGAGCATGTCCAAAAAGCGCTCAATCAAATGAGCGAAAGAGAGCAAATCCTTATCCAGCTTTATTACTTTGAAGAGTTGAATTTGAGCGAGATTAAAGAGATTTTAGGCATCACTGAATCGCGCATTTCTCAAATCATTAAAGAAGTGATTAAAAAGGTGCGTAAATCCTTAGGAGTGGATCATGGCTGATATTTTAAGCCAAGAAGAAATTGATGCGCTTTTAGAGGTCGTTGATGAAAATGTGGATATTCAAAATGTCCAAAAAAAGGATATTATCCCGCAGCGCAGCGTAACCCTCTATGATTTCAAACGCCCTAATCGTGTGAGTAAGGAGCAATTGCGTTCTTTTAGGAGTATCCATGATAAAATGGCTAGGAATCTTTCCAGTCAAATTTCTTCTATCATGCGTTCTATTGTAGAGATCCAGCTCCATAGCGTGGATCAAATGACTTATGGCGAATTTTTGATGAGTTTGCCTAGCCCTACAAGTTTTAATGTCTTTTCCATGAAGCCTATGGGAGGAACGGGGGTTTTAGAGATTAATCCTAGCATCGCTTTCCCTATGATTGACAGACTATTAGGGGGTAAGGGGAGCGCGTATGATCAAAACAGGGAGTTTAGCGATATTGAATTGAATTTATTGGATACGATTTTACGCCAAGTGATGCAAATTTTAAAAGAAGTGTGGTCGCCCGTGGTGGAGATGTTTCCTACCATTGACGCTAAAGAATCCAGTGCGAATGTGGTCCAAATCGTCGCTCAAAATGAAATTTCTATCATGGTGGTTTTAGAGATTATCATTGGGCATAGCCGTGGGATGATGAATATTTGTTACCCGGTGATTTCCATTGAGAGCATTCTTTCTAAAATGGGGAGTAGGGATTTGATGCTTTCAGAAACGAATTCTAAAAAGAGCCGTAATAAGGAATTGCAAGCGCTATTGAGCGGGGTGAGCGTGGATATGATGGTGTTTTTGGGCGCGGTGGAATTGAGTTTGAAAGAAATGTTGGATTTAGATGTGGGGGATACTATCCGGTTGAATAAGATCGCTAATGATGAAGTGAGCGTGTATGTGCATAAAAAAAAGCGTTATTTAGCGAGCGTGGGGTTTCAAGGGTATAGGAAAACCATTCAAATTAAAGAAGTGATCTATAGCGAAAAAGAACGCACTAAAGAAATTTTAGAAATGCTAGAAGAACAGCGCAGAGGCAAAGTGGGCGATATTATGAAAATAGAAGAAGAGTGAGAAATGCAAGATTTTATTAAAATTTTTATTCAAGAGGTTGTCTCTACTTTAGAAGGGTTAGTGGGTAAGGCTCCAAGCGTGGGATTAGAAAAAGAAGTTTCTAATAGTGAAGAAGCGAGTTTAATCAGCCTGCCTTATGCAAGGGTTAAGATTAGCGCGATTGAAAAAAATGAAAGTCCTATTGAGTTATTGGCTCCGGTAGATTTAGTTACCGCTTTGAGCGATTTGATGCTAGGAGGTGAGGGGGCGAGTAAGGAAGAAATGGATAATGACGATTTGGACGCTTTTAAAGAAATGGCTTCTAATATTTTTGGTGCGATCGCTACAAGCTTGAAATCTCAAGAATTGCTCCCTAAACTCAATTTCACCACCACGAACGCTGAAATCGCTAAGGAGCTTCCTAAAAAAGAAGATTACGCTAAGGCGATGGTGTTTTCTTTTAAAATGGAAGCCATCAAAGAAAGCCAAATCGTTTTATTGATCACTTCAGCGTTTGAGGGCCAATTTGAAAAAACGCATCAAGAAGAAAAAGAAGAAACGACAAAGAGCGCTACTGAAGAGACTAAAATCCATGACGCTTCTTTAGAAAACATAGAGATCCGCAATATCAGCATGCTTTTGGATGTGAAATTGAACGTTAAAGTGCGTATCGGGCAAAAAAAGATGATTTTAAAAGATGTGGTCTCTATGGATATAGGGAGCGTGGTAGAGTTGGATCAATTGGTGAATGACCCTTTGGAAATTCTTGTAGATGATAAGGTGATCGCTAAAGGCGAAGTGGTGATCGTGGATGGGAATTTTGGCATTCAAATCACGGATATTGGCACTAAAAAGGAACGCTTAGAGCAACTGAAAAATTAAACCATTTTAAAGTAAGAAGGAAGGAATTATGGCTATTTTTGGGGAATTAGGCTCGCTTGGGCATTTGTTTAAAAAAACGCAAGAATTAGAAATTTTGCATGGGTATTTACAAGATGTTATGCAAAAGGGTAGTGGAGCGAATCAAAGGGTTTTAAATCTCGACCCTAATACGGAATTTCAAGTGCCTTTAGGGCATGGCATTTTTAGCATAGAGCAGAGTTATTGTTTAGAGCATGCCAAAGAAAGCGAGAAAGGCTTTTTTGAAAGCCACAAACAATATGTGGATTTCCAGCTGATTGTCAAAGGCGTTGAGGGGGCTAAAGTGGTGGGTATCAATCAAGCTGTCATTAAAACCCCTTATAATGAAAAAAAAGACTTGATCGTTTATGAGCCGGTTCAAGAGGCTTCTTTTTTGCGTTTGGATGCGGGCATGCTGGCTATTTTTTTTGAAAACGATGCGCATGCATTGAGGTTCTATGGGGAGTCTTTTGAAAAATATAGGGAAGAGCCGATTTTTAAAGCGGTCGTTAAAGCGCCTAAAGGATTGATCAAATTAAAATTATGAAATTGGTGAGTCTTGTTATAGTTTTTTGTTGTTTTTTAGGGGCCGTAGAGTTGCCTGGAATTTATCAAACTCAAGAATTTTTATACATAAAAAGCTCTTTTGTGGAGTTTTTTGAGCATAATGGGAAGTTCTATGCTTATGGTATTTCTGATGTGGATGGCTCTAAAGCTAGAAAAGACAAGCTTAATCCTAACCCAAAACTGAGGAATCGCAGCGATAAAGGCGTGGTGTTTTTAAGCGATTTGATTAAGGTTGGAGAACGATCTTATAAAGGCGGTAAAGCGTATAATTTTTATGACGGCAAGACCTACTATGTAAGGGTTACTCAAAATTCAAACGGGGATTTAGAATTCACTTCAAGCTATGATAAATGGGGGTATGTCGGCAAGACTTTCACTTGGAAACGCTTGAGCGATGAAGAAATCAAAAATCTAAAACTCAAGCGTTTTAACCTGGATGAAGTCCTTAAAACCATTAAAGATAGCCCTATTTAAGCTAGCTTCTTTAAATTTTTTTAATCATCACTCTCTTGGCATTCTTTGCACCACACAAACATTTTCATGTCATGGCTAATCAGCTTGGCTTGATATTTTTTAACGACTTCATTCTGGCGGTTTTCAATTTCAGGGTCTGCAAATTCAATGATCTTGCCGCAATGCAAACAAATGATGTGATCATGGTGTTCTTTAGCCGCAATTTCATAGCGCCGACCGCTTTTTGAAGTTTCTAAAACGCAGATAAAATTTTCTTTTTCTAAGAAATTCAAAATGCGATAGACTGAAGAAATGCTGGTGTTTTTGTCTTTTTGGCGGATAGAATGCGTGATTTCTTCAGGGCTTAGGTGTGTGCCGCTGCGATACAAAACGCTCACCACTTCTTCTCTCTGTTTTGAATTTTTGAGTCCGTTTTTTTTGATAGACATTCTCAAGCGCTCTAAAATAGATTCTAAAGTTTCTAATCTTTTCATGCTGATATTTCCCTTATCCGTAAAATGATTTTTATAACTAGAATATTATTATACAATAATAATGCGATGAAACATAGATAAAACTCATTATTATTTTAATTTAATCAAAAAATATTGATTTTTTATTACCATTGTCGCATTTTAATGTAACTTATAAGATCAATTTCTTATTTTATCAAGCCATTCTAAAAGGGTTTTTTCAAACCCTATGCCTTGAGAAGAAACCAGATTTAGGGGTTTTTCTAAATAATCTTGTTTGACATAGCCGTTATAATCATGCGGGTAAAGGTAATCTTTAGCATTAGGCAGCAGGTGTTTAGGAATAGGGTAGAGTAAGCCTTTTTGAACACAATCCAAAGCCTGATTGATCGCTCTATAAGCCGTGTTAGACTTGGGCGAACAAGCCAGATAAATCACGCATTGGCTTAAAGTGATGCGCGCTTCAGGGTAGCCGATTTGTTTGACTGCAAACAAGCAAGAAGCGGCTAAATTAAGGGCGTTTGGGTTAGCGTTACCAATATCTTCGCTCGCAAAAATCACCAGCCTTCTGGCGATAAATTCTGGGTTTTCCCCGCCAGCAATCAAGCGTGCCAGATAATAAATGGAGGCGTTTTCATCGCTCCCTCTTAAAGATTTGATTAATGCGCTAGTGAGGTTATAATGCGTATCATCGCTATAAGATCCGTCATTTAGGCTATGGGGCCGTAAGGATTGTAGCGTTTTTAAAGTGATAGGATCTTCTATTTTAGCGCTCAAATCTAAAAGGTTTAATAACGCTCTAGCGTCGCCAGCGCTGTTGTTTAAAAGGTAGGTTTTAGCGCTAGGCTCTATTTGTTTTTTTAACAATACTAAAGCTTTAGTGCAAAGCTTGTCTAAATCGCTCTTGTTTAGGGGGGTTAATTCAAAAATAAAACTTCTTGAGCGGATCGCATGGCTTAGGCTGTAATTAGGATCTTGCGTGCTAGCCCCTAAGATTAAAGCGTGATCTTTTTCCATAATGGGGAGTAAAAATTCTTGTTGGGTTTTATTCAATCTGTGGGTTTCATCAATAAAAACAACGGGCTTTAAAAGGGTGTTTTGGTAATTTTTAAGCTTAAGGCGTAAATCCTCTAGTTTAAAATCCGTCGCATTAAATGAAAGAATGGGGCGCTCTAGGGAGCGAGCTATGATTTGAGCCAGGCTTGTTTTACCCACGCCAGGAGGGCCATAGAAAAAGGCATGGGGGAAATGTTTGGATTGTAGGGCTTTAAATAAGGGGGCGTCTTTCCCTATTAAATGCTCTTGGCCTAAAAAATCTTCTAGGCTTGTGGGGTTTAAAAGCGCAGTCAGGCTCATTTTTTAAATAAAATCAATTCGTAAAAATTCGTAGGGGTGTTTAAATTTTTCGTTGGGGTTTTGTTGTTTTTAGAGTGTTTTTGCAGAGCGTCTTGCAATTCTTTATTGAGATTGTCTAATTCATCAAGCTTTTCTTTTAAGCGCAAGATAATATCCACGCCCGCTAGATTAACCCCCATATCCCTTGTAAGGCGTAAAATCGTTTTGATTTTGTCCATGTCTCGTTGGGAATACAAGCGCATTTTCCCATCAGTCCTGCTAGGCTCTATCAAACCCTCTTTTTCATATTGGCGCAAGGTTTGAGGGTGTACGCCTAAGATTTTAGCCACAACGCTGATTAAATAAAGCGGTTCATCATAATCGCACACGATTCCTCCTTACAATTCTTTTTCTAATAACGCTTTTAACTCATTAGAAAGCGTTTCGGTTTTAGGCAAAATCAAACGAGCTTGCAAATACAAATCCCCCACATGCGAAGTTTTTCTGTTTTTGATCCCTTTTTCTTTAATGCGGAATTTTTGCATGGCTTTGGTGTTAGGGGGAATGGTTAGGGTTAAGGTTTTATGCCAAGTAGCGATTTCAATTTTCCCTCCAAAAAGAGCCGTCTTTAAGGGTAAATCAAAGGTTTGGATAATATCGTCTTTTTCGCGCCTATAAATTTCATCTTCTTCAATATGGATCTCTAAGAGCAAATCGCCCCTACCCGTTCGCCCCGTTTTCCCTTTGTTGCGAACCCTGATTTTTTCGCCCTCTTCCACGCCGATAGGGATTTTAAGGCTAAAAGTCTCATTATTGATGCTCACTTGTTTTTTATTGCCTAAAAGGGTGTCTAAAACAGAGACATTTAAAGCGGCGGTTATGTCTAAATTTTCAGGGGCGAAATTGGAAAAATTAAAGCCAGAAAAGCCTTGCGAGTTTTGAGAAAATCTTTGTGAAAAGCCTCCTTTCCCAAAAATAGAGCTTAAAATATCGTCCAAATCTTCACTAGCGCTGCGGCTTCTTGCAAAATCGCTGAAATTCTGCCCCCCAAACATGTTATCGCCAAACTGATCGTATTGGCGGCGTTTTTCTTCATCGCTTAAAATTTCATAAGCGGCGTTGATTTCTTTGAATTTCTCTTCGGCTTCTTTGGTTTTATTCAAATCCGGATGGTATTGCCTAGCTAAACGGCGGTAGGATTTTTTGATTTCATCTTGGCTGGCGTTTTCGCTCACGTTTAAAGTTTGGTATAAACTCTTGCTCATGAATCACCTTTAAAATAGTTTTATTAGAATACTATCATAAATCTTTAGTGTTAGTCAATCAAGTTTATTGATAATGTTTAGTGGTAATTGAGATTTTAAACCCGTTTCAGCGCAATTAAAAGGAATTTTAACTAAAATATTGAGTTTAAATCCACGATGAGTTTTTAATGCAGTATAAGAAAAATAAGAAAAGATATTATTATTTAGCGTTAGGGATCCTTTTTTTAAATGGTCTGTCTTTGAAAGCTTTAGAAATCGCAGTCAAACCTTTTGGCTATCTGGGGCTATTGTATAATCAAGGGGCGCAAAAAAACCCTCACAGCTATGTGGGGGCTTTAGCGCGCCTTGGGGTGGATTTTTCTTATAGCAACGGGTGGTCCTTTGGTATTGGAGCGATTGGGGCTTGGAATATTTATAACAAACAGCGTTTGGCTAACCTTTACATCAGTCTAGGGAATTTTTTTGGTAACCCTAACAATGTTAAACCTTATTTGAGCGCTGGCGATGTTTCTGATGCGTATCTTCAATACACTAACCAGCGTTTTAAAATCGCTTTAGGGCGTTTCAATACCGATTTTGTGGATTTTGATTGGATAGGGGGCAATATTCAAGGGATCTCTGTGGCTTTTAAGCAAAATTCCATGCGTTATTTTGGGATTTTTATGGATAGCATGCTTTATAATGGGCATCAGATCAATAAAGAGCAAGGGAATCGGATCGCTACTTCCCTAAACGCTCTAGCGTCTTATGATCCTGTGTCTAAACGCTTGTATGTAGGGGGGGAAGTGTTTGTTTTAGGAGCAGAATACAGGCATGAAAATCTTAAAGTGGTGCCTTTTATTTTAACGGACACCCGCTTGCCTTTGCCCACTCAAAATGTTTTAGTGCAAGTGGGGGGTAAGTTGGAGTATGACGCTTCTTTAGCTAAGGGTTTCACTTCGCACACTCTAGTGCATGGCATGTATCAATACGGCAACACTGATGCGGCTACAAGCGCTAAAAATGCCGGCTTGTTTTTGATCGATCAAACTTTTAAATACAAAATTTTTAATTTTGGAACGGGTTTTTATATCGTTCCGGCAAGGAACAATAAGGGCTATCTATGGACTTTTAACGACAGGACTAAATTCTATGGCCGTGGGATCAATGCGCCCGGCGTGCCAGCGATTTATTTTGCTAACTCCAGCATTTCAGGCTATGTTTTTTTAGGGCTTAAGACTAAAAGGGTGCGTTTAGACGCGATGGTGGCTTTTGGGGATTACCAAGAATATTCTCTAATGAGCAGTTTTAGGGTTTGGACTTATAGGAGTTTGTCTTTTGATATGGGTGGGGGGTATGTGTATGCTTATAATTCTAAAGCCACGAGAAAAAGTCTTGGAAATAGTTCTTTTGTCTTTTTTGGGAAGTTTTTGTTTTAAAAAATACCATTTCTACAATTAATAGTGAAGAGTTTGCAATAAAGTAAGCGATAATTTCTTTTTTAAAAAATCAATATTAAAAGAAGTTTTTGTTTTAAAAATGTTTTAAGAAATTCTTTTGAAATCAGGTCTTTGGGGTTTTTTAGGGAAAAAAGCTTTTTTAAACTCAGGCTCCCATAGTTTGATCACGCCATGGCGGGTCATCTGGTGCATATTGACTAAGCGCATGTTTAAAAGAGCCTTTTCTTTAGCTTCGCTATCGCTCAAATCTTCTTTAATCTTGAACGCTTGAATGATTTGCTCCCACAATTCATGCTCTTTAGCGTCTTCGTTTAAAAAATCTTTATAGTTGAAGCCGCCAATCCCTTTAACCCCTTTAATATTATCCCCCTTATCCCCCACAACGCACTGGTAATAAGCAAAAAAATGAGCCTCTTTTTGACTCACATTAAAAAAAGCGTTGGTTTTCAAGTTGAAATGAGAGCCTCTATTGGAATACAAAATATCCTTATCCATGCTGGCTATCACATAATTGTTGGGGTCTTTCTTTTTGTAAAAAGAGATAATATCATCGGCTTCATATTCAAAACAATGTTCGCCCTGGATTTTAGCCCCTTTTTTTAGGGGGTATTTTTCCACTAAAGCGATTTTGAGAGCTTTTAAAAGGGATCTAAAATCTTCATCAAATTGGTGGCGTTTTTGTTTGTAATGATCGCATAACTGGTAGCGGAAACTCTCTCTGCCTCTAGTGATAAAAAAAAGCGTTTTAGAGCAACGGGTTTTGCGCATGATGGATAAAATTTGAGTGGTAAGGAAAATAACGCCCACTTCTTGCAAGCTGTAAGCGGCGAATCTTTTAGGGAGCGTTTTATTAGAGAGCAAACGCCTAACAATATTAGGGATAACGCAATCAATGTCTAGTAAAAGGGTTTTTGAATGCGTGGATCTTGTTTTGTTAAACGCTTGTCTAATGGTTAATCCTTAAGTTGAATTTCTCTTTTCAAAAGTTAAACTATTATAGTAAATATATAGCAAATAATAAGTTATTTTAATAATAATTAACTCTATTCTCATTAAATACGCTAAATTTTAAGAGATCACCGCTTGTTTTAGCTCTTTTGATTGTAAAAACGCTTTTGGCATTCTTGCATTTTATGATCAACGCCCCACAAAAAACAGGGCTTAAGGATTTTCTGTTATTTGCGCGGTAAGTTATACTTCCGGCGTTTTTCCCAAAGGCTTTTACGGCTAATGCCAAGCTTGTTGGCTAATTCCGTGTCGGTGCAAGTAGAAGAAAAATGCCTAATGGCTTCTTTTTCGTATTCTTGAATGGAAAGGAAAGTCGTGTGGTTGCTAAACAAAGATAGGGGTTTATTGCCGCATTCAATGCTCACAATTTTAGGAAATTCTAATGGCTCTTTATGGGTATAGGACAAAACAATAGGGCATGAACGGGCCAATTCTAACAACTTCAATTGCTCATCTTTTTTAAGCTCTTCTAAATGCATGATGTAAAAAGGGCGTTCTAATTTGTCTTTGTTCTTGTATAGATCTTTCCAAGTGGTATCCTTTAAAGAGAAAAAAGAAAAATCCATTTGCCTTTCTTTAGCGTATTGCAATAAATAAGCGTTCGCAAGCTCTTGAGAGGGCGTGTGAATAATAAAGGGCGGCCGGTAAGAAAAATCTTTAGGCAAGGGCAATTCCGCATGGATAAAGTCCAAGTAATTTTCATAAAATCCCAAGCGAGCGGTCATTTCTTGGTAGGCTTTGTGGTATTGGATCTTACGCAACAATTCGTCCATTTTAAAAGGTTTTAGAATATAATCTCTCGCTCCCGCTTGAATGGGTTTATTCACGCCATCTTCATTGACATGCGAAGCCATCATGATAATGATTTGCTTGGAATTATAACGCACAAAATGTTCGCAACGCCCTTGAGTGCAAACTTTAGAAGAAACTAAAATCACATCATAAGGCTCTTTATTTTCTTCTGAAATGCTAGAGATGATCTCGCAAAAATGCCCTAAATCATGCAAATTATGCGAAATACTCCTAGCTAGCGCTAAATCGTCTTCAATGATTAAGATTTTCATCCATTCTTCCTTTTATCGCGTTTAAAGTTTTTGTTTATAACGCATGCTCACATGCGCTTGGACTAACAGCCCTTCTTGTTTGCCAATGAACCCCATTTTTTCCATTGTAGTGGCTTTCAAGCTGACTTGAGATTTTTCTAAACCCAAAAGTTGGCTCAAATTCTCTAAAATCGCCGGTTTGTAAGGAGTGATTTTAGGGATTTCGCTAAAGATGGTCGCCCCCATTTCAAACAATTCAAACCCAATGCTTTGAGAAAAACCCAACACGATTTTTAAAAGCTCTTTAGAAGAGGCGTTTTTGTATTTGGGGTCATTATCAGGGAACCATTCGCCAATATCCCCCCCTTTAATCGCTCCTAAAATCGCATCAATAACCGCATGCAACAAAGCATCGCCATCGCTGTGAGCCTTTAACCCAAACTCGCAATCCAAAACAACCCCCCCTAAAACCATAGGCTTATTTTTAATGAACGCATGCGTATCAAAACCCATGCCGATAAAAGTGTCTTTTGCTGGGTTAAAAAAAGGCGTAAAAAACTTTAAATCGCCGCTCGTGGTGATCTTGTGCAAATTTTTACTGCCTTCAATATAGCTCACAGAGTTAGGGAAAGCTTGTAAAATCGCGCTGCTTTCATCTTTAAAATCCCCTTGATTTAGGGCTGATTGGAGCGTTTTGGTGTGGCTTAATTGCGGGGTTTGAATGAGTTTGATCGCTTCTCTGTCTAAAGCTTCGTTATAATAGATCGCTGTGTCATAGCAAGGCAAGTAAGGAGCGATGCAATAATGACTCGTTTGTTGGAGGGTCAAAAACAAACTTTTAAGCGCTTCCATATTCGCTAAACCCCTAGCCACATCGCTGGTGAGCGTGTAAGCGCTATCAATTGTTTTTAAAGCGTTGCACACGGATTCTTGCCTTGATGCCCCGCCTTTTACAAGCTTGATTTCAGGGTAATGGCGTTGGATATAAATATAATCCAATCCGCTTACAACTAAAATGATTTCCTTAAAGTCTAGGGCTTCTTTAAAGCTCTCATAAACGCTGAGCCATAAGGGGGTATGATTAGAGCGCAACCATTGTTTTTTGATGGTTTGAGAAAAACGCCTAGATTCCCCAGCAGCCAATAAAACAACGCTCGTTTGTTTGATAAGCGTTTCTAGCGTTTCTTTAGTTTCAAAAGGGTCTTCTTCTAAACTTTCCAAAGAGAGTTTAAAAGCTTCCCCATTCACTCTAATCAAAGACATGCGACTAACGACCCACCCCTATCATTTCACCAAAATGATCCTATAACCTTGATTCAAGTCTAAAACTAAGAATCGTTTGGGTTTGCCTTTATACTTTTCTAAAGCATGGTTAAAATCCGCAACGCTTTTCACTTCAATCTCTTCAATTTTTGTGATGATGTTGCCTTGCCTAAAGCCGGCTTGCTCTGCTGGGGAATTTTCATTCACTTGAGAGACTAAAACCCCTTGAACGTCATCGCTCAAACGCATAGACCTTTTGGTTTTTTGGGTTAAATCTTCTACTTGAAGCCCGTTCAATTGGCCTTGCGCGCCGTTTTGAGCAGAAATGGTTTCTTTTTTGTTAGGGTTTTTCCTTTCAGCAAGAGTGAGGGTGAAGGTGCGTTCTTTTTTGTCTCTAATGACTTTTAAGGTTACTCTTTGATTGGGTAGCATGGAGCCGATTAGATTTCTCAATTCATTCGTGTTTTTAACCTTTTTCCCATTGACTTCAGTGATCAAATCCCACACCAAAATCCCTGCTTTTTTAGCCGGAGAGTCTTTTTCTACGCTAATGACCACCGCTCCTTCTTTATTGTCATAAGAATTTTGCAAATCGCCACTCAAATCTTGCAAGCCCACGCCCAAGTAACCTCTTTCAATCTTACCGGTTTTAATGAGTTGGGTTACAATATCTTTAACCATATTAGAAGGGATGGCAAAGCCAATGCCATGGTTGCCCCCGGTTTTAGAAATGATAGCGGTATTGATCCCCACTAACCCTCCACGGCTATCAATTAAAGCGCCACCGGAATTTCCAGGATTGATGGAAGCGTCTGTTTGAATGAAATTCTCATAGCTGTTGATCCCAATCCCGCTTTTATTGAGTGCTGAAACAATGCCTTGAGTAACGCTTTCACCCACGCCAAAAGGGTTACCAATCGCAAAAACCAAATCGCCCACTGAAATATCATTAGAATCAGAGAATTTGATCGTGGGCAGATTGTCTTTAGTGATGCGAATCACGGCTAAATCGCTTTCAGAATCGGTGCCTACTAAAGTAGCGGAATACTCTTTATTGCTCCCTGGAATGGTAACTTTAATCTTATCTGCGCCATCAATCACATGGTTATTCGTAACGATATAGCCATCTTTAGAAATGATGACGCCACTGCCTAAAGCCCTTTCCATTCTTTCTTTAGGGATCATGCCGCCCAAATCCCCAAAAAATTGTTGGAAAAAGGGGTCATTAAACACACCGCCACCTATAAAATTGTTTTTAATCTTCTTTTCAGTAGAGATATTCACCACCGCTTTAATCGAATCCTTAATAGAATCGTGGTAAGAATAGATCGTATCGTCTTTAGAGGGAACACTCACTCGCTCTTTAACTTTGGGCATGTTTTGGATTTGGATATTGCCCGCATTCAAGCTTAACGCTAAAGCCAAAGAAACAAAAAAAGTTTTTTTCATCATGGTTACTTCCTTAAAATGTGCTAAACTTCAAAATTAAAAAAAGATTATATCAAATCTTTTTTGTTATTTTCATTAGCTTTTTGTGTAAAATAGTATCCAATGTAACACACAACAGCAAAAACAATCGTTAAAATCATCCCGATGCGTTGATCCTTATCCATAGCCGAACCAATCACGCCGATGGCACACCCAGTGATCCCTATGAGTTGCAAAAAGGGTAGAAAGGGGGCTTTATAAGGCAAATCCTCTAAAGAATGCCCGGCTTTTAAGTATTGCTTACGGAAAGAATATTGCGAAACAGACACGCTAACCCACACAATAATCACCGTGAAACTGATCACATTAATCAAAGCTTCCACGACATTTTCTTTGGCATAAATTTGGACTAAAAGCCCTATGAGAGAAAAAGAAAGGGAAAAAAACATCGCATAAGTGGGCGTGCCTTGTCGGTTGAGCTGGGAAAAAACTTTAAAAAACATCTTTTGTTTGGACAGCCCATAAATCATGCGGCTCGCTCCATAAAGCCCTGAATTAGCGGTAGAAAACATCGCCGTAATGATAACAGCGTTCATTATATCAGCCACATAAGGGATACCCATGCCAATAAAGGGCAAATTAATGCGTTCTAAAACGCTCACAAAAGGGCTTTGCGTGATAGAAGAATCATTCATGGGTAAAAAAACAGAAATGACAAACACAGAGCCTAAAAAGAAAAAGACAATCCGCCACAAAGTCGCTTTAATCGCTTTGGGCATCACCTCGCTAGCGTTTTTAGTCTCTCCCACAGCCACCCCAATCACCTCTGTGCCAGTGAAAGCAAAAATAACAGCGAGCATCGCGCTAAAAACCGCTGCGCTCCCGTTAGGGAAAAACCCCTTATCGCCAAAATGGAAATTATCAAAAACAGAACTAAACCCATGCAAATAGATTTGATAAATGATCCCAATTACGCCAATGCTTATAAAAGCGATCACCGCTAAAACTTTAATCAGGCTAAAGAAAAACTCGCCCTCGGCAAAAATTTTAACCGAAAAAAAGTTCAATAAAAAAACTAACGCAATGCATAAAATAACCCAATAATGGATAGGAATACCCGCAAACCAGCGTTGCATGAGCATGCCTATAGCGATGTATTCTAACGCAACCGTGATCACCCAGCCAAGCCAATACATCCAAAAAACCATATAGCCCGTGCCAGGGCCTATGAATTTAGCCGCATAATCCCCAAAACTTCCCGTAGTGGGATAAACGCTAGCCAATTCGCCTAAAGAGAGCATGATGCAATAAACCACAAGCCCTCCAAAACCATAAGCGATCAAGGTCCCTAAAGGGCCAGCGCTCGCAATATTACCTCCAGTGCCTACAAAAAGCCCTGTGCCAATCGCTCCCCCAAATGCAATCATTAAGAGATGGCGCATTTTCATGTCTCTTTTAAGCTCGCCTTGTTTTTGCGTGATGTTTTGATGCGTTATCTTTTGATTGTCCATGCGACACCTCCTTAGATTGAAAATAAAAATAGCTTGAATTATAACAAAAATAAAATAAAATGATTTTTTTAATTGAATATTGAAAATAAAATTTAAAAAAAAAACGATCAAAAGCATTTTTTAAAGATTAAATAGTAAAAGAGCTTGATCAAGCGATAGCTTTTTAAGAGTTTTAAGGTTTTTTTAAAGAACGCTAAAAACTTCTTTTAAAATATTAAGATTTATAATATTTAATGGTGTAATCTATCCCCGAATAAAGGGTTAAAAAAACCGCTATAGCCACAAGTGCATAAGAGTAAGTTACATCAGCCAATAAAGCACCAATCGCCACGACTTGAGAAACGGTTTTATACTTGCCTAACGCATTGACAGGAATATCCTTTTTCTCATTAGCGGCTAAGACTCTAATCCCTGAAATAAAAAATTCGCGCCCTAAAATCACAAACGGGATCCATGCATTCACACGATCCAAATAAACTAACCCTAAAAACGCGCTCAAAATAAGGATTTTATCCGCTAAAGGATCAAAAATTTCCCCAAAGCGCGATTTGGCTTTATAGCTTCTGGCGATGTAGCCGTCCAATAAATCCGTGAGCGCGGCAAACAAAAAAACCAATGAAGAGATCATGTTAATGTGAAAGGGGGTTAAAAAACTAAAATAAGTGTGCGTGTTTAACAATAAAAATAATAAAAATAAGGATAAGACAATGCGTAAAATCGTTAAAAAATTAGGCAGGAGTTTTAAAACTTTCATGCTTTCAAAAAGACTTGTGAAAAATTCAAAAACGCGCGCGCCAAAAAACCAAGCGCCACACACATTAAAACCACAGCGGTCGTTAAAAAAATGATAACTAACGCTTGCACTAAAATCCCTAAAAGAGCCAGCATGAAACTAAAAAGCAACAACCTAAACCCGCTTAAAAAAAACCTTTCTTGCGTGTAAAGGCTCAATTCTCTATAGAGTTTGTGCAAATAAAAAATAGAAACGCCATTACCGATTAGCGAAAGAGCGTTACTGGCGTTAGGGATAAGATAGCTTAAAAGGGCGCATAAAATCACCGCCAAAAAACTGAAAGCGAAATTTTCAAAAAAACTCAGATGGCGTGTGATTTTAGAAAGCCTGTAAAAACCAATCGCTCCGGCAATAAACCCAAGCACGCACAAAAAAAGAGACAATAAAACGATATAAGCTAGTTGATTGTTAAAGAGGTTAGAAAATTGAAACGATTTCACCCCGCTTGAAACAAGAAAAAGCACCAACAAAACAGCCCCACACAAAGGGGCGAAAAAATAGCCCAACAAGCATTTTTTAATGAATTGCAACTCTTTGTTTTGGTGGATGTGGATAATGTTTTGCAAGAAAAATCTTTATTTAAAAGTAGTCCCGCCATCTACAACGATCGTTTGCCCTGTAAGCCAACCGCTTTGGGTCTCATCGCATAAAAAATAAGCCGCTCCGGCCAGATCGTTAGGATCGCCCATGCGTTTTAGGGGCGATTGCTCTTCTACTTTTTCTTTAATCTCCATATAATCAGGGAAAGCTTTCAAAGCGTCCGTATCAATAGGCCCACCGCTAACCGCATTCACTCTAATGTTAAATTCGCCTAAATCCACAGCAGCGTATTTGACCATGGTTTCTACGGCGTTTTTGGAATTGCCATGTCCGGCGTAATTGGGCATATAGACCAAATTCCCAGTAGAGCTTAAGCTCACGATCGCCCCGCCTCCTATTTTTTGCATGCGTTTTGCCGCTTCTTGAGCCCCCACCACAAACGCTAACACGGTGGCTGTGTAAATATTGTTTAACCCCTTAGGTTTTAATCGCATAAACGGCGCAAATCCCCCCACGACAGAACGCCCGTAAATAATAGCGTTAGAAATAAAAAAATCCACTCTGTCAAAATCAGCGTCAATTTGCTTGAAAAGCTCCGTGTATTGCTCAGGCTCTAAAACATTAAGGGGGTAGGCTTTGGCTTTAATGGAATATTTTTGCTCCACATCTTCTATGATTTTGTTGGCTTCTTCAACATTTTTATTGTAAGTGAAAGCGATATTCACGCCGCTTTGAGCGAAGCGATACAATATCGCCTTGCCAATCCCTCTAGTTGCGCCGCTGATCACTAGGGTTTTATTTTTCATGTGATTGGAACCATTCATGCAATTACCTCATATTGTTGTAAAGTTTTTTCTAAAAGTTGAATCGTTTCTTTGCTTGGGGCCACTAAAGGCAGTCTGTAGCTTGGGTTTTCAATCAAGCCGGCTAAATGCATAGCCATTTTAATAGGGATGGGATTTGTTTCTACAAAAAGGGCTTGATGCAAATGAAAAAGCTTATTTTGGATTTCTAGGGCTTGTTGGTATTCAAATTTGAGCGCGCAATTGACCATTTGTGAAATCAAATTAGGCATTAAATTACCGGTCACTGAAATCACGCCACACCCCCCTGAAAACATGATAGAGTGGTTGAGCGAATCTTCCCCGCTAAAAATTTTAAAATCTTTTTCATAGTAATGCAATTCTGTGACTCTTTTCAAAGAGCCAGAGGCTTCTTTAATGGCTTTAATGTTAGGGACTTCTCTAAAAAGTTTGAGAGCTGTTGGGACTTCAATAGACACGCCTGTTCGGCTTGGCACATCATAAAGCATGACAGGGATTTCTACCGATTGAGCGATAGTTTTATAATGTTCAAACAAGCCTTGCTGGGTGGGGCGGTTATAATAAGGGCTTACGCATAAAATCGCATCCGCACCGATTTTTTGGGCGAACTTTGCTAAAGAAAGCGACTCGCTCGTGGCGTTACTGCCCACGCCGGCCAACACTTTCATGCGTGAATTGGAAGGCGTTTTAGTGCTTTTGCAAGTCTCTATGGCGATTTCAATGCAACGCATATGCTCTTTGTGGGTGAGCGTGGCGGATTCTCCTGTCGTGCCAACAGGCACGCATGCGTCCATGCCTTGAAAAATTTGGCGCTTGATCAAGGATTCATAAGCGGCCTCATCAACGCTCAAATCTTTTTTAAAAGGCGTAATTAACGCACTAGATGAATGAAATTGCATGTTATAAGGCTCTTTTAAGGTTTCAAAAACACGGTGGTTGATTGGGCGTCTTTAAAATATTCATTAGCCACGCGCACTAAATCGCTCACTTTTAAATCCAAAAATTGTCGCTGATAATCGGTCAAGCCTTGAATATCGTTTTGCACTAAATAGTCCGCAAAAAGCCCCGCAACATCGCTAGAACTTTCTAAGTTGGAAATAAAGTCAGCTTTTTGATTGATTTTGATTTTGTCTAATTCCGCTTGAGTGATTTCGCCTTTTTTAAGCTTTTCTAAAAGTGCTACGATTTCTTTTTGTAAGGCTTCGGCTTTGATATTAGGATTACCCCCAGCGATGAATAAAAACACGCTTTCATCTTGTAATTGCATGTTGTGCGAGAAAGCTTGAGAAGCCAGGCGTTTTTTATCCACTAATTCGCTTTGCAACCATGAGCTTTTGCCTTCGCCTAAAAGCTTGCTTAACGCGTCTAAGGCGACTTGATCTTTATGCTTGAAAGCAGGCACTTTATACCCTAACGCTACCCATTCTAAATGGACCCCATCTTTATGCACGACTGCCGTTCTTGCCCCATCTTGTTTAGGTTCTTTCATGTAAGGGGTTGGGATAGCTTTTTCATCAAGGTTTTTTAAGGATTCAAAATGCTTTTTACTCAATTCAAAAACCTTTTGGGAATTGACATCGCCCACCACTAAAATAATAGCGTTTTTAGGCTGATAATAGAGCGAATGGAATTTTTTAATGTCTTTTAAAGTCCAGTTTTGAATATCGTCCATAAAACCAATGGGTGTCCAATGGTAGGGGTGATAGACATAGGCGGTGTTAAAAAAGCGGAAATAAAGCATGCCGATAGGGGAATTATCGGTGCGCCATCGCCTTTCTTCAGCGACCACTTGACGCTCAGGCAAAAACTCATCTTCTTTTAAATTCAAAGAACCCATGGTTTCAGCGAACAATTCTAAAGACTTATCCAAGTTAGCTTGACTGGTTTTAATGAAATAGCGCGTAATATCAAAACTCGTAGAAGCGTTACTCACGCCCCCAAAACGCTTAACGATCTTATCAAATTCGCCGGCTTTAAGGTTTTTGGTGCTTTTAAAATTCAAATGCTCTAACATGTGAGCGATCCCGCTCTTTCCCATGGTTTCGTTTCTAGAGCCGACTTTATAAAGCACATCCACTTCTATAACCCCGGTTTTATTTTCTAAAGGGACGCTTACGACTTGCAACCCATTTTTTAAGGTAACGCTCTCATGTTTGGGTAAGTAAGATTGTGCGTGCATGCTCGCTCCTAAAGTGACTAACAAGACAGAACTAAGCCCTAAAAGTCTTTTAACAGAAAAATATCTCATCTTAAATCCGCTCCTATAGCCTCTTTGACGCTCAAAAATCCATCTTTTTGGAGTAATTTTACCAAATCTTTAAGAATATTTTGGCATAAATTTGGCCCTTTGTAAATAAAAGCGCTATAAATTTGTAACAGACTCGCTCCCATTTTAATCCTTTCATAAGCTTCTTTGGCATCGCTAATCCCCCCAACAGAAACAAGAATAGTCTTGTTAAAAAAAGCCTTAGCCAATTCTTTAAAGATTTCACGGCTTTTTTTAGTCAAGCATTTCCCGCTCAAGCCCCCCATTTCTTTAGGAGCGAACACCAGGCTTTTATCAATGGTCGTGTTAGTCGCAATAATCCCATGCGCTCCCGCTCCAATAGCGCTATTGACGATTTCTAGCATGTCATCTGTTTCTAAATCCGGGGCGATTTTTAAAAATAAAGGCTTATGGGTCATTTCTTTAGCCATGCAAAAAAGCTCATTCACAAACGCCTTATTTTGCAAATCCCTTAAATTAGGGGTATTGGGCGAAGAAAGGTTGAAAGTGTAATAATCGCCAATGTTTAAACATTGTTTTAAAACCGCCTTGTAATCTTCTAGGGCATGCGCTTGCTCTATGTGTTTGTTTTTGCCTAAATTGATGCCAACAGGGGTTTTATAAGGGGAGAAGCGATTAAACGATCTCACTCCTAAAATCGCCCCGTAATTATTAAACCCCATCGCATTTTGTAAGGACTCTTCTTCAATGTGCCTGAAAAGCCTTGGTCTTTCATTCCCCATTTGTGCTTCATTGGTGAGAGTGCCTGCTTCTAAATAGCCAAACCCAAAAGCCATTAACGCCCTAAGCATGGAAGCGTTTTTATCAAAACCGGCGGCTAAGCCTAAAGGGTTAGGGAAATTTAAGCCTAAAACTTCATTTTCAAGCTTTGGGTTTTGATAACCCCATTGAGAATGGATCAAACGACACAAAAAGGGCGATGAAGAAAGCGTTCTTAAAATTTGACAAACCTTTTCGTGCGCGATTTCAGCGTCTAGGCTAAAAAGATATTTTTTTACTAATGAATAAAACATTTAAATCCTTGTTTTTTATGATTTGAACGATAACCCTTAAAAGGTTTTAAGGGCTTGTTTTTCAAAATAATCCTGTGAATTTAAAGGATCGTTAGGGTTTGAAACTTTAGTGTAACGGCCTTTAGAATTTAACTCGTAGCGTTTTAAGGTGTCTTTTAATTGGATTTCTAAAATATGTAACAATTTATTGGCGATCTTGGGGTTTGTGGCGGGAATGAGCAATTCCACGCGCCTTTCTAAATTCCTGGGCATTAAATCCGCGCTAGAAAAATAAATATTTTCATGTTTAAAATAATAAATGCGTGCATGTTCTAAATATTTCCCCACAATAGAATACACCCTGATATTTTCGCTCAAGCCCTTGACTTGTGGCTTTAAACAGCAAATCCCTCTAATAATGAGATCAATTTTAACCCCTTTTTGAGAGGCTTGATAGAGCCATTCAATGATTTCGCCATCCACTAGGGCGTTAGCTTTTAAAATGATATAGCCTTCTTGTTTGTGGTTCATTTCATTTTGAATGAGTTCAATGATTTTGGGCTTGATCTGTTTGGGCGCCATGAAAAGCGTTTCTAGGGCGCTATTAGTTGCGCTGCTAGTGAGCAAGGAATGGAAAAGCTTGATAATGTCGTTAGCGATTTCATTTTTAGCGCTAAAAAAACTCACATCGGTATAGATTTTAGCGCTCAAAGGGTTGTAATTGCCCGTGCTTAAATGGGTGAAATGGCGTAATTGGTTGTCCGTTTTTTTGGTGATTACTAGCATTTTAGCATGCACTTTGAGTTTGAAAACGCCATAAACGACTAACGCGCCCGCCCTTTCTAAAGCTTTTGCCCAGTGCAGATTGCTTTCTTCATCAAAGCGCGCTTTTAATTCCACTAAAACGCTCACTTGAATCTTGCTCGCCGCTTCAATTAAGGCTTTGACAATGGGGGAATGCTTGCCCACACGATAAAGCGTCATTTTGATAGAAAGGGTGGTTGGATCGCTAGCGGCTTGCTCTATTAAATCGATCACAGGCTCAAAACTTTCATAAGGATGAAACAGCAACAGATCTTGTTTTTCTATGGATTTAAAAAGATCGTTTTCATTGAAATGAGGGTGGATTTTGGGCGTGAAATTGGGCGATTTGAGCGCTTTAAAATCGCTATGATTGACTAATTCCCACAAATCCCCTAAATTGAGCATGATCGCGCTTTTATAGATATGCATGCCGGTGAGTTTGTGCTTTTTGTAAGAATGGGTTTGAAAACTCCTTAAAGACGCTAAAAGGGTTTTTAAAAGCTCTTGACTCCCTTTTTGGGTTTGCAAGCGCACGATTTCGCCTTGATTGCGTTTCCTCAAGCTCTTACTCATCAAATCCGCATAATCATGCGCTTCGTCTTCAGTGATAGCAATATCCGCATCGCAAGTTACCCTAAACGCCATGCAATCTAAAATCTCATGCTCTAAAAACAATTCTTCTAAATGAGCTTCTACGATTTCTTCAGCCAGCGCAAACAAGCCTTTTTCTAGCTCCACAAAACGGAAGATAAAAGAGGGGAGTTTGATGAGCGCATAGGAGACGCTTTGGGTTTCTTTGTCTTTGATGTGGGCAAAAAGCGCGAAAGTCAGATTCGCTAAAGGCGGGAAGGTGTGCGAAGAATCCAACTTAAAAGGCAAAACTAACGCATAAAGCTGCTCTTTAAAATAGGTTTTAGCCTTCGCTTTTTGCTCTAAATTCAATTCATTATAGGGGGTGATGCAAAGCCCTTTTTTAAAGAGTAGGGCTTGGATTTTTTGGAATTCCAATTCCCTTTCTTCAATTTCATGCGCTAAATAATGCTTGATTTTTTCTAGTTGCTCTTCAGGGCTTGTGCCATCAATGCCTTTAGAGGCGATTTTATGCTCATAGAGTTGTTTAAGCCCCGCCACTCTTATCATGTAAAATTCGTCCAAATTCGTGTCATAAATGGCTAAAAATTTCAAGCGCTCTAATAAAGGCAAGCTCTCATCTTTGGCTTCGTTCAAAACCCTTGTGTTAAAAGCTAACCATGAAAGCTCTCGGTTGAAGAAACGATTCAATAAAAATCCTTTAAATCATCATGTTTAAAAATCAGTTTGTTTGGTGTGATTATATAATGAAATGATAATCATTGAAGCTTTTTTAAAAAGTCATGGTCGGAGTAGCGGGATTCAAACCCACGACCTCACCCACCCCAAGGGTGCGCGCTAATCAGGCTGCGCCATACTCCGCAATCAAAAAGGGGTATTGTAGCGCGAGTTTGCTTAGTTGTTGTTTAAAAACTCTTTTTTGTAAAACTTCATTTAACCCAAAAGATCGCTTAAAATTTTTTCAGCGTTTTTTGGGTTGATTTATTCTATAATAAACGAACGCAATTAATAATTTCTTGGTTTTCTCTTTGGTTGCGGTATTTGGAGTATGTTAGGGTTGGGGGTAACAGTGGGTGGTTACCTCGAAAGGAGATAACCTAACATGAAATTACTATCAGTAATCATAGTTTTAATGGTGTCCGCAACGCCATTATACTAAAATTTTGGCTCTGGCGCAAGAGCGCTAGGGTCAAATCTATGGTTACTAGCGGATTTGACTCAAACTTTTAATTTTTGAAACTTCTTTTTCTTTAAAAAATTTCTTTTGATGACAAAACTTCTCTTTCTTGTAACTAAAGGGTTTTTACCCCTTAAAAAAGTTTTGTTCTAAAATTTTTCATTGGGGTTTGACTTGTTGTTTTAAGAGCAGAGGGAGTAGAAAGTCTCTGATTTGTTCTAATTTTTTAGAAATTCTTGTATTAATGGATATAAGCGTGAGTAGTGGCATAATAATTTGATTAAATTTTTTAATTTCATGCACGGACGGCATGTAAATAGGATATTTTTTAAGCAAATTTTTTTGTAAGTGTTTAAGGCTAGTTCCTTGAAAAAAGCTTTGATTGATATAGGTTTTTATGCTTGAAAGCAGTAAATATAAATAGTCGCTAAATTCGTTAGTGCCAATACACCAAGTATCCGTTGAATAAGAAGCTTTGCCTACATAAAATTTAATACCAGCATTACCTCCAGTGTTTAAAAAGCAATTTCTGCCATCAATGATCGCTTTAGGATAGGATAGGGTATTATCTCCGCTTGTAAAGAAAGGGTATTTATCTTGGGTTTTTTGGGCGTTTTTAACCATAATACTAGATTTAGGATTTTCAATAATAATTTGTTCTAGCTTTGCATTTTTAGGTTTGTATTTGAAATAATATTCATAGACTTTATGAGCGAGATTGTGTAAAAGCTCATTGATTTTATGGTTGTTTTCTATTTTTTGATCTAAGACAGAAAGCGTGCGAGCGATTTTTTGTTGTTCGTAATAAGTGGGGGGTATCTTAACTTCAAACAGACCTAAAGTAGCCCCTGAAACTTCTTTAAAAGTAGTTCCGCCCCCTATGTTAGAGATGTTATCCTTATGGTATTTGAGTAAGTAGTATAAAAATTCAAAATAAATTTTTTTGTTAGGGATAATGCTTTTAAAACCTTGATTGGTGCATAGCCTTTTTTCAGCAATTGCCACATAACCTATAGGAGCTCTTGAAGAAAATAAAATGGCATGTTTTGGGAGTAACACACAAGAGCATGATTTAAATCCTAAGCGTGAAATGCTGCGGCTGCCTTTTTTAATGTAGCGCCCTTGTAAAGTGGATAAATCTTTAGGGGTAATCCAAGCAATTTTATTGCCATAGTTTTTGGGGTTATTGGTAGGTGGGGTAGTGCCACCGACGATTTTCCCTAAATCTTTTAAACAAAATGTTTGCCACTCACTCAAACCTAACCCCTTTTAAAGTTTCTAAAATTTCTTGTTGCAAATTTTGGCTTTCATCAAAAAGGCTTGTGAGTTCGCTTGAATATTGCTGCATCAAGTTTTCAAACTCCGCTTGGCTGATTGGCTCGCTCGTGTCTTCTATAGTGAAATACTGACCGGGGTTTAGAGAATAATTTTTTTCTGTGATTTCATCAAAAGAAACCAGAGTGCAAAAATCCGCTTTTTTAGTTTTATTTTGAAAAGTTTCTAAAATCAAATCCATATCGCTTGGTCTTAAGCGCGTTTTTTTGTTTTTGTTTTCGGTGTATTCTTCGCCGAGTTTGGAAGCGTCAATCAAGATCACTTCCTTTGCGCTTGGCGTTTTTTGAAAAAAGATGATGCTCACATTAGTGCCGGTGTTGGCAAAAACCTGACTGGGCATGCAAACCACCCCATAAACGAGCCTTTCATCCACTAAATGCCGGACAATCTTATTTTCTACCCCACTTTTAGCGCTAATGAATCCGGTTGGCACGATAATAGCCCCCTTACCCTTATTACTAAGCATGTTCAAGCAATGCTGGAAAAAGAGCGTGTAAATGGGCATTTTGCTTTTATCGTTTTTAGGGATATTAGGCACGCCTAAGAAAAAATCGTTTTTGTTTTGCGAAATCTCGGCATGTTCGTTGGAAAAATCTAGCTTGAAAGGGGGGTTACTCACGATGAAATCCATTTTCCCTTTGTGGTCTTTGGAGTGGTAGGGGTTGGTTAAAGTGTTTCCCTCAATGGCGTATCTTAAAGAGTGGGTCAAGTCGTTTAAAATCAGGTTGAGTTTGAGCATTCTTAAGGATTTTTGCGAAATGTCTTGGGCATAAAGGGTGCAAGAATCCGTTCCTATTTGGTGGGCTAATGCCATTAAAAGCGTTCCTGTGCCTGCGCTTGGGTCATAGATTTTAACGCTTTGAGTGGGTTCGCTCACTAAAAGCTTAGCGATGATGCTAGCGATGCTTAAAGGGGTGTAGTATTCGGCGTATTTGCCTCCTTTGTTGCTATTGTAATCTTTGAGCAAGTATTCAAAAATGGGGGCGAAAAAATCATAGCCTTGTTGGTTTTGCAGGTTTAAAAAAGCTTGTTTGAAATCAAAATTTTTGAGTTTGTCTAGTAAAGCTCTGGTGAAATTAGCCCTTTTAGACTCTTCATTAATGTATTGTGAGATGCTTTCAAATAGGGCGATATTGGTTTCATCCGTGCTTTTGGTGTTGAAAAGCTCGGCATTATTGCTAGAAATACGATTAAAAATAATATCTAGCTTTAGGTGTAAATCGTTATCGTTAAAATGTTTTTCAAAAAGATAGCTTAAAAGATCATCATAGGCGAGTTTGGGGAGTCTTTTATCAATTAAGGTAATAAAAAAATCTTCTTTTTCTTCTTCGTTAAAGTCTTTGTAATCTTGTATTGTTTGGTTAGGAAATTCTTGTTCAAAAAGGAATTCAAACTTATCGCATAAGAATTTATACAAAAAGCATTGCGTGATGATCTTGTATTCGTTGCCGTCGTTCCCTAAACCTTTATCCGCGCAAATGACTTTTAAATCATCAATGAGGTTGAGGGTGTTTTGTTTGATTTGCAATAAAGCGTTATTAGGCATGTGAATTTCCTTGATGGTGGTTTTGCAGCTCGTTAAAAAGGGTTTGAACGATAAGTTCTTTTTCTTTTTCTAAATCTTTTAAGGAGGGGTTTTTTTTGAAAGCGTTCCTTAATTCTCGGTCTATGGCATTTTTTAGGTAATTTTCTTCTTCTTCGTTTAAGATTTCTTGACGCTTAGAAATACGCTCATCAATAGCGCTTTTTAGCGTGCTTAAAAGCGTGAAAATTCCCTCTTGGTCAGAAATGTTTTCTTCCATGAGTCGTTTGTGGAGGCGTTTGTGCGTGATCGCATAAGCTAAAGCATTATCGTATTTATTTAATAGGTGGGTGGTTTGTTGGTTGTGTTGTTTGAGTTGTGAAATGATCGCGCTATAAGAATGAGAAATCCTATCAAAATTCTGGCTTGTTGCGGGCGTTTGGAGCAGTTTTGAAAGCTCTTTAGAAATCTTTTGAACTTCTTTGTCTTGTTTGTCCGGGATTTTTTCTAACATCTCTTTAGCTTGCTTGTATTTAGCGCTAATATATTCTTTTTCTTTGAAGCGTAATTCTTTGCTTTCTTTAAACTCTATTTTAAAGTCTAAAAGAGCGATGAGGTCTTCTAAAATGATTAAATCGTTTGGGTTTTTAGGCTCATTGATATTTTTTAACGCATGGAGATGTTTGGCTTTTTTATGAAGCGTTGAAGAGATTTTATTGATCTTTTCAATATCAATTTTTTCTTTTAAGGAAAGGATTTTTTCATCATTAGAAGTGCGGATTAAATTGTAGCGCTCTTTGAGCGTGTTGATAGCGTGTGAAACTTTTTGCAACTCGTTAATGCCGCTCATATTCACAATGGCACTAGTCATGTCCTCTACATCATCAATGGGGTAATTAAACAGATCATCATAGGCGTTTTTAATGTCTTTTTCTAAAATATTGCGATCCGCAAACATGTCTTTGAGATTATCTTTGATATTAAAATCGCTTTGATTGAATTGGTTTAATTCTTTCAAATAATCATCAGTCGTTTTGTCATAATTTTCTTTAATCCCTACAAAATCTATAAGGTAGCCAAAAGACATGTTGTTATAAGGGCGATTCACTCTGGCTAGGGCTTGGAGCAAATTGTGATCTTTTAATTCTCTGTGGATATAAAGGCGTTTGAGATTGGGTAAATCAAAGCCGGTTAAAAGCATGTTAAACACAAAGACTATATCCGTATCTCCATGTTTAAAAGAATCAATCTTTTCTTTGACTTCTTGTTCGTCATGCAAAATCAGGCTGGATTGGAGTTGTTTTAAAATTTTCAGGTTAGGGTTTTCTTGTAAGACTTTTTCTTGGACTTCATTAAAAAGCCAATTAGCTAACTTGGCTTGTGCGCTTGAAAAACAAACCACCATAGCCTTTAAATTTTCATCATTATTTACACGCCTGAAATTCAATAAATCTCTGATGATATAAGAGAGCATTTCTTTAATGTATCTTTCATGATTAAAAATCGTTTCTTTTTTAACCTCTATGTCTTCAATAGTGATGCTTTCTTGTAAAAGGCGATAGATTTCTTGTAGTTTTTCTTTATAACTCTTTTCAATGATTTCTAATTGGAGTTTTAGGGTGTGTCTGTCTTTAATGGATTCTGCATAAGAATAGGTGTGCAAGTAGTTGCCAAAAGTTTTTTTAGTGGCTTTATCTTGCGCGTTGTCTTCTAATAGGGGCGTGCCTGTGAGGGCGATTTTGATTGCTGTCTTGTCGCATTCTATCAAATTAGCGTAAAAACAACCTTTAGGGTCATAGCTCCTGTGGGCTTCATCTATGATAAACACCCTTTGTAAATCGTGGCTATCTTTTGCCGCTTCTTGTAATTCTGTTTTAGAAATAATTTCTTTAGGAGCGCTAGAAGGGTCTTCATTGGGGGCTTTTTCTTCATTGGGGGATTTGAATTTTTGGATATTCACAACGATGATTTCATCATTCCCTTGAGAGCCTTCAAACACGTTAGAGTTTTTTAATTTTTGGCTCAAATCCTCTTTATTTTCTGCCTCATGCACACAAAGGCCTCTTTTTGAAAACTCGTTTTTGGCTTGTTCTAATAAATCCAACCTGTCCACAATAAAATAAAATTTAGTCTTTTTATTCAAATTGGAGCGGTCAAAAAAGTCTCTGATGAGTTTGGTTAAGTGGTAGGTTAAGGCGGTTTTACCGCTGCCTTGCGTGTGCCAAATGATGCCTTTTAGGGGATCTTTTGGGTTCGTTTCATAATGCTTTTGTAATTCTTTTAAAACGTTCAAGCTCGCAAACATTTGCGCGTAACGCCAAACATGTTTTTTAAACTCTGATTTTTCTTTTAAGAAACTAATGCCGTATTTTAGGATAAAGCAAAGCCGTTTATGAGAGCAAAATGAAGTTAAAAAGGGGTTTGTGGTGGCGTCTTTAGAGCTTTCTAGGGTGTCGGTATCTTTAAGGTTAAATTCTTTTAAGATGCGTTTTTGAATTTCTTCAAGCGATCTGTGGTTTTGATGATTTTGTTCATTTTCGGGGGGGGGGGTAATATCTAGCTTATTGGCTTCAACAAAGTGCTGGAAAATAGGCGAATAAGAAGCGCTATAAAACGCGCCTTGATCGGGGTTTTTTTCATCATAAGGCAAGTTATCGCTAAAGAGCCAGATTTGCGCGAGGTTATAAAAAACTTTGTTTTCAGGGTTTTCATAGCGTTTGATGTGGCGATCTCTTT
>NZ_JAALNT010000049.1:0-300 GCF_017594925.1 Helicobacter pylori
TCATGCTTTTTGGCAACAAGGACGCTCAATCTATTGCACTATTAAGGAAATATGAAGATTATTTGAAAGGCTACACGGACAATAACAAAGAATACGAGGGCTATGAGGGTTTGATTGGAAGGCTTTTAACGGAATTTCCGTTAAAAGAGCCGATCATTTCAGAAAGCCAGAAAAAGGATTTCATCAAGCTTTTTGGCAAGATTTTGAAATTGGAAAATATTTTAAACAGCTTTGAAAATTTCAACAAAGACGATTACATCAATCCCAGGGATTTTCAAGACTATCAAAGCAAATACCTTG
>NZ_JAALNT010000050.1:0-276 GCF_017594925.1 Helicobacter pylori
ATTTTCCTTTTTGAAAATCACACACCTCCCCCAATTTCCTAAACTCCACCCCCTTAGGCGCTAGAGTGTGGAGCAAGGTTTTCAAGCGTTTGGGGTAGGTTTTTTGCGCCAATCTTTCTTTGGCGTCTTTATGGTTTTGATTAATGTCGTTAAAGTCTAAAAGCATGTTTTGGTAATACTGGTATTGCTTTTTTCGCGCGTTTAATTCTGTGTTTAATTCTGTGAAAGCGTCCAAAATCTTAACGATCTCTTGTTGGATCTCTAGGGGTGGGATGG
>NZ_JAALNT010000051.1:0-267 GCF_017594925.1 Helicobacter pylori
CTAGGAATGAAAAAGAGAAACAAGAATGCGAGAAATTACTCACGCCTGAAGCGAGAAAGCTATTAGAAGAAGCTAAAGAGAGCCTTAAAGCTTATAAAGACTGCCTCTCTCAAGCTAGAAATGAAACTGAAAGGAGAGCCTGCGAGAAATTGCTCACCCCTGAAGCGAGGAAACTCTTAGAACAAGAAGTTAAAAAAAGCGTTAAGGCTTATTTAGACTGCGTTTCAAGAGCTAGGAATGAAAAAGAGAAACAAGAATGCGAGAAAT
>NZ_JAALNT010000052.1:0-220 GCF_017594925.1 Helicobacter pylori
TAATAAAATGATTTCCATTTTTTTCCTTTATGAGTATTTTTTCATTTGTTCTTTAAGGTCTTGTTTTTGCTTGCTCTATCGGTGAGGCTAACCCTGAAACGATCAAGGCGTATATAGAAAATCAAGGTTAGTTTTACTTAAGGTTTTTATAGTTCCTAGCGGAACTAAAGCATTCATCCCAAACACTAAAGATATTTGGGATTTCTGCTTGGGTGGTTTA
>NZ_JAALNT010000006.1:0-78382 GCF_017594925.1 Helicobacter pylori
CGTTGGGTAGCCAGTGGATTCGATAGCACTGGGTGCGTTTGAAACACCACTGATGACGATATTTTTCCACATCATAGAAACCTTGGCTTGTTCGATTAAATCCATAAGCTGTTGCGCGGTTTCAAGAGCTGTAGTCATGGAAGTTTTGTTTCCATTTGATTGATCGCTAGAGCATTCTGATAAGGCACAGAGATTGCCTTGAGCTTTTTGGAGGTTTTCGGCAAGCGCTTTCATTTTATCATAAGTTTCTTTGCTCATAAAACATTGTTGTAATCCTGTGCAGTTCCTATCTTGATGGATTCTTCCAAGAGGAGCATTAGATCCATCATTCAAATTGTTCACAAAAAAACTGAGAGCGTTCCCTGCATAAAGACTCCAAAAAGCCAATACTGAAGTGATAACGGCTTGCGTGGTGTTGTAGATGGGCGATGTTTCTTTGTTTGTGTGGTTGTTACTCGCAAAGCTTTTTAAATCGCTTAAAGCATTGTTGACAGCCTGAATGTTGTTCGCCGTTTGAATGCTTCGTTTTAACGAAGCCAGTTGATTTAAATACTGGCTTAATTGTTCGTATTTGTCGTTCAAGTTTTTCAATTCACCGGTGTTTTTGACCATTTGCACCGCTTCGCCGATTTGATAGCCGGCGCTCACAAAAAAGCCGTTGTCTTCAGCGTTTAAAAGCGATGAAGCGAGAGAGAGAGAGAGAGAGTAAAAATCGTTTTTTCATAAAATGTTCCTTAAAGTAATGTTTTTATTGTAAACATGAATAGAAATGAAAATTTATTTACAATATGTTTAACTTTACCATAAATTGATTGGATTTCAAAAAAAAAAAAAAAAAGATTTTTGGGTGTTTTTTAACTATTTATCTTTGGAGTGTTAATTTTTGTAATAATGAAACCATCTTTTGAATCTTATAAGCAATATTTAATGAGAACAGAATTTTGATAACGCTTAACAGAACGCATTTACCCCAAACGCCACAGAGCGTTTAGGATTTCTGCTTAAAGAATTTGAAGCTTTGATAGAAAAAGTGGTGTGGTTTAAGCTTTAGTGCTTATCGCTGTGATCTTCATCATGGTGGTCATGGTCTTTATCGTCATGATCTTTGTCATGTTTTTTGCCATGCTTCTTGCCATGCTTATCGTGTTTGTGCTTTTTCCCATGCTTGCATGATCTCAACCCAAAATCATCATCCATGTCTTCCATATTGCCTTTTTTAAGCGCTTCTTTAATGGCTTTTTGGCGGGCTTCAAAATCCGCTACGGTCATTTTGTCTGTGTTTTTAGTCGCATATTCATGCAATTGTTTATGGAACGCCTTTCTCTTGTCTTCAGGCATCTTTTCCATGCGCTTTTTTAACTCTTTTGTGTAATCCACAATATCTTGCGGAGCGACAACGCCAGCCATTTTAGCCAAATCTTCATCGCTTGTTTTGCTGAAATCTTTGGCGTTCAAAGCCACAAATAACAACGCGCTAACAGAAAGTATTTTCAACGCTTTTTTCATTTTTTATCCTTTTAAATTAAATTTTATCTCACTTAGGAGAACAATGTTCGTCTTTTTTCTTAACAGCCCTACACCAAACTTTTCTCGTATCGCCGCTACAAACGCTCACATTAAGTCCTTTTGCCTTAATTTCTTCAGCGCTCAAACCTTTGGTTTTTTCTTCTAATTCTTTACGCACCTCTTCACGCATTTTTTTGAAATCCTCTTCGCTCATTTTGGAAAGATTCTTCCTAGCGATCCGGCTGAAATTCGCGCGGAATTTCTTAGCATCCTCAGCGTTTAAAGCTTTAAGGCGTTTAGACACTTCCATGCGATAATCAATCGCTTCATTAGAAGGCAGAGTGCCTGCTAATTCTAAAAGCTCCTTATCTTTGAGTTGCGAAAAATCTCTAGCGCTTAAAACCTGTAATCCAAGCAAAGCTAACAGGCAAAAAGCCAAACTCTTTCTCATTCCCAATTCCTTGTTGTCTAAATTTTTGCCACACAACGACAGCAAATTTTGGCATTCTACCATGTTAATTTTAATTTATTCTCAAACGCCACTAAGAGCGGTAAAAAATGGGGTTTTTAAATTTCGTGCAACCATTGTGTATCATCATTTAATTTTTATTTATAAAGGTCGTTTTAAACCCTAAAATTTTAAAATACCATTTTGAATGATTGGTTTGCATGGCGTTGGTAGTTTTTGGCTTATTTTGAGTGAAAGGATTTAAGCAAGATGTTTGTGGTTTTTATAGAAGGTTTTGGTTTAGCGATTTCTTTGTGCGCGGCGGTGGGGGCGCAATCCTTGTTTATTGTGGAAAGAGGCATGGCTAGGAACTATGTGTTTTTGATTTGCGCTCTGTGTTTTATGTGCGATATTGTATTGATGAGCATGGGCGTGTTTGGCGTGGGGGCTTATTTTGCGAAAAATCTTTATTTGAGCTTGTTTTTGAATTTATTTGGGGCGGTTTTTACCGGATTTTACGCTTTTTTAGCTTTAAAAACCCTTTTTCAAACCTTTAAAAAGAAGCAAGTCCAAACCCCCAAAAAACTATCCTTAAAAAAGACCTTATTGTTCACTTTAGGCGTTACCTTACTCAACCCTCAAGTGTATTTGGAAATGGTGTTTTTAATTGGCGCGAGTGCTTTGTCTTTTGATTTAGTGCAAAAATTTGTCTTTCTAGCTGGCACTTTATCGGCGGCTTTTTCTTGGCTTTTATTGTTATGCACCCTGTCCTTACGCTATGGCTCCAAACTTTTAAACAACCAAAAAATCTTTATGGGCGTGAATCTCTTTGTAACCGCTATCATGGGAACGCTTAGCGTTACTTTATTCAGGGATTTTTTAGCGTTATTGAGTAAAACCTAAAAAGGGGCTAGTTTTAAGTCATTTTGCATTACAATACCCCTAAATGAGTTTTAAGGATTAGGATCAATGCAAGTTTTAGCGTTAAAATACCGCCCCAAACATTTTAGCGAGCTAGTCGGTCAAGAGAGCGTGGCTAAAACGCTTTCTTTAGCCCTAGACAACCAGCGTTTGGCTAACGCTTATTTATTCAGCGGGTTAAGGGGTTCGGGTAAAACCAGCTCTTCTAGGATTTTTGCTAGGGCTTTAATGTGCGAAACAGGGCCAAAAGCCGTGCCTTGTGATACTTGCATCCAATGCCAGAGCGCTTTAAACAACCACCACATAGATATTATAGAAATGGACGGGGCGTCTAATAGGGGGATTGATGATGTCCGTAACCTCATAGAGCAAACGCGCTACAAACCAAGCTTTGGGCGTTATAAAATCTTTATCATTGATGAAGTGCATATGTTCACCACCGAAGCGTTTAACGCGCTTTTAAAGACTTTAGAAGAGCCTCCTAGCCATGTGAAATTCCTTTTAGCGACAACGGACGCTTTGAAATTGCCCGCTACCATACTCAGCCGCACCCAACATTTCAGGTTTAAAAAAATCCCTGAAAATTCCGTTATTTCTCATTTAAAAACCATTTTAGAAAAAGAACAAGTGAGCTATGAAAGTAGCGCGTTAGAAAAACTCGCTCACAGCGGGCAAGGGAGTTTGAGGGACACGATCACTCTTTTAGAGCAAGCCATCAATTATTGCGATAACGCTATCACAGAAAGCAAAGTGGCTGAAATGTTAGGAGCGATTGACAGGAGCGTTTTAGAAGATTTTTTTCAAAGCCTAATCAACCAAGATGAAGCGCGATTGCAAGAGCGTTATGCCATTTTAGAAAATTATGAAACCGAGAGCGTTTTAGAAGAAATGATGCTTTTTTTGAAAGCGAAATTATTAAGCCATGATACTTATTCCATCCTTTTGATAGAGCGCTTTTTTAAAATCATTATGAGCGGTTTGAGCCTTTTAAAAGAAGGGGCTAATGCCAGTTTTGTGCTGTTGTTATTGAAAATGAAATTCAAAGAAGCTTTAAAACTCAAAGCCCTAGACGATGCGATTTTGGAATTAGAGCAAAGTAAAGAAAGCGCTTTAAAGCCCTTAAACCAAAACGCTAACGCCTTTAAACAAGAACCCAAAAACGCAGAAAAAATAGAAAAGCCAGAAAAAAGAGAGGGCGCAGAAAAAAGAGAGAGCACAGAAACCCCGCAAACTCCCATGCTTTCAGCCAAAGATCGCATTTTTCACAACCTTTTCAAACAAGTTCAAACATTGGTTTATGAGCGCAACTATGAATTAGGGGCGGTGTTTGAAAAAAATATCCGTTTCATTGATTTTGACAGCCAGACTAAAACCTTGACTTGGGAGTCTTTAGCCACCCATAAAGATAAAGAGCTTTTAAGAGAGCGTTTTAAAATCGTGAAAAGCATCGTTGATGGGGTTTTTGGCAAGGGCGAAAATATCAAAATCGCTTTAAAAAATCATTCAGAAAATAAAAGCGCTTCAGAAGTGGTTAAAGAGTTTAAATTCCCTTATTCAAAGCCCAAACCAACCACCGAAACGACGGCTGAAATGCAAGAAAACGATACTAAAGAAGCGGTTGGAAAAGCGCTTCAAACGAAAGAAAACGAAATTAAAGAGGTTCAAGAAAAAGAAATTAAAGAAAACGAAACTAAAGAGACTAAAGAAACCCAACCCAAAGAAGCCCCAACAGCCTTGCAAGAATTTATGGCTAACCACTCTGAGCTGATTGAAGAGATTAAGAGCGAGTTTGAAATCAAAAGCGTGGAATTGTTATGAGAGCGGATTTAGACGAGTTAGACAAAGTGGCTACTGCAATTTTAAAAGATGATTTTAAGGGGGTGGTGCTTTTAAAAGGCGTTGTGGGGAGCGGTAAAACGACTTTGGTTCAAGCGTGCTTGAAACACTTGGGGTTAGACATTCAAGCGACTTCGCCCACCTTTAGCTTAATGCATGCTTATAGCGAGAGCGTGTTCCATTATGATTTTTACATGCACGATTTAAAGGCTTGTTTGGAGCTTGGCATGTTGGAGTGCTTGTTAGAAAAGGGGATCCATTTTGTGGAATGGGGCGATGAAAAATTAGAAAAAATTTTAAAAAAATACGATTTAGCTATTAAGGTTGTGGAAATCAAAACCGAATCAACTAGCCGTTTTTATACAATAAAGATCGCTTAAAGGGCCGTTTGAATGGATATTTTAAAAGCAGAGCATTTAAACAAACAGATTAAAAAAACCAAAATCGTTTCAGATGTTTCTTTAGAAGTGAAAAGCGGCGAAGTGGTGGGGCTTTTAGGGCCTAATGGGGCGGGTAAAACCACCACCTTTTATATGATATGTGGGCTTTTAGAGCCTAGTGGGGGGAGCGTTTATTTAAACGATGTCAATTTAGCTAAATACCCCTTACACAAGCGTTCTAACTTAGGTATAGGCTACTTGCCCCAAGAATCCAGTATTTTTAAAGAATTGAGCGTGGAAGAGAATCTGGCCCTAGCAGGGGAGAGCACTTTTAAAAACTCTAAAGAGAGCGAAGAAAAAATGGAAAGCTTGCTTGATGCTTTTAATATCCAAGCCATAAGAGAGCGCAAGGGCATGAGCTTGAGTGGGGGAGAAAGAAGGCGCGTAGAAATCGCTAGGGCTTTAATGAAAAATCCTAAATTCGTATTATTAGATGAGCCTTTTGCGGGCGTGGATCCGATTGCGGTGATTGACATTCAAAAAATCATTGAAAGCTTGATTGGATTAAACATCGGCGTGTTGATTACTGATCACAATGTGCGAGAGACTTTGAGCGTGTGCCATAGGGCGTATGTGATTAAAAGCGGCACGCTTTTAGCGAGCGGGAACGCTAATGAAATTTATGAAAACGCTTTGGTGCGTAAGTATTATTTAGGGGAAAATTTTAAGGTATAAACATGGCGATCTTACGCGCAAACCTTAGCCCTAAAAACAAATTAAACGCTACTTTAAAAGGGTGGCTCCCCATTTTACAAAGCGAGCTTGAAGATTTAGAAGAAGTGTTGAAACAAAATGCTTTAGATAACCCCTTAATCAAAATTGAAAACAAACGCATCAAAAATTTTAGCGATCGTTTTAGCGCTAAAAAGAGCAGCGATCATTTAGAAAATTTCGCAATCGCATCTAAAAGCCTTTTTGAAACCCTAGAAGCTCAAATCATTCCCCCTCTCTTTCCTACTGAAACCTCTCAAAAAATCGCTATGGATATTATCAGCGGGCTGGATAGTGAAGGGTATTTTGAAGAAAACATTGAAGAAAGGGCTAAAATTTTAGGGGTGGAGAGCGAAGTTTATGAAAAAGTGCGCAAGCGTTTTAGTTACCTTAATCCCGCTGGCATTGGCGCTAAAGACGTGAAAGAGAGCTTTTTATTCCAATTAGAGAGTAGGGAATTGGACAATAACGAGCTTTATGAAGAAGCGCGAAAGATCATTTTAAATTTAGAAAAACACCATGAATTTTCTAAAGATTTTTATTATGAAAAGGCTTTAAAGATTTTAAAATCCTTTAAAAACCCCCCAGCTATTGAGTTTTTAGAAAAAGAAATAGAAGTCATTCCTGAGCTTTTTATTTTAGAAGTGGATAATGAAATGATTGTGCGTTTGAACGATGAGAGCTACCCGACGATCAGTTTAGAAGAAAATCGCTTTAAGGATAGCGATTATTTGAAAGAAAAATTAAAAGAGGCTAAAGATTTGATTGATGCGTTAAATTTGAGAAAAGCCACGATTTATAAAATCGGTCTGATGCTTTTAGAGTATCAATACGATTTTTTTAAGGGTAAGGAATTGCGCCCTTTAAAATTATTGGATTTAGCCAATGAGTTTAACCACTCTGTAAGCACGATTTCAAGGGCCATTTCTAATAAATATTTGGCATGCGAAAGGGGGGTTTTCCCTATTAAACATTTCTTTAGCATCGCCTTAGACAATAGCGAGACTTCAAACGCTGTGATTAAAGACTATCTTTTAGAATTGATCAAAAACGAAGACAAAAAAGAGCCTTTGAGCGACGCTAAGATTTTAGAACTCATTGAAGAAAAATTCCATTTGAAAATGGTAAGAAGAACGATCACCAAATACCGCCAATTGCTCAACATCGCTTCTTCAAGCGAGAGGAAAAGGCTCTATTTGATGCGTGCTTGAAAATAACCAATCAAGTTCTACTCAAATGGATCAGAAAAAATCCGCTTAAGCTATACCCTAACATATAAAAAGAATGATTTTAGAGAGGTGAGCGGATTGGTTAAAAGTTTTATTGTTTTGATGCATGGGGTTTCCTAAATTTAAAAATAACCAAAGATTAACATGTTTTTAATTTAATATTCATTAAGTGGTGGTTTTGTGGCTATTTCATTTTAATTTTTTTGTTTTTCATTAAAACCCAATAACTAAAATCTTATTTTTATAATAAAATACTCACTAATAACAAAATCCTAAACTCAAGGAAAACCATGAAAAAAGCTCTCTTACTCTCTCTCGTTTTGGCTCCACGCTGAAAGGAATGGATTTTATGTAGGTTTAAATGCTCTAGAAGGAAGCTACATTCAAGAACAAGGTAGTATCGGCGAAAGAATTTTAGCAGAAGACGCCTTAAATCAAGCGATCAAAAACGCAAACAATTACCCCTTTCTCAAACAATTAGCAAAAGATGTAGAAGACGCGCAAAACGCTTTAAACAAAGTGAAAGATTCAAACAAAGTCGCTATCCAATTTAAAGGAAATGGTGGAACGGGCGGTATTCTTAATGAAATCAGCTTTGGGTATAAATATTTTTTGGGTAAAAAAAGGATTATAGGGTTTAGGCACTCTCTTTTTTTCGGTTACCAAGTCAGTAAGCTTGCTTATGCTCCTTTCGCCAGTTTAATAGCTGTTTCACCCTTGAGTTTGCCCGCTTTTAGTTCTATTTCTTATTCTGATATCGGTTCAATAGCTTTTTTACCCTATGGTTTCAATACGGATTTGCTTATCAATTTAATCGATAAGCGAGCGTCCCAAGAATCCGGCAGAACGCTAGACGCTAACGCATTAGAAAGAGCATCAAGGCGTGCATTCAGAGAGGATTCTTTAGGGCTTGTGATTGGCATGGATATAGGGGCTATCACTTGGTTTTCAAGTAACAACCTCTATCCGTTTTCAAGTATAAATCTCAACCCTTTCAATCAAGTCAAGAGTCGCACGATTTTTCAGTTGCAAGGAAAATTTGGCGTTCGTTGGAATCGTGAAACATATACTTTTGAAGGGTTTCCTATAAGTTTTAGTGTTGAATTAGGGGTTAAAGTGCCAGCTTTTAAAGTCAATTACTATAGCGATAATTATGGGGATAAATTGGATTATAAAAGAGTGGTGAGCGTTTATCTTAACTATACATATAACTTTAACTTTAAAAACATGCTTTTTAATGCTCTTTAGTTGGTTGTCTTAAACATGCTTTTGAGTATTTTTTAGATCTTATAACCAATACGCTATCAAATAGATCTATAAATCACTTAAAATCCCTAAACAATTTCCCTAAATCCAAATCAAGCAGTTCTGTTTGGGATCGCAATTCTAAAAGGTTTTGAGCCCCTTTAATCAAATCGTTACTGGAAATGCCATGAGAAAGAGAGATTTGGGCTTCTAAAAACGCGCTCAAATGATCGCACACCTTCAAAAGCTCCCCACAAACCCCAAGATATTCATCGCTGTTATAAAGCGTGAACAATTCTTCAGCGTCTTTAGTGAAAATGATTTTGTTAGACTTGTCTTTGTAGCGGTTTTTAAACTCGTTTTCGGTGAAATATTTCAAATCTTCTTGAACGCCCAAAGACACAAAAGAATAGACTTTGTTTTGCATTTCCTTTTTTTCAATTTCTTTAATGCAGTTATCAAGCCCTGCAACGCTTTGTTTGATGGGTGTGATAATGTCTCGGGTTAAAATTTCGGGCAAATCATGGAAAAGCCCGCCCAAAAAATGATTGATCCGCATGCTTTTACAAGCTTTTAAATCAAAGCTCAACAAATACCCCATAAGCGCCACGCATAAGGTATGCCCTAGGACACTGGTTTGCGGCACTCTTGGGGTCTGGCTCCAGCGCTTTTGGAAACGCAACTGCCCAAACATGCTCACCAATTTTTTCAGATCTTCTTTTTCCCCAAAAAGCCCTTCAAACAAATGCTCGTTATTGTGGAGTTGCTTGTCAATTTTATCTTTAATTTCTTTCACGCCATACATGTTGGGGTTAAAATGATAAATAATATCAAACTCCCATTTGGACGCATAAAAATGCGCACTCTCTAAAATTTGAGTTTCTAAAATTTGAGGCCTGTGGCTTAAATACTCTTTTAATTCCTCTAAAGAAAAATACACGCTGATTTCATCTTGCAAACTTTGCGCAACATAGGAGGCTAATTCTTGGCTGTGCGTTTGTTGGAGGGCGTAAAAAATAGGGGGTTTAATATCGGTTAAAACCAAGCGCTCCAAAAATTCAAAGCAAAAGAACTTGATTAAAAGATCCAAATCTAAGTCATTACCCCTGTCTTTTAAATCTTTAGCGAGCAGATACGCAATCATCGCTTTATGGGCTTGTTTGTCTAATTCCACAAATTCTAAAGGGCATGCTTGGTCATTCCAGCGCCTAATAGACGCACCCGCAAACACACGCCTTAAAAATTGAGTTTTGAGTTTGGGGGCTTTTAGGGGTTTAATAGGATGAGCCGCATACATAACTTTCCTTTTTATACTATTTTGAATATTAAAGCTATGATCTTATTAAGAAGCGTTGATTTTATCGCACAAGATTGAAAAATCTTAACGCACCACTATCAATACTAACTTAAATTTTATTATACGAAAAAAAGATAAAAATAAGGCTTTTATTTAAAAAAATGTTATTTCTATCAATTCATTTCACACTCTAAAACACCCACCCATAATTAAAAAACACCTTAAAATGGCTAGCCCCTTCATTAAAAACAAAAGAGTTCGCATAATCGCCACCACTAGAAACGACGCTAGCTTTTCTTTGGATTAAAGGGATGCTAATCCCTACAGAATATTTAGAATGCTTATAGCGGTAATTCAATCCAGTAGCCACATCCAAATTACCACTCCCTTTGACTTTATTGAGCACATAATAGCTGTTATACAAGCCCCTTAACCCCCCAAAGATACCAAAAGATGAAGAAAAGTTTCTTTGAACGCCTATAGGGCTATTTTTATTGGAGTAAGTGGTGATGAAATCCAGTAACAAATCTATCCCCCCACCATAGCTCAATTGCTGGAATTTTTGATTAACGGCTTTAGAATAGTTGTATTTGATGATGCCATAATAAGCCAACCCTATGAAATCATTAAAGTAATTTTGATAGCCTATTTTAGCGTTAACCCCTAAAATAGGGCTTCTAAAGCTTTGCGAAGCGCTTGAAGAATAGTGGTTGGTAACGCTAGAAGTGACAAAGGTTTTTTGAATGGTGCTGAGCATGGAATTGGCTAAATCTTGCGTGTTCAAACTAGCGTTTAGATTGTAGTTTGTTTGAGCGCTCAAATTAGCGTAATTGATGGGTAAAGCGTTTTGATTAATAAGCTGCTGCCAAACCGCTGCTGTTACCCCTAAAAAGCCAGCCGGAACATCCGCGCAATTGTGATAGATGGAATTAGGGTAGTTGCTAGGGAAAACGGGCTGATTAGAACCCCCATAAAGCGAACACACATTATAGGGGAGACCATCAGAGTCTTTTGGTTTGCCATTTTCATTTTGACCGGTTGGCACCCTTTGATAAGTCATGTTCCCATTATGCCCATAGCCTTTAGTGTGGCTGAATTCATGCAAGATGGTTCTTAAATCCTCTAAATTGATGGTTTTAAGGTTGTTGCCAAAGAGTTTCTGGGGTTCTAAAGCATAGGCTTCTACTCCTAATGTGCCATATTCACCATCATTACCATATCCATTGGCTAACCCTACAACCCCTGAATTTTTTAAAACAACCGCATCAATTTCTATTTTTTTCCTAAAATTATTAATAATACCTTGTTTGTTGAGTATATATTGTTGATCGACTTTAGTATCAACACGCCCATTTACTCCGGGATTTACGCATTTTGAAGGATCATTATCGCAATCTGTTGAGCTGTTAGTGAATTCAAAAGGAGCGTTTAAAATCGCATCGCCCCAAGATTGGGAGTCTAAAACAGCGATCATGTTCAACATCAAATTAGTGAATTCTTCTGCGGTTTGTGGGGTGAAATTTTGCCAACAATCATTTTTGGTATTACCATTATTATTGTAAGGACAAGTGTTGAAATTGTTTGGATTTTCATTACTATATTTCATTATAAGATTTGTCTTAATCTTATTGAGCGTTTCAAACACCCTCTGCGTGTTAGTATCAGAAATAGAAGTGCTAGTGGTTTCAAATTTTGGAAAAAAGAAAGTATAGGGGCCAATTTTATCAAACGCCTCTTTTAGACTATCAAACGCCTCCCCGGGTAAAACAATCTTAGAGTGTTTGGGGATGGTCTCTATCACGCCCAAATCGATCGCATTGCCTTGAGGGTCTGTAAAACTCAGTTTAACATTGCTTAGATTGTAAGGTAAGAAATTTTCTATAGTTAATTTACCACCAATATACAACACTTTAATAGGGGATAAAGATGAAAAGTTTAATTGCGATATGGATTTAGCGTCTGTGAACAAATTAGCCGCTCTTTTTAAAACGCTATCTGTGGGTAAATAGTTATAAGTCGCGTAAGTGTTTTTTGTGGTGATGTGTCTTTTTTCTTGCGTTTGCGTGCCTTCTAATAGCCCAGTTTCAAACCCGGCTTCTATGAAAAAGCCGTTTTTCTCGTTCGCTTCTAAAGCGCTGAATAATAAAAGTGGGATGAATAGTTTTCTCATGGTTATCTCTTTTTAGTTTATAGCACCTTTATTATACAGTTTAAGGGGGTTGTTTGTTTGTTTTTTGAAATTTAACGCTTTTACAAGGGATTAGTATTTCATATTGAAACAAAATTTTAACAACGAGTGTTTGTTTAGGGGTTAATTTAGCATTAATTAGGCTGTGTTAATGAAAACTTGACACTCAAAACCCTTAAAACCCCCTAGCAAAAACTTGCACATCTTTAGCAGTTAGGGCGTTTCACGCCCCTTAATTTTTCTAAAAAGCGCCTTACTTAGCGCACTTCTTTATATCAATATTCCAATCAGCACCGGATTTGATTTGATGTTTTTGCGCGAAATTATCCATATTCAGCGCCACGGAAACATTCAACAAGCTGTTTAGATAAACCAACGGCTGGCCTTCTGGCACATCGCCAAAGCTCGCAACATACGGCATTTTCCCTTCGTATTGTTTCTTAGAATCTTTAAAAATCGTTACACACAGCGTGTCATTGAGTTTGATTTTTGCTTGATTGAGTAATTTATCGCTGATATTGCTCCAAACATTGCCATATTGAATATCCAAAATCGGGATATTGCCTTTCACTTCCCCTTTTGTGGCTTTCGCTTTTTGGTAAGGAATTTCAACGACTTTTGCGGGAAGCTCTGGCCCGACCTGCTCGAATGTGATCGCCCCAGAAGCCAAGCGCGCCCCAGTGTAAGCATACACATCACGACCATGGAAAGTATAGGATTTTTCAGAACCTTTCAAGCGGTTAGCTTTTTCGTCAATTTCGCGCACGCTATCAATCCCCAAAGTTTGCGCCACCAAAGTCAGCGTGCCGTTATCCGGCGAAACAAAATACTGGCCGTTTTTAGTTTTTAGCACCACCGATTTACGATTAGTGCCTACGCCCGGATCCACTACGCTCACAAATACCGAACCTTTTGGCCAATAACTAGCGGTCTGATACAAGCGGTAAGCACCTTCCCAAATGTTATACGGGGGGATTTCGTGCGTCAAATCAAAGATTTTAAGATTAGAATCAACGCTAAAAGCGACGCCTTTCATCGCCGAGACAGCCCCATCTTTCAGGCTAAAATCTGTCTGTAAAATCAAAGCGTTATCCGCATGAACAGACGATAACCCTATACACGTTGATAAAAACAACGCTAAAATCGTTTTTTTCATCTATATTTCCTTATCTGATGTTAGTGTTGTGTTATATACTGAATAACAAAAGCGAAGTGAATATTTTTTATGGTTGCTCCTTGATTAACTTTTATGGACTTTTGGAATTTCTATTATACTATTTAAGAGGGGTTTTTCCTAAAAATCAAGGGTTTAAAGGGGCTTTACATCTAAATAGAAACAAATTTTTAAAAACAAGTTTTTGTTTTAAGGTTAATTTAGCGTTAATTAGGCCATTTTTAATAAAAACTTGACACCCAAAACCTTTAATCCCCCCTTAATTTTTCTAAAAAAGTTGCTTTGTTTGATAGTAAAATCATGAACGCATAGGGGGATATTTTGCGCTTAATGCCCCCTAAGAGCACTTTATAAGAGACCTTGCTTGACGCAAGCTTTTTTATATTTAGTTTATATTTAGTTTAAAAAATGTTTTCTGGCATTTTTTCATTAAAACGCAATATCGCCAATGTTTTCACTATTTTCTATATAGTATTTAAAACGCTCTTTTTCTAATTCGTTTTTTAGGATTTGTTGTTCTTCTAAAAGCAGGCGTTTTTGATCTTCTAGGGTGTTGATTTTACGGCTAATATAATAGATATTATTGCTCAAATAAATTTTAGGCACTAACAGAGCTAAAAACGCGCCCCCAAAAACCAATACCCCTATTAAATTCATTAAAGAAAGACCATGCGAATTTTCATTTGTAGCTTCGGCGAATAATTCTTTCTTTTCGTCCTCTTCTATGCGCACAAAGCGTTCTTTTTCATTTGAAGAATGGGTTTTGATATTCATGGCTTATTCATATAACTTACTCATGGCTTGAATTGAAACACCCTCATTTTAGCGCTTCGTGAACGCCTGTTGTTTTTAATTTCTTCTGGGCTTGGAGTGATGGGCTTTTTAGTTAAAATTGTACCTAAAGCGTGATTGTTAGAGCAAGCGCATTTGAAACTTGAAGGATCGCAAATGCAATTTTTGGCGTAATCTTTAAAGGCGTTTTTCACTAACGCATCTTCTAAAGAATGAAAAGAAATCACGCACAAAATCGCTCCCTTAAGGTTTCTAGCGCTTTGTAAAAACTCTTTTAACTCTTCTAATTCGCTATTGACTTCTATGCGGACGGCTTGAAACACTAGTGTCGCTGGGTGGATTTTTTTATTTTTAGAAAGGGAGCTTAAAAACTCGCTCAAATCCTTAGCGTCTTTAAAGGGTTTTTTAGTGCGCCTTTCTGCAATTTTGTGGGCGATTTTTTTGTATTCCTTGATTTCGCCATAGTCTCTAAAGATTTTTTCTAACGCTATTACAGGATAAGAGTTGATGACTTTTTGAGCGTTCAATTCGCTTTCCAAATCCATGCGCATATCCAAAGCGTGCGAGCGGAAATTAAACCCTCTGTCATCATCATCAAGCTGTAAGGAACTCACCCCTAAATCCACTAAAACCCCCTTGATTCGCTCGCCATGAATCTCTAGGGCTTCTTTAAAGCGTTTGGCAAACCCTCCACTTAAGAGATTACAACGCCCTTCAAAGGCTTTCAATCGTTCTTTAGCGATTTCTTGAGCGAACTTATCCTTATCAATGCCAATGAGTTTCAGGTGCGGTTTTTGGGATAGAATCGCTTTAGAATGCCCCCCTAACCCTAAAGTACAATCTATCAAAACCCCTTCTTCTAAAGGCGTGAACGCTTGCAAAACTTCTTGCAACAAAACGCTTTGGTGCAAACTCTCTATTTCTTGCAAACAACCCCCTTAAAACCCCTAGATGAATTTTCCAAATGCTCACTCAATGGTGTTGGTTTTGTTGGTTACGCTCAAAAATTTTTTTAATTGATCTCAGCTTTTTAAGGTGTGAAAATTCAAACTAAAACCCTTTTCATAAAGACTAAAAAGGGTTTAAAGACACCCTTTTAAAGGGTTTAAAAAGTGTAGTTATACCCCAAATAAAGCGAATAATCCCGTTTCAAATGGTAATAAAGATTAGTAGCGTTAGGACCCGCACTCAAAAACTTGTTGATGAGTAGGGGTACTCTCACGCCAAACTCTACGCCATTATGCTTGTAGATATTGGCTCTCACGCCAAAATTCAACCAGACTTGAAAAGCAACGGTTGAAGTGTTGGTGCTATAAGGAGCGTTAGGGTTACAATAAGTAGGGGTACAAACATCAGGACCTTTAGCTTCAATGATTTGCTCTTTCCAATAGTTTGCCGCTGAGCTTTTCCAAGTGTTACCGCCGATAGCGACCCCACCAAAAACACCAAAAGAAGCGTTATCGTTATCAATAATATCAGCTAACAAATCGCTCCCCACACCCCAAGAAACCATATCCAACTGGATTTTATTAGGTGCATAAACTTGCTTACCTAAATCGGCATGCCCGTAATCAAAAAGCCCATACACTCTAAAACCAAACCACTTGCTTGTCATATCTAGCGACTTGAATTGGAAGAATTTCTTATAACCCACATTCAACCCAAAACCATTCAAAGCCCCATTAGCGTATTTGGAGTGCCAATTGATATTGGTATGTCCCGGATTATACTTATTAGCGGTAAGACCTGGGGGGCAACCTACAACACTCCCTGTGCAATCCCCTGTATTATAAATATTGCTATTCAAACGGGCTTGTCCAAGCTGGTAATTAGCCCCCACATAAACACCATCACCTTCGGCTAACAACGAAGAGCTCAAAACTGCGGATAGAAGCCCTAAAGCTACAAACTTTTTCATAAATTCCATTCCTTTACATTCCTATCTTTAAAATTGTCTCATAAAATAATAGCATGTTTATCCTTAATCAAGCAAATATTTTTAACTCTTATGAATAAGAAATGATAATAAAACCATTCTTTTTTGAAGTATAATAGCTCCTTTTAATCCACTTTCTTAATTTTAAGGAAATTTAAGGAAACTCTTGCAACATAAAACCATTATGGATAAGATCATTATTCAAGGGGCTAGGGAAAACAATCTCAAAAATATCTTTTTAGAAATCCCTAAAAACCAGTTTGTTGTTTTTACCGGATTGAGCGGTTCGGGTAAATCCACTCTGGCGTTTGACACTTTATACGCTGAAGGCCAAAGGCGCTATTTAGAGAGTTTGTCCAGCTATGCGAGGCAATTTTTAGACAAAGTGGGTAAGCCTAATGTGGATAAAATTGAAGGGCTAACCCCAGCGATCGCTATTGATCAAAAAACCACTTCTAAAAACCCTAGATCCACTGTGGGGACGATCACTGAGATTTATGATTATTTAAGGTTGCTGTTTGCAAGGGTTGGGGAGCAATTTTGCCCCACATGTTTAGAACCCATTAGTTCTATGAGCGCGAGCGATATTATTTCTCAAATCTGTCATTTAGAAGAAAATTCTAAAATCATTATTCTCGCCCCCATTATTAAAGATAAAAAAGGTTCGTTTAACGATAAATTAGAGAGTTTGCGTTTGAAGGGGTATGTGAGGGCTTTTGTTGATGGGGTGATGGTGCGTTTAGATGAAGAAATCCATTTGCACAAAACCAAAAAACACACCATTGAAGCGGTGGTGGATAGGGTGGTTATCAATAGCGAAAATGCTTCACGGATCGCTAGTGCAATAGAAAAAGCCCTTAAAGAAAGCTATGGGGAATTAGAAGTGGAAATCTTGCAAGACAACGCGCCAAGCATTAGGAAGCATTACAGCGAGCATAAGGCATGTTTTAAGTGTAAGATGAGTTTTGAAGAATTAGAGCCTTTGAGTTTTTCCTTCAATTCGCCTAAAGGGGCGTGCGAGAGCTGTTTGGGTTTGGGGACAAAATTTAGCCTAGATATTAGTAAGATTTTAGATCCTAACACGCCTTTAAATCAAGGAGCGATTAAAGTGATTTTTGGGTATAACCGCAGTTATTACGCTCAAATGTTTGAAGGCTTTTGCGAATATAATGGTATTGACAGCGCACTTTGTTTTAACGAATTGAATAAAGAGCAACAGGACGCTCTTTTGTATGGGAATGGCACTGAAATCAGCTTTCATTTTAAAAACAGCCCCTTGAAACGCCCCTGGAAAGGCATTATCCAAATCGCTTATGACATGTTTAAAGAGCAAAAGGATCTGAGCGATTACATGAGCGAAAAAACCTGTTCTTCATGCAAGGGGCATCGTTTGAAAGCTTCCAGTTTGAGCGTCCAAGTCGCTGGCTTGAAAATGGCGGATTTTTTAACTAAGCCCATTGAAGAAGTTTATCATTTTTTTAATGATCCCACGCATTTTAGCTATCTTAACGAGCAAGAAAAAAAGATCGCTGAACCGATTTTAAAAGAGATTTTAGAAAGGGTGTTTTTTTTATACGATGTGGGGCTAGGGTATTTGACTTTAGGGAGGGATGCGCGAACGATTAGCGGAGGGGAGAGTCAAAGGATACGAATCGCTAGTCAAATTGGGAGTGGTTTGACAGGGGTTTTGTATGTTTTAGACGAGCCTAGCATTGGCTTGCATGAAAAAGACACGCTCAAACTCATCAACACCCTTAGGAATTTACAAAAAAAAGGGAACACGCTCATTGTCGTAGAGCATGATAAAGAGACGATTAAGCATGCGGATTTTGTTGTGGATATTGGGCCAAAGGCTGGAAGGCATGGGGGTGAAGTGGTTTTTAGCGGGAGCGTAAAAGAGTTATTGCAAAATAACCATTCTACCGCCTTGTATCTCAACGGCACTAAAAAGATTGAGCGCCCTAAATTTGAACCCCCTAAAGAAAAGCATTTTTTAGAAATTAAAAATGTCAATATCAATAACATTAAGAATTTGAGCGTTCAAATCCCTTTAAAACAATTAGTGTGCATTACGGGGGTGAGCGGGAGCGGTAAAAGCTCGCTGATTTTACAAACCCTTTTACCCACCGCTCAAACCCTTTTAAACCATGCTAAAAAAGCTCAAAGCTTGAATGGGGTGGAGATTGTAGGGTTGGAACATTTGGATAAAGTGATTTATTTAGATCAAGCCCCCATAGGCAAAACCCCACGAAGCAACCCTGCCACTTACACGGGAGTGATGGATGAAATCAGGATTTTATTTGCCGAGCAAAAAGAAGCTAAAATTTTAGGTTATAGCGCGAGCCGTTTTAGCTTTAATGTTAAAGGGGGGCGGTGTGAGAAATGCCAGGGCGATGGGGATATTAAAATAGAAATGCACTTTTTGCCTGATGTGTTAGTCCAATGCGATAGCTGTAAGGGCGCTAAATACAACCCCCAAACTTTAGAAATCAAGGTGAAAGGCAAATCCATTGCCGATGTGTTGAACATGAGCGTGGAAGAGGCTTATGAATTTTTTGCTAAATTCCCTAAAATCGCTGTGAAGTTAAAAACGCTTATAGATGTGGGCTTAGGCTATATCACTTTAGGGCAAAACGCTACGACTTTAAGTGGGGGGGAGGCTCAAAGGATCAAATTAGCTAAAGAATTGAGTAAAAAAGACACAGGCAAAACCCTTTATATTTTAGATGAGCCTACCACCGGTTTGCATTTTGAAGACGTGAATCACCTTTTACAAGTCTTGCATTCTTTGGTGGCGTTAGGCAATTCCATGCTAGTGATTGAGCATAATTTAGACATTATCAAAAACGCTGACTACATTATAGACATGGGGCCTGATGGGGGGGATAAGGGCGGGAGAGTCATTGCGAGCGGCACGCCTTTAGAGGTGGCAAAAAATTGCGAAAAAACCCAAAGCTATACGGGAAAATTTTTAGCTTTGGAATTGAAATAGCTTGTGCATGGAGTTTGTTTGTTAAAACGATGTAGGGCTGAATAAAATAACAGACAGCTAAATATTAGATAAGCAGAGGCACTATTGCGTCATGGTTTCAAAATTACAAGGCTAGAGGCAATAATAGCCACTTGATCATGCAAGAGTTAGCAAGGAAGCCATGCCTTTAAAATCCATCGCATGAGAGTTTGAAAAATGAGAAAATATTAAGGAAAATAGAGACCAAGCCGACACTCTCTAATCATTACAGAAACGGCAATAGCGTTTCAAACCTTAATGGGAATAATCCTACCACAAACGAATTTAAAACACAAGAGTCACAACGAATGAAGCAAGAAAAATGCGCCATAGCTAAATCCATAATCGTGAGAGTGGGCACTATTATTTTCGCCCTGTAGCCCAAATTACAAGGGGTAGGGTTAAAAAAACCCCTAAACTCACTATTTTTAGTCCCACACAAAAACTACTAATAAGGCTTTATTATCATTAAGTGTTAATCATAAATTATAAAAAATGCTAAAAAACATTTTTTATAATCAATAGTAAAGATCTTGATTTTAATCGCACGATAATTTTTGTAGCGTGGTCTTAGGGGTTAAAAAATGACTTTTAATTTAAAAAATAAGAAGATTAAGATTCAACAAGATTTTATTTATTATTGTTTTCCTTCCGCATGATAATCGCCTGAATGGGATCTTTGCCAAGGAGGTTGCCAAACAAAGGCCCCCTCAGCAACTCGTAAAACACCTTGCTTGTTATTTTAACGGCTGTCTTCTTTGAGTCTTTAAGATATTTGGGGAATTGCATTTTAACTTCTCTATCAATCATAGATCCCCACTTTTTATAGCGGAATTTGATCACAAATTCCGTTTCTCGTATCCGCTCTACCTTACAACTCCTAAACCCAACCTCCAAATACTTCCTCATCAACTACTCAATGTTGTAAGACACTCTGTCCAAAAAACGCCTGATATTCGCAGAATTAACTTCATAATATATTGCAGGCTCGCCATTTTCAAGCAAATCAGCAAGAGTGGTGTTGTTATTATCAATCATAGGGGGCGTATAAAACCCTAAACACTCATTAACCCCTAATTCCTTAACGATAAACAATCTGCAATTGATAAAATCACCATCCTTATCGTTAAGAACATCAATGATTTTATAAGAGCTACCATTAATAGATCGAGTTAGGTTTCTGTGATTCTTTATTAGCCTTTAATTCATTAAATTCATCAAAAATACCCGCCATGAGATCATCATCATTTGCTAAAGCGGTCTTGCTACTCAATCTAACCATCGTTTCCTTACTCAACTGGATAATAACTTCGTTAGTCTCTTTATCCGCTCCAACACCAATCGCTCTATAGCCAAATCTATCCACTCTTTTACTCAATTTGTTACACAACAAACCATGTAATTCCTTGTTTTTTAATTTTTTAACCATAAAATCATCCGCTAACATAAAAACTCCCCATTAATTGAACCCCAATCTTTAAACCCCTTTTAAGCAAAAATCCCAAATTAAGCGTTTCTAATAAATGCTTTTTTTAATAACTCCATGAAATTATAGCGTGATCGCTCAAACTTATTAAACTTACATGGTTGCAGATGATTTATAAAGAAGCCCTACAAACTACCTTTCCAAAAACAAATCTTTCTCTTGGATTTCTGATCCTTCGCTTAAAATCGCCGCTCTCTCCACCACGCCTAAAAGCTCTCGCACATTCCCATGCCAAGAGTATTCTAAAAGGCGTTTTGCGGCGTTTTTTGAAAAGGATTTTGGCCCCAAATGATACGCGTCGCACACTTCTTTAAGCTTGATTTCAGCAATGGGCAAAATCTCTTCTACCCTCTCTCTTAAAGGCGCGATAGTTATAGGCACGATCTGCAAGCGGAAAAACAAATCTTCTCTGAATTCTTTCGCAGCGATTTTTTCTTTCATGTTGGCGTTGGTAGCGGAAATGAAACGAACATCAATTTTAACGCTCTTATTATCCCCAAGGCGCGTGATTTCTTTTTCTTGAACCACTCTTAAAAGTTTGCTTTGCAATTGAAGGGGCATTTCAGCGATTTCATCTAAAAAGATCGTGCCTTTATTAGCGCTCTCAAAAAGCCCCATTTTAGGCGCTGTGGCGTCCGTGAACGCCCCTTTTTGATACCCAAAAAGCTCGCTTTCTAATAAATGCTCTGGGATTGCGGACATGTTGATCGCAATAAAAGGGTGTTTAGAGCGTTGCGAATGCTGGTGGATAAAATGAGCAAAAACTTCCTTACCCACCCCGCTTTCGCCTAATAGCATGACATTAGCGTCCGTGCTTGCGACTTTTAAGGCCTGCCGTTTGCTCTCTTCTAACGCTTTTGAAGCGGCTAAAAAGCTGTGTTTGTGTGGTTTTTTTAAGGGTTTTTCTAAAGGGTGTTTTTTTTGAAATTCTAAAACTTTTTTGGTGCGATAGATGGACTCTAAAAGCAATTCTGGTTTAAAAGGCTTTTGGAAAAAGTCTTTCACGCCCAAACGAATGGAATCAATGGCTTTATTCAAGGTCGCGTTACCGGTAATCACAATGGATTCGTATTTGCCTTCTAAAAGGCGTAAAAATTCTAAGCCGTCCATATGGGGCATGTTAATATCCGTGATGACTAAATCAAAGCTTTCATCAAGTTTCGCTAAAGCGTCTTTAGGGTTTTTAAAACTCACAATCTCTAAATCGTCCTGAAGCTCAAAAAAAAGCTCCAGGCTTTTACGCATGTTAATATCATCTTCTACGATAGCGATTTTCATTCTTCTTCCTTTCTAAAAATATCTAAAAACAGCATGTCCCCCACTAAACTCGCTCTAACGCTTAAGGCTTTGAGGTTAAGAATGCTTGTGGTAGTGGTGCCGTTTTTATAGCTATGATCATAATGCGTGATAGCGACTTGGCTTTTTAAAATGCAGTCTATGACTCGCTCTTTTTCTTTTTTTAACGCTATTTCTAAAAGGAAGCGTTCTAATTTTATTTGGGGCAAGGGGTCTTTCAAATTAGGTGGGTTGCGAGTGATGATGGAGCAACGATAGTCTAAAACATAGGGGGCTGTTTTAATGCGGCTAACAATAGGTTTAGAGACAGAGTACTCTTCACCCATCACTCTAGAATCAACGATTTTCAAGCGGTACGAAATTAAAAATTCTTGATTTTCTAGGGGGCTGAGAGCATGCAAAGAAACCCCTAAAAAATACAATAAAAAATAAAAGAATGAAAAGAAACGCATCACTCAAACAAATTTTGCGCTGAAGAGGTTTCTAAATTTTCTGGCTCTTCTTCTTTAGGGCAAGAATTGACATACACGACTTTATCAGCGGTGTTTATGAGTTTTACCCCACTAGCGTTTCTTCCGGTTTCTCTAATGTCTTTAATGGAAACTCTAATCATTTTCGCGCTTGCAGTAAGGATCATCAAATCCAGGTTCTCATCATCCACGCTGATAACGCCCACTAGATTACCGGTCTTTTGAGTGAGCTTCATGCCAATGATCCCCTTACCTCCACGAGATTGCTCTCTATACGCTTCGGCTAAGGTTTGCTTGCCAAGCCCGTTCTCGCTCACGCTTAAAAGCTTGTTGCTATCATCGCTAATGACGACCGCACCGACAACAAAATCATTTTCATTCAGTCTAATCCCCATAACCCCACGAGTATGTCTTCCTATTTCGCGCACGTCTTCTAAAGGGAATTTAATGAACATGCCCAAATAAGATGCGATGAGCAAATGCTTGGCGTTTTTATCCACAACTTTTGCGCCCACTAATTCATCGCCTTCATCTAAAACAATCGCTCTGATACCGCTATAACTCCTATTACCGCCAAATTCGCTCAAATTGGTGCGCTTCACCACCCCATTTTTCGTGAAGAAAGCTAAAGAGCGTTCATCGCTAAAGTCTTTAGTGCTTAGGGTTGCCATGATCTTTTCATCAGGAGCGAGCGAAATTAAATTCACAATAGCTTTACCCATAGCGATCCGGCTCGCTTCTGGGATTTTATAGACTTTCAAATGATACAATTGCCCCTTATTGGTGATAAAGAGTAAAATATCATGCGTGTTAGCCACAAAAAAGTTTTCAATGAAATCGTCTTCATAAGTGCTGCCTGAAAGCTTGCCTTTACCGCCACGATTTTGCTTTTCATAAGCTTTTAAATCCACTCTTTTCACATAGCCTTTATGGCTCATGCTCACCACCATAGGCTCATTAGCGATCAAATCTTCTGTGTCAATGCTTTCATAAGACTCTTGAATTTCAGTGCGCCTTGGAGAAGAAAATTGCTCTTTGACTTCTAAAAGCTCTGTTTTGACGACCTCATTCAAGCGATCTTCGCTCTTTAAAATGCCATTGAGATCATCAATAAGCTCTAATAAGTTTTGGTATTCTTCTTTGATCTTATCCCTTTCAAGACCTGTTAAGCGCTGCAAACGCATTTCTAAAATGGCTTTGCTTTGGATTTCACTCAAACTAAAACGCTCCATTAAGGCGTTTTTAGCCGTTTCTGGGCTTTGGCTTGTTTTAATGAGTCGCACGATTTCATCGATATTGTCTAGTGCGATCAAATAACCCTCTAAAATATGCGCTCTGGCCTTAGCCTTTTCCAATTCAAAAATCGTGCGTCTTATAATAATGGTTTTTCTGTGGTTTAAGAAAAGGTGCAACAACTCCAAAAGCGTGAAAATCTTAGGCTCTTTATTGTAAATAGCGAGTAGAATGATGCTAAAAGTAGTCTCCATGGTGGTGAGTTTGTAAAGGTGGTTTAAGACAATTTCACTCATCGCGTCTCTTTTTAATTCAATCACCACTCTAATGCCCTCTCTATCGCTCTCATCGCGCACTTCGCTAATGCCTTCAATTTGTTTTTCTCGCGCTAAATCGCTGATTTGTTCCACTAATTTGGCTTTATTGGTTTGAAAAGGCATTTCATCTAAAACGATGATTTCTTTATTTTTCGTCTTTTCCACATGCACTTTGGCCCGCACTTTCACGCGCCCTCGCCCCGTTTTATAGGCTTCAATAATCCCTGCTTTACCATAAATGATCCCACCGGTGGGAAAGTCAGGCCCTTTGACAAATTCCAAAATTTCATCTAATTCAGCGTTAGGGTTTTCTAAGACATGCGCTAAAGCGTCTATGATTTCATCCATCCTGTGGGGGGGGATAGAAGTCGCCATCCCCACAGCGATCCCATTAGCCCCATTGACTAAAAGGTTAGGCAGACGGCTTGGTAAAATATCTGGCTCTTTTAAGGTGTCATCGTAATTAGGCACAAAATCAATGGTGTCTTTATCAATATCCCTTAAAATTTCTTCACTCGCCTTGGTCATTCTGGCTTCAGTGTAACGCATCGCCGCAGCGTTATCGCCATCAATAGAGCCAAAGTTGCCCTGCCCATCCACTAATTCCAAACGCATAGAAAAATCTTGCGCCATTCTCACTAGCGCATTATAAACCGCATTATCGCCATGGGGATGGTATTTACCGATCACATCACCCACGATCCTAGCGCTTTTTTTGTAAGCGACTTTGGAAGTAAGGCCTAATTCATGCATCGCATACAAAATACGCCTATGCACAGGCTTTAAGCCATCTCTAGCGTCCGGTAAAGCGCGCCCTATGATCACGCTCATGGAATAGGCTAGATAGCTCTCTTCAATAGAAGAATCAATCCCCACTTCTACAATATTTTTTGTTTCATTGACTGAATTATCTTGGACTGAATTATCTTGCATGTGTCTCCCTAAAATTTAATTAAAATAAAGCGTTATAAGATAACGCCCCCAAATCAAAGCCCAAAAAATAAGCCCTATCAGTTGGGCTGCACTGGCCATGTCTTTAGCCTTTTTGGCTAAAGGGTGGAACTCTGTGCTGGTAAAATCCACAGCCTTTTCAATGGAGCTGTTGATGAGTTCAACCACCACCGATAAAAAACAAGGCGCAATCAATAGCCCCCATTCTAAAAAATCTTTAGCTAGATAGCTCGCTAGAGTGATACAAAAAAGAGCCAAGATAATAATTTGCCTGAACGCGCTCTCTTCAGCCCATGCGCATTTAAGCCCGTCTTTAGAATAAAAAAGGGCTTTAAAAAGGCGTTTAAACCCTTTAGCTTTGGGGGGGACTTTGAAATCACTCATGGCTTATTTTGTAAGATTGAAAGAAATTCACGCTAAGGCTATCCAACAAGGCGTTAAAAGTCAGCTTGGCGTTGTCTTTAGCTTGGGCGTTAAGAGTGATCTGGGATTGTTTGTCTTTAGCCATAGAAACAAAGGCTTGCAACAATCCTTTAAAATTTTGTTGGAGTGCGGTATCGTCTTTAAAATGGGATTGGAACAAGGCCATAAAATAGTTTTCTAAAGAAGCTAACGCACTTTCATAAGAGACGCTAGGGGTTTGAGAACGCAAGCTAAAATAAGGGGAAAAAAAGCTCAAACTCTCTTTATTTTGGTAATAAAAGGCTTCTAAAAGGTTTTTAAGATGGCGCGCTTGGATAGAAACGCCCAACTTTGGCACTGAAAAACGCAGTTTGTCTTGCAACTCTTCTATGGCTTTAGCGTCTTTAGAACTCAAGGTTTTAAAAATATTTTTAAGGGATAGATTTTCTTGTGCCTCCATTAAACCCTCTTGAAAAAAAGTGTAAGCAAGGATATTTTCCGCATTAGTCAAATCGCATTTTAAGTTGTCGTTTAAGGTTTTTTCATCTAAAGCGTTGAATTTTAAAGAGCAATTCAAGCGTGTGGGTTTAATTTTTTCCAATAAGGCATTCAAGTCTTTTAGGGGGATTTGGCTGATTTTTTGCTGAATATCTTGTTCTAAAATAGGGGATTTGATTTGAGAGCTGATAGAAAGGACAAGAGAGCTTTTATCTAAAGAATGGAGCTTGATATTTAAATTTTTAAAATCCATAATAGGGGAGTTTTGAGAGTCTAAAAAACTGAGCTCTTTAGAAACGCATGCAATTTTAAAAAACCCTTCGCATTCAAAAGGAGTGCCTGCAATCCCCATGCCCTTAATATGGGGGCGTTGATCTAAATAAGCGTTAAGATAAGTGCTTAAAGATTTTTTAACCGACATGCTAGTAAAGAAGATAAACACCCCTAAAAGCACGCAAATGAAAGCCCCAATAACCACCATCCAAGACATGAATTTTTTAGTCAAAAACACCCTTTATTTTATTGAAAGTATAGTGATAGAACCCATAAAATACATTTTCTTATTTTTAGAGGTATTGACAATATCTTGCAGTAATTTTCCACAATTTTTTTCTTCCCAAGTGTAGTTTCGCTGGTGTATATAAGAGTAGAAAATATCGTGTTTGTTAGGGCAAAAAAGTCGTTAGCAATGCCTTGTGTTACTTTCATAGCTTTTCCTTGTTAGGTGGAATTAAAATTATACCTAGTATTAAATCAAAAAAAAAAGAAAAAGAGCTTAAAATTTTGAAAAAGTCCTAATTTGTGGCTGAATTTGTTGGGATTGAAAGAATTTGCTTGAGTTGAATTAACCCAAGCTTTTTAATGCGTCAAAGAGACATAAAGTCTCTTCATAAAAAGGATTGAGCGATTTTAGCGTCTTTCTGGGGGCTGTATGCCTAGCCAATCTTTATAAAACACCTCTATATCAGGCTCAAAATCATGGATCACAGGATACCAAGGAGTTGGGGCTTCAACATCTAAAAGGACGCCGCAATCCGGGCAAATATACTCCCGATACACTTGCCAGTGAGTATCACTGGCTAAGAGTTTAGGATACACCTCTTCCATTTTTTCTGCTGTATCGCGCACATAGATGTTTGCATGCAATTTCCAATTCTCCTCTGGAGCGCAAAACGCATGACCGCATGAACACTTAATAACCCACTTCTTTTGAGGATCTTGCACCACAAACAAATGCGGCCCCAAGGGTAAGACGATTTTGTCATCAAAATCTACCTTATCTTGCAACACCTTCAAATACATTTGAAACCTTTCATGATCTTTAGGCATGCTCAGCATTTTTAAGACAGTGTTCCAATCCAAGTTCCCCTCTACCAAATTTTTAATTTGTTCTTGTGTGTATTTTGACATAACCATTCTCCTTTCTTTACTTCTCATCAACCAACAGAACTGTGCGCACATCAGGCAATTTGCTCAAATCCATCCTGTATTTAGATCCATAGGTGAATACGCCAAGCTCATCTTCTTTCATGCTCCAGCTCTTTGGCAAGTTCCAAAATGTTTTAAAATCGTTTAAAAACTTGGGCGAGAGATCAAAGCTAGTCGCATACATGTGCTTAACCTGTTTGGAAGCCTCTTTTTCAAGGATAGCGTTCCTTTCTTGCTCCATCCATTCTTTTACAGGGATGGATCTAGCCTTTCTGTTTTCAAGAATTTCTTTTCTTCTGGCTTTCGTTTTAGCTTCATCACCCACCCAAATGCCGTCTTTATTCTGGCTCACAATCGCACCATAAACCTTGTAAGCGTATTCTGGCAATAGCTGTTTGCTGTTGAGATCTTCTAAAATCGCGTTCAAATCCCTTTCAATCGGATCGCCAAATCCAGGCCCGCCTTTGATGTAATTCAAATACAAGTCATAATTGTCAAAGCAGTTCTCAGTGGTGATGCATTGCTTATCCCTTTTGACTTGAGACGCATGAGAAATGTGCTTTTCATAATCTCTATCCGTTGGGTTAAAATCGCCCCCCAAAGGCAAGCTGGCGTTATTTTTAATCCTGTTTTTTAAATCGGTGTTGTGCGCTTCAAACCTATAGCCACTAGCCGCTGGATAGCCCCCCATCATACCCCAATCGCTATTCATATAGCCATTACCCATAAAGAACATGGTCCAATCATGCGCACCCCACACCATTCTTAAGGTTTCAAACCCGTTACCGCCTCGATATTTCCCATAACCACCGGTATTGGCTTTGACATTCCTACCTAAATAAAGAAGAGGCTCTGCCATTTCCCAAATTTCAACATCGCCCATATCGCCCTCTGGATTCCAAATAGCCGCTGCGTGATTTAGGCCGTCTTTTATCGCGCAAGCTCCAGTCCCACAAGAACTCGTCTCAAAGCTATTCACCGCATGGATTTCTCCATCTTGGTTGATACCACCGCCTTGCAACCAATTGGAAGTGTTAGCGTTCCCGGAATTGACCTCTTCTAAATACCCTCGGCTGTAATACGCTTGAGACAAGCCTCTCCACAAAGCGCTCCAGCCTGATACCAAGAAATGCCACGCATAAGCATGCCCGGTGCGCCTGTCATCTGGATTCATCCAAGTCCCTTTTTTGAGTCTGAATTGAGTCGCAAAATAAGCACCATCGTTGATGCGAGAAGTGGGTATCAGCGTTTGAGTCATCATCACCCAAATACCGCTAGTGAAAGACACTTGGTTGCAATTGAAAGAGTGCCATCCCCACCTGGACGCGCCATCAAAATCCAATTTCCATGTAGCGTCTTTATTGATAGTGATTTCCACAGGAGAGTGCATGATCGTGTCTAGCTTAGCAAATTCAGAGCACACGCCAATATCCTTATGCGCATAAGGCACATCCACAAACGCTACCTTTCTATACTTGCCTGGTATGGTCATGGATTTGATCCTAGAGATAAGACCTCTCCTCCCCTCTTCAATCACCTCATCAATAAATCGCATGTAAGAATCAATGCCGTCTTCTTTAATGACTTCCATCACTAAATCCCTAATCATATGGCATCCTGCAATCCTAGTCCTTTCATCCAAAATCCAATATTTAGGCGTGCGAACCGATCTTTGAGATTCATGCAACCAATCTTTAAAGCTCTCATCATTCGCCCCTGTTTTACGGCAAGTGATCATGTATCCATCCCCAAATCTTTGAACCTGCCCGGTGCTCATCGATCCTGGAGTAACTGATCCGGTATCAATCACATGCGTAACACCGCCTACCCACCCAATCAATTTTTCATCGTGGAAAATAGGCACAAGAGTCATAATATCGCATGGGTGCACATTCCCAATCGCACAGTCGTTATTGGTGAAAATATCCTTATCATTGATGCCTGGGTTGTCTTCCCAATTATTCTCTACCATGTATTTGATAGCTGATCCCATAGTGCCTACATGGATAATGATACCCGTAGAAGTCAGCACGCTATCGCCCACAGCGTTATAAAGCGTGAAGCACAATTCCCCCTCTTGCTCAACAATAGGGCTTGCAGCAATCCTTTTAGCTGTTTCTCTGGCATGCACGATACCGCCTCTTAATTTAGAGAACATTTTCTCATAACCGATCGGATCTCTTTCTTTAAACTCTAGTTTTTTGAGACCATTATAATGCCCTGTTTTTTCTGTCCTGGCTAGGATTTCATCTCTAGCTTGTTTTAAAGTTTTGCCGTTTTTCAATAAATTTGCCATTTTGAACTCCTTTATTTAATTTCTTTCAAGTGGAACAATCGGTGTTTGTCTAGTCTTGTCGCAAAGCCCTTGGGTATCACGAAAGTGGTCGCATCTGATTCCACGATCGCAGGCCCTATGACTTCATTTCCAGGCAGTAATTTTTCCATTTGCCACACATCTGCATCCACCCATTTTTTATGCCGATAGAATTTTCTAACGCCTATTTTGGCTTCTTTTGGGGGCGTAGCACCATGCTCTTTTTCAACCGGAATCACAGGTTTTTGCGTAGCCACAACACCACGCATGATCACGCCGGTCACGCTAAAACCAAGCTCTGGAGAACACGCTGATTCAGAATAAACGCGAGCGTAGGTTTTTTCATATTCTTTGACAATCTCTTCCCAATCAGCCACGCTTGCAGCTTTTGATACAGGAGAAGTGATCTCTAAGTCATTCAATTGCCCCATATACTGCATCCTGTATCCAGGTCTTAAGATCACATCTTTTTCAGAGAATCCATTGATCTTGAACTCTTCAATCACTTTAAGGGTCAATTCATCCCATGCGTCTTGAATGATCTTGCATGCTTCTATTTTTGACTTGTCTGAAGAATACTGCGGAATGGCAATATCCACGCTCTTGTCGTATCTGTATTCAAAATCAGCGCAAGCGCAACCAAAAGCACTAAATCCAGCCGCCCACGCAGGCACTACCACATCCTTAAACCCTAAGCCTTCTGTATAGCCATAGGTATGCACAGGCCCCGCACCACCATATGAAAAGCACACAAAATCAGACGGGCTATACCCTTTAGCGCTAATGTTGGATCGCAAGTATTCTTTAAGCTCCAAATCAAGCAACTCAATCACACCCGCAGCCGCATCTTCTACGCTAATGCCTAGCGGGTCAGCGATTTGCTCTTTAATGTGTTTTTTAGCCCTATCCACATCTAATTTGATCAAACCGCCTAAGAAATTATCCGGGTTCAAATAGCCTAAAACAATGTGGCAATCGGTTACCGAAACCGTGTCTAAACCGCTGTCTTTCCAACAAGTGCCAACTCTATACCCCGCGCTGTCAGGCCCTAGTTTGACCGATCGGCTGTGCGGATCAATGCGCACAAAACTCCCCGCACCCGCACCAACAGAATCCATAGCCACAAGCGGTAGAGATAAGACAAGACGCGCCATATCAGGGTCAGAAGCGATATTAAAATTGCTCTTAACGATAAGCGCCATATCAAAGCTCGTGCCGCCAATATCGCTGCATGCAATATTGTCATAACCAAGCGTTTCGCCTAGCAATTTAGATCCAATCACGCCTCCAATAGGGCCGCTCACAATAGTCCTAGCGAGCTCTTTAGCTTTCCAACTAATGGTGCCTCCATGCGTTGCCATCACACGAAGATCAAATTTAGCGCCATGCTCTTTGAAGCGGTTGCTGACTTTAGAGAGGGTTTGTCTGCTTGGCTCAGCCGCATAAGCTTCTAAGATAGTGGTGTTCATTCTGTGGCTTTCTTTTCTTTGAGGGTAGTAATCCACAGAAGCGAATACAGGAATATTTTTACCCAATTTTTCAATTTCTTTTAACGCTATATCCCTAACGATCCGCTCGCTTTCAGCGTTTTTATGAGATTGCAACAAGCAAATCACAATGGCCTTTGCACCTGCTTCTAAAAGCTCCTTAACAGCAACTTCAACCTCTTCTTGGCGCACTGGGATAACCACTTGCCCCTTGACATCGGTTCTTTCTGTAACGCCTCTAATCCTTTTTAAAGGAATCAGCGGATCATCATACTTGTGCGTGTTGATATGCAACCTTTCTTCTAGCGCATACCCCAAGTAGGATTGCAACGCCCTGCCCATAGAATGCATTTGCTCAAAACCCTTATTGCAAATCAGGCCCACTTCCATTCCGCGCCTTTGGACGACCCGATTGAGCATCGCCGTGCCTGAATACACGCAAGTGACCAACTCTGGATAAACCTTACTGACATCCGATTTCCAATGCGATAAAGCGTCTTGCGAGCTATTATAAATAGCTAAACTCTCATCTTCTGGGTTGCTTTGGGCTTTACCAACTACGAAACTGCCATTTTCTTTCACAAAAAATGTGTCCGTCATGGTGCCACCGGCATCAATACCCATCACCTGAACTCTTGCGTCTTTCATTTTTTAGACTCCTTGTATTAAAGTGTTGCTCAAGGCAACCTATTAGAAGTATAAGGCTGATTTTTAAATAGAAATCGTTTATTTCAAAGTTGTTTGTAATAAGGGAAATTTTGGTGTAATAAAGTGAAAAGTAGTAACAAATTCATTTAAAATGCTACTGATATTCATCTTAAATTACCCAAAAATATCATATAAATATCATATAGGAAGAAAAATATTAAACTGATATTAAATCAAAAGGCGAAATTCAATTCTAAAGTACCGATCTGATGGTGCTTAGGCTGGGATTGAAAGGTTTTACTAATATCAGTGATCGTAAAAGCCACCCTGAGGCTGCGCCACATCATAGCTGCTCCTATTTCACTGGCATAAACAAAGTATTCCAAATTAGCAATGCCCCTAGTTTCAGGGCTATTGCCTTGAATGAAGATGTTAAGGGGTTGGAAGCGCCCAAAAGCCCCTACAAAAAAATAGATAGAAAATTTATCGCTATAAGGCATGCCCCCATCAAAAGCGGTATTGACCTTATTGACACCATAATCAGCGTCCAGGTTATACCCAGCCCTAAAGAGCGAGCCGAGTTGGAAATAATCCCTTGCATTACCCAATTCCACATTAAACCCGGGCATTAACTCCATAGAAAAAAAACGAGTCTTTAAAAGAGGGACTTTTTTGAGCAATTGGTAGTGCAATTCAAAGATAAATTCGTTTTTGAGCTGTGTGTTCCAGCCATAAAATTGGGGGTCATGGCCCCATTTATGAATGAGACGCTGCGTTTGAGCGGCCAAAGAATCTTGCCCTGTCGTGCCTAAAGAAAGCGTGAATAACTCCATGAAAGTTTGATGGCGGTTATACACATTCAAATTCACCCGTAAATACCCCCCATAAGGGTGGTTGTCATGCAAATGCACCAGTTTTCTGTTTTTAAGCGAAGGGGTATACATGTCTTGGGCGAGAGAAATACCAAAACGAGTAACCCTAGGGCTTTTATTGAAAAAACCTAAATACGAAGTCCATTTCATCGCTTTATTTTTAGAAAAATCAAACTCTTTAGTAGAAAAGCCTATTTGATTGCCTGCGGTATAATACTCATCAATGTAAGGATTGATATAACCATCATTTTCAGTCATCAAATTGATAGAATAGCGTTTAGAGGGCGTTAATGGGGTTGAAGGGGTGGGAATAATCTCTTTTGCCCATACAAACGTTCCTAATAATAAACATAAAATAAATTTAAAAAACAAAACACTTCCTTAGGTTATTATGGGGTTATTGTAACGAAATAAGGCTTAATTACAAGAGCGTTTAAAGGGTAAAAAGAGAAAACTTACCCCATTGAAAAGAGCGTGGTTTTAGGCATAAAAAACTCACACTAAAAAATAAAACACCCCACACACAACTAAAGCGACAAAAATTAAAGTCAAAACGCAATAGCCCATAATATCTTTAGCGCCCAAACCCGCAATGGCTAAAGCGGGCAAAGCCCAAAAAGGCTGTATCATATTCGTCCAAGCGTCTCCCCAAGCGATAGCCATAGAAACCACGCCCGGATCCACCCCCAAGCTTTGCCCAGCCGGAAGCATGATAGGAGCTTGAATCGCCCATTGCCCTCCGCCAGACGGAATAAAAATATTGACAATCCCAGCGCTTAAAAAAGTCATGAGCGCGAAAGTTTTTTCATTAGCGATGTGCGTGAAAGCTAAAGAAAGCATTTGCGCTAAAGAATGCCCCCCCACGCTATGGCTTGCCATCATCCCCATAATCCCAGCGTAAAAAGGGAATTGCAATAAAATCCCAGCCACGCTCCTAGCGGAACGATCGATCGCTTTCACATAAGCTAAAGGGGTTTTATGGAGCAAAATCCCTAAAAAAAGGAAAATCGTATTGACAATGTTTAAACTAATCCCTCCCCCTTTAAAAAAATAAATACCCAGATACCCAAAACCCAAAAAAACCAAAAGATAAGAAAGCAAAGCGCTGTTTTCCAAAAAATGCGCGATCGTTTTATCTTGTTGGTGGCTAATGAGTTCTGTTTCTTTGTATTCGTCTTTTAAAAGCTTTGAATCAATCTCAACGATTTCTTCTTTTTTAGGGTGGATCATTGCCATTAAAAAGGGTAACCCTACAAGAATGATCCCTATAATGATCAAATTATAAGAAGAAAAAATCGTCTGACTGATAGGAATAGCTTTTTCAATCACCCCAGCGCTTATTTTGGACAGATTTTCATTTTGGGTGGCAACGCTTAAAGGGATAGATCCTGATAAACCCCCATGCCAGATCACAAAACCCGAATAAGCGCTAGCAATGAGTAGCCTGTAATCCACCCCCTTAACATTTTTGGCGATCTCTTTTGCAAAAATCGCGCTGATCACTAAGCCAAAACCCCAGTTGATCCAATTAGCGATTAATGATAAAAAAGTAACCAACCATAAAGCCGTGTAATACCCTTTAGGCAAAGACGCCAAGTATTTTAAAAGTTTTTGGATTAATTTAGCGCTAGCTAGAGCCTGACCCAACACCAAAATAAGGGCCATTTGCATAGAAAAACCTAAAAGCGTCCAAGCACCATTCCCCCAACTAGAAATGACAGATGAAGCGTCTTGCCCTGTCAAGCAATAAACAAGAACAAACACGACAAACGATAAAAGAGCGACCAAGACAAAGGAGTCCGGCAAACATTTAGACGCTAAAAACACGCATGCTGAAGTCAAATGCCTTAATAAAAACATCAACACCCCCTTTTACAAGCTATAAGTGCACTTCAAATTCAGCTTCTGTTTTTTCTTTCACTTGATCAAGGCTGACCCCTTCTTGCAATTCCACTAATTTCATGGCGTTATTGGAAAACTCAAACACCGCTAAATCCGTTATCAATTGATGCACCACGCCTTTTCCCGTTAAGGGCAATGAGCATTTTTTTTTCACTTTAGACTCCCCGTATTTGTTGCAATGCTCCATGATGACAATCACTTTTTTAGCGCCATGCACAAGATCCATAGCCCCTCCCATGCCTTTTATGAGCTTTTTAGGGATCATCCAATTAGCCAAATCCCCATTTTGTGAGACTTCCATCCCTCCTAAAATCGCTAAATCAATATGCCCCCCACGAATCATCGCAAACGAATCCGCGCTATTGAAAAACGAAGCGCCCGGCACCACGGTTATAGTTTCCTTTCCTGCATTGATAAGATCCGCATCAACGCTCCCCTCTAAAGGGTAAGCGCCAATCCCTAATAGCCCGTTCTCGCTTTGGAAAACGATATTCATCCCGCTCACTTCATTAGCCACCAGCGTGGGCAAGCCTATCCCTAAATTCACATACATGCCCTCTTTCAATTCCTTTGCCGCTCGTTTAATGATAGCCTCTCTCATTTCGCGCTCCTTGTGGTGGTTTTTTCTATCCGTTTTTCAAATTTCTCGCCCTTATAGATGTGCTGCACATAGATTCCTGGCAAGTGTATTTCATCTGGGTCTAATTCCCCGGCCGGGACAATTTCTTCCACTTCAGCGACGCATATTTTTGCTGCCATCGCGCACAAGGGATTGAAATTTCGGGCCGTTTTTCTAAACACCAAATTCCCAAGAGTATCGCTTTTATAGGCTTTAATAAGCCCATAATCGCCTGTTATGGCTCTTTCTAAAATATACTCCTTGCCGTTAAATTCCCTTGATTCCTTGCCTTGAGCGATTAAAGTCCCAACCCCTGTTGGGGTGTAATAAGCGGGTATTCCAGCCCCTCCAGCGCGCAAGTTTTCAGCCAGCGTGCCTTGCGGTGTCAAAACGACTTCAATTTCTCCATTCAACATTTGCGATTCAAAAATCTTATTTTCCCCCACATACGAAGCGATAATCTTTTTAATCTGCTTTTTTTCTAAAAGAATGCCAAGCCCAAAGTCATCAACGCCGCAATTATTGCTCACAACAACCAAATCCTTGATGCCTTTCTTATAAATGTAATCAATGGCGTATTCAGGTATCCCGCACAGCCCAAAACCGCCCACTAAAATAGTATCCCCGTCTTTTAATCCGCTCAATGCTTTGTCTAAATCGGTTATAACCTTATTCATCTCATTCTCCTTATTTTTGTTCCACTACCACTGATAGCCCTTGCCCGCCACCCACGCACAACGACGCACAGCCCACGCCATGACCGCTACGCTTCATCTCGTGTAAGAGAGTAACCAATATCCTAGCGCCGCTCGCGCCAATAGGGTGGCCAATCGCTATCGCACCTCCATTCACATTCACTATATTGGGGTTTAATTCAAGCTCTTTTAACACGGCGATGCTTTGCGCGGCAAAAGCTTCATTGAGTTCAAAAAGATTGATGTCGTTGAGATTCATTTTGACATTTTTAAGGTTGTTTTTAATCGCAATACTAGGGCATATACCCATTATATCCGGACTGCAACCCCCCAAACCAAACCCCTTGATAGTGGCCATGGCTTTTAACCCCAATGCTTGCGCTTTTTTAGCGCTGCATAAAATGATAATACTCGCGCCATCATTGATCCCTGATGAATTTCCTGCCGTTACCGATCCGTCTTTTTTAAAAGCGGGTTTGAGCTTTGCAAGGGATTCTAGCGTCGTGTCTCTAGGGTATTCGTCTTCTTTAAAAACCACCACGCCTTTTTTATTCGCTATTTCAATAGGCGTGATTTCTTCTTGGAATTTCTTTGCATTAATGGCGGCTCTTGCTTTGAGTTGCGATTGGAGTGCGAAATTATCTTGATCTTCTCGGCTTATGTGGTATGCTTGAGCGACATTATCAGCGGTGATCCCCATGTGGTAATCATTGAACGCGTCCCATAATCCGTCATGTATCATGGAGTCTATCATGTTCGCATTCCCCATTCTTTTCCCCTCTCGCATGTCAAACGACAAATAAGGTGCCATGCTCATGTTTTCCACGCCACCGCACACCACCACCTCATCGCGCCCAAGCATGATGGCATCATGCGCTAATTGAATGGCTTTCATTGACGATCCACAAACCATATTGACGCTAAAAGCGTTTCTGTCATTAGGGATGCCGGCGTCTAGTTGGATCTGCCTGGCGATATTTTGACCCAAACCAGCGCCTAAAACATTGCCTAAAATGACAGAATCCACATCGCTAGGCTTAAGAGAGCTCGCATTCAAAGCGTCTTTAAGCACGCAAACACCCATTTCTCTAGCACCTACATTCTTTAGAGAGCCTAAAAAACTCCCCACCGCACTCCGTTTTGCCGCCACTACAACCACTTCATTCATGTCTTTGCCTTTAAGTTGATTTATCAGTCATAGTATCACTTTTAGATAATTGACGCCCTAACAGGTTGGATTTTGTTTTAGGTTTTGTTTTGGATTGAGGGCGATCCGTTTATTTTTTTCACAAAAATATTATTCTTATCGTTCAATAATTATTGCATAATTATAGCTTCAAGTGGGGATCTAAAATCAAGCAGATATGCACTTTAGGCTCATGTTTCTCTAACGCTTTAAAAAAATTTCTTTCTAAGCAGTCTTTACCTAGTTTCAGGGTTTTAATAGGGTTTTAAGCAAACTCCCTAATTTCTTTCTCTAAAGCGTTAATAAAAACGCTTGAATAGGATTTTTCTTTAGGGAATTTGGCTAAAAAATCGCTCAATAGCCCAAGGTATTGCTCCTTATTTAAAGCCCCTTTCAGCACTTCGTATTTTAAAAAAAGCCAGTAAGTGTTAAGCACATCGCTTTGGCAATAGCCATCAATAATGTCTTTTTTCTCCTTTTGGCTTAAATGCGGGTTGTAATAAATCGCATGCACTAAATCCCCGCTCACATCAAATTTACCAGGAATATTCATCATAGAGCAAACGCCATTTAGATTCAACCCCCTAACGGATCCATAATGGCTCAAGCTATCCATTAAATCCAAATGAAACTGCTCGCTATAACGCGCGCGGTAATTTTCCCATTTATTTTCTTGGCTGTAAAAAGCGTCTAAAGTTAAATTGTATTTAAGGGCTTTGAGCGTGAGTAGGGGTATATCAAAACCTCTGCCATTGAAGCTTATTAGGCGCGGTTGCTTTTCGTTAAAGTATTTGAAAAAGTCCTCTAAAAGCTCTTTTTCGCTTGTAAAACCCTCTTTATTCTCGTGTTTTTGACCAAAATTCCCCACTTTGACAAACTGCCCGTAATCATCGCCAATGACTGCTGCAATAGAGATGATTTCATGCAAATAAAGAGGCAAAAACTCGCTCCCGCTTTTTTCTTTTTGCTTTTCAAAACTCCATTCACAGATTTTTAGCGCATCATCTTCTTTTAATTGAAAATGCTCTTTACACAAGCTCACGCTAGGAATGGTTTCTATATCAAACACGCACAACATCACACGCTCCTTTCATTTTTTAACATTCTTGTCTCGCTTTTATTATATAACAATTAGTCTTATAGCGCTATAGTGCTGACTTTTAATCTAAAAACGATATAACTAAAAATTAAAAAACTTTAATGTGGAGCATTCAAACCCAATGAAAGAAATCACTATCGCCCTTGTGGGCCAGCCTAATGTAGGGAAATCATCCCTCATCAACGCTTTGAGTAACGCCCATTTGAAAGTGGGGAATTTTGCCGGGGTTACCGTGGATAAAATGGAAGTGGGTTTGATACACAAAGAGCATCAAATCACTATCATTGATTTACCGGGCACTTACGCGCTCAATGATTTCACCACTGAAGAAAAGGTTACTAAAGATTTTTTAGAAAAAGGGCAATACGATCTCATTCTTAATGTGGTGGATTCCACCAATTTAGAGCGTAATTTAGCCTTAAGCGCTCAGCTATTAGACACGAATAAAAAAATGCTTCTTGCGCTCAACATGTGGGATGAGGCGCAAAAAGAAGGCGTTAAAATTGATACAGAAAAGCTTTCTAAAGAATTAGGGGTTGTGTGCGTGCCTACAAGCGCAAGATCCAAAGAAGATCGCTTGAATACAGAGCTTTTATTAGATGAAATTGTCAGACTTTATTCTCAAAACACTATAAACAATGAAAACATAAAAGTCCCGTCTCAAAGCTTTAAGGAGTCTTTAAAATACAGCCAGAGTGCTCAAAGAATCGCTCAATTAGTGATCAGTGAAAACCAACAAAACGCGAGCTTTGAACACACTTATAAGATTGATAAGATTTTAATGCACCCGCGTTATGGGATTTTCATTTTTTTAGGGTTTATGTTTATCATTTTTTCCTTGAGCTTTTTAATAGGGGGGGGAGTGCAAAAAGCGCTTGAAGCAGGGTTTAAATTTTTGAGCGATGGCATCAAAGAAAATGTGGCTAATGAAGATTTAGCATCTTTGGTGGGCGATGGCATTATTGGGGGAGTGGGAGCGACGGTTTCATTCTTGCCTTTAATTGTGGTGTTGTATTTTGGGATTTCTTTACTAGAGACGACAGGCTATATGAGTAGGGTAGCGTTTTTACTAGATGGGATCTTGCATAAATTTGGCTTGCATGGGAAGAGTTTTATCCCTTTAATCACCGGTTTTGGTTGCTCTGTGCCCGCTTACATGGCGACAAGAACCTTACAAAATTATAACGAACGACTGATCACGCTTTTTGTGATCGGCTTTATGAGTTGCTCGGCAAGGCTGCCTATTTATGTGCTGTTTGTAGGCTCGTTTTTCCCTTCTTCAAGCGCTGGGTTTGTGCTGTTTTGCATTTATATTTTGGGGGCGGTTGTGGCGTTAGTGATGGCCAAATTACTCAAATTAAGCGTGTTTAAAGGACAAACCGAATCTTTTATTATGGAAATGCCCAAATACCGCTTTCCCAGTTGGAGAATGGTCTATTTCAGTATCTACACCAAATCGCTTTCTTACCTTAAAAAGGCCGGGACTTATATTTTAGTGGGAGCGATTTTAATCTGGTTTATGTCTCAATACCCTAAAAGCGATACGGCTATGAAAACTTATAAACAAGAAAGCTTGTTAGTGGATAAAAACACCACTCTTTCAAGCGAAGCCAAAGAAGAAAAATTAAAAGAATTAAAAGCAGAATTGGATAAAAAGAATTTAAAAAATAGCATTGTAGGGAGAGGTGGGGCGTATTTAGAAAAAGTCTTTAGCCCTATGGATTTTGATTGGCGTTTGAGTGTGTCGCTTGTAACCGGATTTATGGCTAAAGAGGTGGTGGTTTCTACTTTGGGCGTGTTGTTTTCTTTAGGGGATCAAAATGAAAAATCTGACGCTTTTAGAGAAATTTTAAGAAAAGAAGTCAGCGTGCCTAGCGGGATCGCTTTTATCGTGTTTGTGATGTTTTATATCCCTTGTTTTGCAGCGACCATTACTTTTGGTAGGGAAGCTGGAGGGATAAAGTTTGTAGCGTATTTATTCATCTTCACAACCGTTGTAGCGTATGCGTTTTCCTTGATAGCTTTTTATGCGACTCAAATTTTGGTTTAAAGGCTAGCCATAAAAGAGTTTTTAAACCCTTTATTTGTTTAAAATTCATCTCATTAGAAATATTAAAAAATTTTTATTTTTCTCCCAATCTTTTCTATCAACATTCGCATTAATCGGTATTTTTGATAAAAAAAGTCATTAATATTATCTAAATAATAATTTTTTAAAAATTTAAGCTAGAACTAATAATGGTTATTATAAATTTCACCTTGTTGTAAAAAAGAACATTTTTCATAAAAGGTGGTAAATGAAAAGAATTTTAGTCTCTTTGGCTGTTTTGAGTCATAGCGCGCATGCTGTCAAAACTCATAATTTGGAAAGGGTGGAAGCTTCAGGGGTGGCTAACGATAAAGAAGCGCCTTTAAGCTGGAGGAGCAAGGAAGTTAGAAACTATATGGGTTCTCGCACGGTGATTTCTAACAAGCAGCTCACTAAAAGTGCGAATCAAAGCATTGAAGAAGCTTTGCAAAATGTGCCAGGCGTGCATATTAGAAACTCTACAGGTATTGGAGCTGTGCCTAGCATTTCCATTAGGGGGTTTGGTGCGGGAGGCCCAGGGCATTCTAATACGGGAATGATTCTAGTCAATGGGATTCCTATTTATGTCGCACCCTATGTTGAAATTGGCACGGTTATTTTTCCTGTAACCTTTCAATCTGTGGATAGAATCAGTGTAACCAAGGGTGGGGAGAGCGTGCGTTATGGCCCTAACGCTTTTGGCGGTGTGATCAACATTATCACCAAAGGTATTCCTACCAATTGGGAAAGTCAGGTGAGCGAGAGGACCACTTTTTGGGGTAAATCTGAAAATGGGGGGTTTTTCAATCAAAATTCTAAAAACATTGATAAAAGCTTAGTTAATAACATGCTTTTTAACACCTATTTAAGAACTGGGGGTATGATGAATAAGCATTTTGGAATCCAAGCTCAAGTCAATTGGCTCAAAGGGCAAGGGTTTAGATACAACAGCCCTACCAACATTCAAAACTACTTGCTAGATTCGTTGTATCAAATCAATGATAGCAATAAAATCACTGCTTTTTTTCAATATTACAGCTATTTTTTAACAGACCCTGGGTCTTTAGGTATAGCTGCCTATAATGAAAATCGTTTTCAAAATAACCGCCCCAATAACGATAAAAGCGGGAGAGCGAAACGATGGGGGGCTGTGTATCAAAACTTTTTTGGGGACACGGATAGGGTAGGGGGGGATTTCACTTTCAGTTACTATGGGCATGACATGTCAAGGGATTTTAAATTTGATTCTAACTATTTAAATGTCAATACCAATCCTAAATTAGGCCCTGTTTATACCAATCAAAATTATCCAGGATTTTTTATCTTCGATCATTTAAGGCGTTATGTGATGAACGCTTTTGAGCCTAATTTGAACTTAGTTGTCAATACCAATAAAGTTAAGCAAACTTTTAATGTGGGCATGCGTTTCATGACGATGGACATGTTCATTAGATCCGATCAAAGCACATGCGAAAAAACAGATATTATCAATGGGGTGTGCCACATGCCCCCTTATGTCCTTTCTAAAACGCCTAATAATAATCAAGAAATGTTTAACAACTATACAGCGGTATGGTTGAGCGATAAAATAGAGCTTTTTGATTCTAAATTGGTGATAACTCCAGGGCTTAGATACACTTTTTTGAACTATAACAACAAAGAGCCAGAAAAGCACGATTTTTCCGTATGGACCAGTAAAAAACAGCGTCAAAACGAATGGAGTCCTGCCCTTAATATTGGCTATAAACCTATGGAAAATTGGATATGGTATGCGAACTACCGCCGCAGTTTTATCCCCCCACAACACACAATGGTAGGCATTACTAGGACTAATTACAACCAAATTTTTAATGAAATTGAAGTGGGGCAACGCTATAGTTATAAGAATCTATTGAGTTTTAATACCAATTATTTTGTGATTTTTGCCAATCGTTACTATGCGGGAGGTTATAGTCCACAGCCTGTGAATGCTAGGAGCCAAGGGGTGGAATTGGAATTGTATTACGCGCCGATTAGGGGTTTGCAATTCCATGTGGCTTACACTTACATTGATGCGTGCATCACTTCTAACGCTGATGATATTGCTTATTATTTTACAGGCATTGTCAATAAACCCTTTGACATTAAAGGGAAGCGTTTGCCTTATGTGAGTCCTAACCAATTCATATTTGACATGATGTATACTTACAAGCACACGACTTTTGGAATCAGTAGCTATTTTTATAGCCGCGCTTATAGTTCCATGCTCAATCAAGCTAAAAGCCAAACCGTGTGCCTGCCCTTAAACCCAGAATACACAGGAGGGTTAGAGTATGGTTGTAATTCAGTGGGGTTATTGCCCTTGTATTTTGTGTTGAACGTTCAAGTAAGCTCAATCTTATGGCAAAGCGGTAGGCATAAAATCACAGGGAGTTTGCAAATCAATAACCTTTTTAACATGAAATATTATTTTAGGGGAATTGGCACAAGCCCTACAGGGAGAGAGCCCGCACCAGGACGCTCCATTACAGCGTATTTGAATTATGAGTTTTAAATTAATTTCAAGCTTTTATAGCTTGAATGTTTTTAATATCAAACCATTTTAAAACTCGCCACTAAATTTTCGGTTAATAAATTAAACCCATCCACTAAAATAAACACTAAAATTTTAAAAGGCAGAGAAATCATTACAGGCGGGAGCATCATCATGCCCATCGCCATTAAAATAGAGCTGATAACCATATCAATCACCAAAAAAGGCAAGTAGAGTAAAAAGCCGATTTGAAACGCTGTTTTCAACTCGCTTATCATAAATGCCGGGATCAAAACGCTCAAACTCACCTCATCAGGGGTTTTAGGGTTAGGCAGGTTTCTGATCCTAAAAAAAAGCGCTAGATCCTTTTCTCGTGTGTTTTTAAGCATGAATTCCTTGAAAGGCAGAGCGCTTTTTTCAAACGCTTCGGTGTAAGAAATCTTTTTATCCATATAAGGCTTGATCCCTGTATCGTAAGCCTTTTTCAAGCTAGGTTCCATGATGAAAAAAGTCAATATCAAAGAGAGCGAGACTAAAATTTGAGTGGGTGGGGTTTGTTGCGTGCCTAAAGCGGTCCTTAAAAAAGAAAACACCACGATCAAACGGGTGAAACTCGTCATCACTAAGATCAACGATGGGGCTAAAACTAAAAGCGTGAGCAGGGCGATGACATTAAAGGTGGTTACAAGCTGTTTAGGATCACTAGGAGCGTTTAAAGAGAGGTTGACGCTAGGCAGCGTGCTATCAGCGCTCATTAAAGGGCATATTAAAGGGCAAATGAGAATTAAAAAAATAAAAAAACGCAAATTCTAGCCTTAAATCTTTAATAAAAACAAGGTCAAATTATAAGATAAGGCATGTTAAAATTCCCTAAAATAACCCCATAAATTGAAGGATTTTAATGCTTTCTGTAATCATACTAGCCGCTGGCAAAGGCACTCGCATGCGTTCTAGCCTGCCTAAGACTTTACACACGATTTGCGGAGAGCCTATGTTATTTTACATTTTAGAAGTGGCTTTTTCAATCAGTAATGATGTGCATCTTGTCTTACACCACCAACAAGAACGCATTAAAGAAGCGGTGTTGGAGCGTTTTAAGGGCGTAATCTTTCACACTCAAATCGTGGAAAAATATTCAGGGACAGGTGGGGCTATCATGCAAGAAAATAAAACGCCTATTCTTACCAAACATGATCGGGTTTTGATTTTGAATGCGGACATGCCCTTAATCACTAAAGGCGCTCTCACCCCCTTATTAGAAAGCAAGAATAACGCCATAGGCTTACTGCATTTAGCTGACCCTAAAGGTTATGGGCGCGTTGTTTTAGAAAACCATCAGGTTAAAAAGATTGTAGAAGAAAAGGACGCTAATGATGAAGAAAAAACCATTAAAAGCGTGAATGCTGGCGTGTATGGGTTTGAAAGGGATTTTCTAGAAAAATATTTGCCCCAACTAAACGATCAAAACGCCCAAAAAGAATACTACCTCACGGATTTAATCGCTTTGGGTATTAAGGGGAATGAAAAAATTAACGCTATTTTTTTAGAAGAAGAGTGTTTTTTAGGGGTGAATAGCCAAACAGAAAGAGCGAAGGCTGAAGAAATCATGCTAGAAAGGTTGCGAAAAAACGCCATGGACTTGGGGGTAGTGATGCAATTGCCTAATAGCATTTATTTAGAAAAAGGCGTGAGTTTTAAGGGGGAGTGCGTTTTAGAGCAAGGGGTGCGTTTGATTGGGAATTGTTTGATAGAAAACGCGCATATTAAAGCTTATAGCGTGATAGAAGAGAGCCAGATTGTTAATAGCAGTGTGGGGCCGTTTGCCCATGCGCGCCCTAAAAGCGTGATTTGTGATAGCCATGTGGGGAATTTTGTAGAGACTAAAAACGCCAAACTTCAAGGCGCTAAAGCAGGGCATTTGAGCTATTTAGGGGATTGCGAGATAGGGAAAAACACAAATATAGGGGCTGGCGTGATCACTTGCAATTACGATGGTAAAAAGAAACACCAAACGATCATCGGTGAAAATGTCTTTATAGGGAGCGATAGCCAGCTAGTCGCCCCCATAAATATCGGCTCTAATGTCTTAATCGGCAGCGGCACCACCATCACTAAAGACATTCCTAGCGGTTCGTTGAGCCTTTCACGCCTCCCTCAAATTAACATTGAAAATGGGTATTTTAAGTTTTTTAAGAAGCCTTAAAGAGCTTGAAAAGAATTGTAATGTTTTAAAACTTTATTGAGCGTATTTTTAATGGATTAAAAAGTTCTCTTTTTATCCTTTTGAATTTGCTTCAATAATGAAAAACCCAAAAATTATTATAATTATTTACTTTAATCCTGTAATTTGTGTATAAACAAAACATTTACTTATCTTTTTTGTGATATTTCGCTGATCTGTAACAATGCTTTTAAATAGGATTGTGGTATAAATATTCTTATCAAGGTGTGCCGAACATGCCTTGAATCTCAATTTTATGAAAGGATTTGTTATGAGTGAATTGAAAACATTTAGTTGTGTGTTGGTTTTATGCGGTGCAATGGCTAATACGGCTATAGCTGGTCCTAAAATAGAAGCAAGGGGTGAATTAGGCAAATTTATAGGGGGTGGTGTTGGGGGTTTTGTTGGTGATAAAATGGGCGGATTTGTTGGTGGTGCAATAGGAGGATATATTGGGTCTGAAATAGGCGATAGGGTAGAAGATTATATCCGTGGCGTTGATAGAGAGCCTCAAACTAGAGAACCACAAGCCCCAAGAGAACCTATCCGTGATTTTTATGATTACGGCTATAGTTTTGGGCATGCTTGGTAATCTTAAATGAGCCAAGGTGATGGGGGGAAAGGAAATAATATGGATACTACAAAAGAGAACTTGAATGGCTCAAAAAAGCGTTTGAGCAATACCGAATATCGATGGGCAGTGGCTCTAGTCTATGGGGGATGTCTCTCCATGGTCACTAGCATTCTGTTTGAGATCAATGGTTCAGCTAGCGATTCGACCTTTGACCCTAAAAATAGCTATTATATGTGGCTAACACTCTTAATAGCGACTCTATTGTCTAACCTTTTATTTGACCCACGAGGCAGGGATCGTTATAAATCTTTCCAAGGGTTCCCCAAGTTTTTTAAAGCCATTTTTAAGGCTAGGTTTTTTGGCACGTTTTATGACGCTGTGTTAGGAGCGAGACTAAGGGATTTTTATATGGTGCTTTCAATGATGCCCTTTGCTATCGCTATGCATGAAATTTCAGCGTATTGCGGGCACCCTAGCAACTTTCTTGTAGAGTGTTTGGTCATTTTGGGGTTTCAAGGTTTTCTTAAGCTTTGCGCTAAATTAGGGTGGTGATTTAAGTGCCATTAAATGGAGGGGGTATAAAAAATTAAAAAACTTTAAAACTCATTCTCATTAATAGAACAGATCCAACTTGAACTTTTCTTTTTCTTAAGTTTTTTATTGATACAATTCCAAATTTAAAAAACAAACGATTTAATTCAAATTTAAGGAAAAATTTTGATTACGGTGGTTAAACGGAACGGGCGCATTGAGCCTTTGGACATTACAAAAATCCAAAAATACACTAAGGACGCTACGGACAATTTAGAGGGCGTGAGCCAAAGTGAGCTGGAAGTGGATGCGAGGTTGCAATTTAGAGACAAGATCACTACTGAAGAAATCCAACAAACTTTGATTAAAACCGCTGTGGATAAAATAGATATTGACACGCCTAATTGGAGCTTTGTCGCCTCAAGGCTTTTTTTGTATGATCTATACCATAAAGTAAGTGGTTTTACAGGGTATAGGCATTTGAAAGAGTATTTTGAAAACGCTGAAGAAAAGGGCCGCATCCTTAAGGGCTTTAAGGAAAAATTTGATTTAGAGTTTTTAAATAGCCAGATCAAGCCTGAAAGGGATTTCCAATTCAATTATTTAGGGATTAAAACCTTGTATGATCGTTATTTGTTAAAAGACGCTAACAATCACCCTATTGAACTGCCCCAACACATGTTTATGAGCATTGCGATGTTTTTAGCGCAAAACGAACAAGAACCTAACAAAATCGCTTTGGAATTTTATGAAGTTTTAAGCAAATTTGAAGCGATGTGCGCAACTCCCACTCTAGCGAACGCTCGCACCACCAAGCACCAGCTAAGCTCATGCTATATTGGCAGCACGCCGGATAATATTGAGGGGATTTTTGACAGCTATAAGGAAATGGCGTTATTGTCTAAATACGGCGGGGGGATTGGCTGGGATTTTTCTTTGGTGCGCTCTATTGGGAGTTATATTGATGGGCATAAAAATGCGAGCGCTGGCACGATCCCTTTTTTAAAGATCGCTAATGATGTGGCGATTGCGGTGGATCAATTAGGCACACGAAAGGGTGCGATTGCGGTGTATCTGGAAATTTGGCACATTGATGTGATGGAGTTCATTGATTTAAGGAAAAATAGCGGCGATGAAAGGCGAAGAGCGCATGATTTATTCCCGGCTCTTTGGGTGTGCGATTTGTTTTTGAAAAGGGTTTTAGAAGATGCGATGTGGACTTTGTTTGACCCTTATGAGTGTAAGGATTTGACTGAGCTTTATGGGCAGGATTTTGAAAAACGCTATTTAGAGTATGAAAAAGATCCCAAAATCATTAAGGAATACATTAACGCTAAAGATTTATGGAAAAAAATCTTAATGAATTATTTTGAAGCCGGCTTGCCTTTCTTAGCCTTTAAAGATAACGCCAATCGGTGCAACCCAAACGCTCATGCAGGAATCATTCGATCCAGCAATCTGTGCACGGAGATTTTTCAAAATACCGCACCCAACCACTACTACATGCAAATAGAATACACCGATGGTGCCATAGAGTTTTTTGAAGAAAAAGAGTTGGTAACGACAGATAATAATATCACTAAATGCGCTAACAAGCTCACTAGCACGGATATTCTAAAAGGCAAAAAAATCTATATCGCTACTAAAGTCGCTAAAGATGGGCAAACGGCGGTGTGTAATCTAGCGAGCATCAATTTAAGCAAGATCAACACCGAAGAAGACATTAAAAGGGTTGTGCCGATCATGGTTAGGCTTTTAGACAATGTGATTGATTTGAATTTCTACCCTAACCGCAAAGTCAAAGCCACTAATTTACAAAATAGGGCCATAGGGTTAGGGGTTATGGGTGAAGCGCAAATGCTCGCAGAACACCAAATCGCTTGGGGGTCTAAAGAGCATTTAGAAAAAATTGACGCTTTAATGGAGCAAATCAGCTACCATGCGATTGACACGAGCGCGAATTTAGCGAAAGAAAAAGGGGTTTATAAGGATTTTGAAAATTCAGAATGGAGTAAGGGGATTTTCCCTATTGATAAAGCCAACAATGAAGCCTTAAAGCTCACCGAAAAAGGGCTTTTCAATCACGCTTGCGATTGGCAAGGTTTGAGGGAAAAAGTCAAAACTAATGGCATGCGTAATGGCTATTTAATGGCGATCGCTCCCACAAGCTCCATTTCTATTTTAGTAGGCACAACCCAAACGATTGAACCCATTTATAAGAAAAAATGGTTTGAAGAAAATTTGAGCGGGCTAATTCCTGTGGTAGTGCCTAATTTGAATGTAGAAACATGGAATTTTTACACATCAGCCTATGATATTGACGCTAAAGATTTGATTAAAGCAGCGGCCGTGCGTCAAAAATGGATCGATCAAGGCCAAAGCATCAATGTGTTTTTACGCATAGAAAACGCTAGCGGTAAAACCTTGCATGAAATCTACACGCTCGCTTGGAAATTGGGACTCAAATCCACTTATTATTTGCGCAGCGAAAGCCCTAGCATAGATGAAAAAAGCGTGTTGGATCGCTCGGTGGAGTGTTTTAATTGCCAATAATATAAGCTTAAATAAGCTAATCTTTGCTAAAATGAGATTCAAAATTATTTAAGGAAGATGAATGCTTTTTGCTATGATTGGTTCAGGGGAGTTTATCGCGCCCAAGCACTTGCAAGCGATTAGAGATACAGGGCATTTTTTGGATTGCTCTTTTGATGTTCATGATAGCGTGGGGGTTTTAGATGAGTATTTCCCGCAATCAGAGTTTTTTACCAATATTGAAGATTTTGAAAAGCATTTAGAGCAGTCTAGGGCTATGGGTAAAGAAATCAACTATTTGAGTGTTTGCACGCCCACGCACACGCATTTTGATCACATCCGTTTCGGGTTGAGAAACGGCATGCATGTGATTTGTGAAAAACCCTTAGTTTTAGACCCTGGCGAAATACAAGAATTGAAAGATTTAGAGGTGAAACACCAAAAAAGGGTGTTCAGTCTTTTGCCCTTGCGCTTGCATTGCGACACGCTGGCTTTGAAAGAAAAAATTAAGATCGAATTAGACAAAAACCCTGAAAAGGTGTTTGACATCACGCTCACTTATATTAGCGTTCAAGGGAAATGGTATTTTTCTTCATGGCGAGCGGATGTGAATAGGAGTGGGGGGCTAGCCACTCAAATGGGAGTGAATATCTTTGATGCTTTATTGTATTTGTTTGGAGGCGTTAAAGACAAGGTTATCAATAGAGAAGAGCCTGACTGCGTGTGCGGGATACTCTTTTTAGAGCATGCCAAAATAAGATGGTTTTTTTCCATCAATCCAGAACACATGGGAGTGGCTAAAGAAAAGGTTTATCATAAAATGATCCTAGAGGGTGAAGAAGTCAATCTCACGCAGAGCTTTGATAACCTGTATATAGAAAGCTACAAACAGATTTTAGCTCAAGGGGGGTTTGGCTTGGATGAAGCTACGGCGTCTATTAAATTGGCTTATGAATTAAGGAATCTCTCTCTTAGCGAACCCAATGATGATTCGCATGCTTTGTGTTGCAAAAACAAAACAGACCAATAAAGCACCACTTTTAAAAGCGTTGTTTAGGAGGGTTTGGTATTAGCGTTTGATTAGAATAGGGTTGTTTTTAATTTTCTTTTAGAGAGATTTATAGGGGGTTTTTACTTTTTTAAGGGTTTTTATGGATATTTATGCGTTATACATAGCGATAGGGCTTTTTACTGGCATTCTATCAGGGATTTTTGGCATTGGTGGGGGGTTGATCATTGTCCCTATCATGCTCGCAACCGGGCATTCTTTTGAAGAATCCATTGGGATTTCCATTTTGCAAATGGCGCTTTCATCGTTCGTGGGATCTGTTTTGAATTTCAAAAAAAAATCGCTTGATTTTTCTTTAGGCTTGTTGATAGGGACAGGGGGGCTGATAGGGGCGAGTTTTAGCGGATTTGTTTTAAAAATCGTTTCCAGTAAAATTTTAATGGTTATTTTCGCTCTTTTAGTCGTGTATTCTATGATCCAATTTGTTTTGAAACCCAAAAAAAAAGATTTGATAGCGGATAATAAACGCTACCATTTGCAAGGTTTAAAATTATTTTTAATTGGCGCGCTCACAGGGTTTTTTGCCATCACTTTAGGGATTGGTGGGGGAATGCTCATGGTGCCTTTGATGCATTATTTTTTAGGGTATGATTCTAAAAAATGCGTGGCGTTGGGGTTATTTTTTATTCTGTTTTCTTCCATTTCAGGAGCTTTTTCTTTAATGTATCATCACATCATCAATAAAGAGGTGCTTTTAGCAGGGGCGATTGTGGGCTTAGGATCAGTTATGGGCGTGAGCATTGGGATTAAATGGATCATAGGGCTTTTGAATGAAAAGATGCATAAAGCTTTGATTTTAGGGGTGTATGGTTTGTCGCTATTGATTGTTTTATACAAAATCTTTTTTTGATGACTTTATACCACTACTATTTTAAGACCCCTAAGGGTTTCCCTTTAGAGTATTTGCATTTGTACGCTAATGAGAGCCATTTATTGAGATTGGATTTTGATACGGCCAATTTTTCTCATAACACCCCTATGAATACCCCATTAAAACTCAGCGTTCAAGCCTTAGAGCGTTATTTCTTGGGACAACTTTTTGAATTTGATGTGCCTTTAGATTTGATAGGGACTTTTTTTCAAAAACAAGTTTGGTCTGCGTTAATGACTATCCCTTATGGCAAGACAAAAAGTTATGATGAAATCGCAAAGCTCATCAATAACCCTAAATCTTGCAGAGCTGTTGGCAACGCTAATTATAATAACCCTATTTCTTTGATCGTGCCTTGTCATAGAGTGGTGCGTAAAAATGGCGCTTTAGGGGGGTATAATGGGGGCATAGAAGTCAAAAAGTGGCTGTTAGAATTTGAAAGCAAAATTTTAAATGAGTAAGCTAAAAACTCTTTAATTTCTTAAAAAAATGGGGTTTTAGTTGTTTTATGGTAAAAATCCTTTTTTTAAGGGGGTAAGGGGGTGTTTTAATTTTCTTCCCAAATGCTCGCCGCTTCTTTTAAACGCTCTTTGTCAAAATGCGTGTAAATCCTGCTCGTGTTCAAGCTCGCATGCCCTAGAGCTTCTTGAACCAAAATCAAATCATGGCGTTTTTGATAAAGCAAGGTCGCAAAAGAATGCCTTAACATGTGTGCCCCATTTTTCTCCCGCCTGAGTCCGGCAAAATTGATAATACGCTCCACTTGCTTATACAAATAAGCTTGCGTTAAAGCGCTGCCTTTTTGGTTGCAAAACAATAAATCATTTTTAACGGGATATAATTCCCTTTCTATCAGCCATTCTTTCAAAAGGCTCTCAATGTGGAAAGATTTGAGCATCACCGCTCTGTATTTATCGCCCTTACCTTTAATTAAAATCGTATAACAGCCATTTTCTAAAGTAAAATCCTTTATTTTAAGCTGCAAGGCTTCATTAGAACGCATGCCTGTAAAAACGATGATTTTAATGAGCAGGCGGTTTCGTGCGCGCACTTTAGCGGACATTTCTATTTTATCAATGCTCTCTAAAAATTTTTCTAATTCTTCATTGTTTAAATGAGTAGGGAGCTTGTTGCCCGCGCTTTGATTGGTTCCGCTGATGTTTTTGAGCGTGATATTATAGATATAAGATTTTTCATTTTCATCTTGATTTTGCTTGTCTATATAGCTAAAAAGCCCTAGTAGGGCGATCCGGTAGTTTTTCTTAGTGGCTAAACTCAAACCCCCGGTATAAATACTCAAAAATTCAGCCAACATGACTTCATCAATGCTTTTGAGCGATTTTAAAGAAATCTTTTTGGTGTATTCGTAGAATTTGAGTAGGGGCAGTGCGTAGGTGTTGATCCCTAGTAATCCGGCACTGCGGGCTTTTTTGCAAACTTTTTCCAATTGGCTTGAATTGATGAACGATTGATTGAATTCGTTCAAGCATTCAAAAACCTTGTTTTGATCTTTCACTTGGGAATTAGATAGGCTTGTGCATTTATAACGCAAAAAGCGCCCAATCCATAGCAAAAGATTTTCTATAGGGTCTTTTAATTCTTCTAGGGGGTGTTTCATTGGGGTTTTAGATTATTTTTTCAAACGCCTGTCAGTATATAAGAGCCTTCATTGATAAAGTATATCAACATATTTCCAAAAATGTTTATATACCATTGATTAACATATATTTCTTTCATGTTAGGTAACTTAATATTTTCTAATGCTACTAGGCACTTCAATAGTTAATCTTGATTTTCCGCTTAAGAAGTTATTGCTAACATTAAAGATAAAATGGAATGTGTTATCATGGAAATGGTATTCAATCTTGTCAATTATGGCGGAAGTAAGATTTATCCCATTTACATTCTCTGTAAGACTTACTTCTTGATTGATGAGTTTTACAATAACATTTGATAGATTTATTTGATCTTGTGATAGCAACTTTTTTAAATCCTTTAAATTCTCATCATCCATTCCAAAATCATGACTTTTTGCACTTAGAAGTAAGGCGAGCCATTATTGATTTTGCCAAAAAACATTCGCATTTCTTCCATACCATTCAGAGTTATTGTTGTTATCAAATCTTACTGCCATAATTATTCCTCTATTCCTCTCAAAAATTCATTTAGTTATGAAAACTGCACTTTTCAAACTTTTAAATCTAACCATTATACCACACTATGCCGCTAAACTACAATTAAACTACAATATAAAATTCCAAGATAAAATCCCACAAGATTAACCCCCCCCTTTTTTTTAAATACCAATTTTTTTATCCCTTTGATTTGACAAAGCGAGCGATGCGTTCAATCCCCTTTTCAATCTGTTCTTCTGAGCATGCAAAAGACAAACGGACATAGCCTTCCAATCCAAAAGCCTTTCCAGGCACTAACGCCACGCCTTCTTTTTCTAATAGCTCATGGCAAAATCGCATCGAATCCCCCCCACAAAGACTGCCAATATTAATAAACAGATAAAACGCCCCATCAGGTTTTAAAGCGTTCAGCCCTTCAATCGCATTGATTTTTGCGTGGGCTAAATGACAGCGCTTCTCAAAAGCCTGACGCATCGTTTCAATTTCCTTATCCACTAACCCTTCAAGCGCCACAATAGAAGCCATTTGCGTGATAGAATTGATATTGGAAGTGCATTGGCTTTGCAAGTTGTTCATCAATTTGACTAATTTTTTATCCTTGCTCGCCGCATAGCCCATACGCCAGCCTGTCATCGCCACTGACTTGCTCAAGCCATTAATGGTAATGGTGCGTTTTTTCATCTCTTCGCTCACCGCCGCGCAAGAAACAAACTCCCCTTTATAGACAAGCTTTTCATAAATTTCATCGCTAAGCACCCAAACTTTGGTGTCTTTCAAAACTTCGCCTAAAGCCTCTAACTCCGCCTTACTATAAAGCATGCCGGTAGGGTTTGATGGGGTGGTGAGAATGAGCATTTTTGTTTTGGGGCTTAAGGCGTCTTTAAGCTGTTTGGGAGTGATTTTAAAGTGGCTTTTTTCATCGGTTTGAATGAATTGGCTCACTCCTCCGCTGTATTTCACAAGCTCAGGGTAAGTTACCCAAAAAGGCACAGGGATAACCACCTCATCGCCCTCTTCTATTAAAGCTTGAATCGCATTGAACAAGCTTTGCTTAGCACCATTGCTCACTAGAATTTCACTCGGTTCATAATCCAGGTTGTTTTCTTTTTTCAATTTAAAAGCGATCGCTTTGAGTAATTCAGGGATTCCAGCCACTGGAGTGTATTTGGTGAAGCCGTCATTTAGGGCTTTTATAGCCGCATCTTTAATCGCTTGTGGGGTGTCAAAATCAGGCTCGCCCGCTGAAAAACTCAAAATATCTTTTCCTTGCGATTTCAATTCTTTAGCGAGCGTGCTGATAGCGATCGTTGCGGATTCTGAAAGGGATTGGACTTTAAAAGAATAGGGCATGCTTAATCCTTATTAAATTTTTGGATTATCATAACATGATCAAAAAGATTTTAATTCTAATTTTCAAAAAACTTTCAAAAATATTTCAAAAGAAAGCGGTGGTCTATGGAGAAAACTCTAATTGAAAAACTTCAATTAGAGAAAAACAAGCGTTTTAAATCAGAAATTGTAACGATATCCTACATAAAGGCTGTATTGACGGCGGTAAGTGAAGCTCAAGTTCCCATGGTTAAAATAATAAACATTGATAGTAGGAATCTTCACGCCAAAGTCAAATTCTTGATGCTGACCAATATGGGTGCGAATCCCTAAATTAAAAAGGAACTGGAAAATCGCCGGATCAAGGCTATAAGAGGTGTGCTTATAAGGGCTTTTAGTTTCCAAAAAGGCCCCTGTCGTATTACCCCAAGAGTTACCCGCGATTTGAGCCCCAAAAAAGAAACCAAAACTCGCATCCTCTTTATTAATGACATTGTATAAAGTGTCAATACCCACACCATAAGTGAACATGTCAGACAGATTGCCCATAGTCCCTACTTTGGTCGCGCATGGCTCATTGAGTTTGCACACCCCACCATTATCTGATGTCAAAGCGTTCGCTCCAAACACGGCATGCCCATAATCCATAAAGCCGTAATAGCGCGCACCAAACCATCTCTTCTCCCCAAAAAACTGCTTATAACCCACAGTAAGCCCTAAGCCTTGCATAACGGCCAAATAGTCGGTTTTACCCACAGGGAACTTAGGGTAGTTAAATTCACTGCTTTTGGGGGGGTTTTTAACGCTTTGCGAAGCCTGACCGACTTGATAGCTGATCCCCAAATACCAAGCGTTTTTCTCGCCTTTCACTGCTTTATAGTCTTTTGGCTTTTCCAATTGCTTTTGCACTTCTGTGCTACCTTCTGCTGCCAAAAGACTATTACCTAACACTACCGATAAACAGAGCGTTTTAAACACTACAAACTTTTTCATACAACATTTTTCCTTCTAAAAGTCTACATTTCGTATAATAATAACATAATAATCTATAAAAAACCTAAATTCTTAAGAAAAACACCCCTAAAACTTAAAATTTTAAATTTTCTAGGGGGTTTTAGCGGTTTGGCTCGGTGATTTTTTCTGTTTTTGGGGGGATTTTGGGATAAGTCGTTTAGGATAGTTGGAAAAATGCGTTTTTTAATTTGAGAAAATCAATTAAAGTGGGTGGTTGTATGAATATAAAAGAAAATCTTTTGGAAGATTGATGTCTAGTTGCTCAATTGTATATTTTAGTGGCAAACTAAAAGTGTGATCGTTGATCCAAAAATATTCCCCCAAATCTTGCTGATTTTCATTGCGATATTGGGATGCACTTTTATACCATTTTTCCATTAATTCCAAACATTCATCTCTATGATTTTCCATAACTGCCCTTAATAAAAAATTAGAGTTATAATTAAGAATTCTAAAACCAAAAATATAAGGGAAAGCTTTGAGATTGTCTTTATTTTCAAGAAAAAACTCAATTGATGCCTCTTCAAAGTCTTTGCTTGTTTGACATGTTTTTAAAAAATCATTGTGGTATTTTGTATCTTGAATGATTTTATTTGTCATGTTTTTAAGGCAATTTTGGAGTTCTTTTGGATTATAAGAAGCGTTTGTTTTTATACTCTCTATACCATTTTTTATTGTTAGTGATTGTTGCTCCATCACTTCTTTAAAGATTGTAGAGTTTGGAGAAAAGAGATTTGTTATTGGTCTTAGATCTTTAGGTGGAATAAAATATTTATCATATAAATTAAAATAGTATATATATAATATTGAATATAGTAAATATTGGTATATTTTTTTAAAGTCATCATTTGGATATTCTTTTAGTTGCAATTCATCATATATATTATTTAATTTCTGAAATGTTCTAAGATTGATTGTGTTATCATCAATATTGAAAATATCTTTCATATAGGGATAAGCTTCAAAATCAGTTTTAATTGGATGATCGCCCATTACTTCAATTTGTTCTTTTGTATAAGGAGAAAAGTTAAAAATTCTGTCAAAAACTTTTTCACAATAAGCATCAAATATTTTTCTTTTTTGTTCATTCTGTGTCTCATCAGTAAAGAGCTTAAGGTTATTGTAAATCGCAATAACACAACACCCCTTATGTTCCTTGAGTTCAGAAATCAACCCCAAAATATCTTGCGCTTGAATCTTATCAGATAGTCTTTCAAACTCATCAATACACACAATGGTATTTTCCATATGCTCTTTTTTAAGCATTTTAAATAAAAAATCAACATTAACATTTATTTTTACTCCAAAATGCACACTAAGAAATGAAAGTATCCCATTAATGATGTTTCTTATTGAATTAGTTTTTTGTTTTTCAGCGCTTAAAAATTGAGCGACTAGATCTTCAATGATCGCTTGCTCATCTTTTTTTCCAAAAACAGAGGTGTAAATGGGATTTTTTTTAAGTTCTTCTCTAATGAGTGGAGCTAATCCATTTTTCCATAAATAGGTTTTTCCTATCCCCCACTCCCCATTGATGGCAATAGCGACAGGCTTATTTTGATCCTCGCTCTTTTTTAGAAGCTCAATAATTTTTTCTTTTAAGATCTCTCGCTCTTTAATTTCTATGATACTATTTTCGCTCACTCAAACCTCTTCTCGCTAATTTTTTCAATCAAATCCACGCTTTTTTCAGAGAGTTTGATGACCCTACAAAGGAGTTCAAAAATATATTGGCCGCCGGCGTAATCGTTCGGGTTGTTTTCAATCAAGCTGTCTTTATCTTTAGTGATTGAATAGCGTTCGATCACCCAGTCAATCGCACTCTTGCCATTCACCACATAGTCAAAGGCTTTTTTGGGGATTTGAGTGATGGTGATATGGTGGTTGTATTGGATGCGATCCCCTTTTTTATCCTTTTTCATTTGGATCACATCATAATAACCCTCCACTTCGGCGCTCTCTAGTAGGTTATGTTTAACGCTCTTGTGCATTTCCCCGCTCTCATAATTCAAGTGCAATTCGGCCAATTCTTTGCCAAGCATAGAGAGTTCTTTAAAATCTTCGCTCAAAGCGATTCGCGGCGCTTCTTTGGCGAGGGAATTTTTGTATTTTTCCAAATAGCCTTTATGGTGGAAAATCGCATAAATGTAGTAAAAAATTTCTTCTTCAACGATAGAGTCATCTTGGTAATGCCTCCTGAAGAGGTTGAGCGCATAGCCGCTGATAGCGTTATAGCGATTCCCCAAATCGTCGTAATAATACAAGGGATAAGCTTGGGTGTTCGCCATTGTTTGGATGTCAGTAATCTCGTTTGCAATCAAGCAAGAAAAATTTCTTGAAGCCATTGAACTGGTATTAATCACCACATTCTGAGCGTCTTTGTCCGGGAAAATTTTTGAAAATCGTCTTTGTCTGCTTATTAAATCCTTATCCCAATAAAGCCATTGTTTGTTAAAGGGGCGATACAGGGCTAACCTTGCGCGCTCCATGCCGCTTGCTGGCAGGTTTTCATTGTTGATGAGTTTGTTTTTCAAGTCATCAGTCCAAGAAATTTTCGTTTTATCGGCGGTGATTTATTTATCATTAAGGTGTTTATAAAGTTCGGCTGATTTAACGCCTTTGGCGCGTTGTTTGAAAGCTTCCCTAAAAACCTCATTGAAGCGCTTCAAATCAGCGTTGTAGGTGTCAATGCATGTTTGCACCGATTGGGTTAAAATTTTTGGAGAAAAGTTATACACCCAAGGATCACGATTAGTTGCCACCCCATTAGAATTGAGATCAAAAATAGTATTGAATATTTTGAGTTTTTTGTCTCTTTTCAAAGGGATGAGCTTTTCAAAATCGTCATTCCTTTGGTTGATCCAATCGCCTTTGGCGTTTGGGGTGATCTCCTTAAAAGGCACCGAATCCAGATTTTCAAAACCCGCGAGCAAGTGGAGTTTGGCTTCTCTTTTCAAGTAATCTCCCACTTCATAGTAAAAAATCGTATGATTGGGGGCATCCTTATCTTTCACAAAAAAGATGATCGCTACCGTCGCCCTGGATCCGCTATCAAATATTTTCCCTCCCTCTTTTTTAAAAGTTTCCCCTGAAGTCCTAGCATTGCCCCTCAAATTCAGCGCATAAAGGCGCGAAAATTCTTGTGCCACGCATTTCCTGAACCCATCGCCGCTTTTAGAGTCAATGAAACTCCCGTTCACCACAAAGCCTACCACCCCCTTATCTTTAAGAAGTTGGCTTGCCATGTAGATGCTTTGAATGAGCGTGTCTCGTGTGGTTGCCCCCACTTTGGCGGTGGAATTTTTGCCGTATTTTTCATAAACCCTTTTTTCAAGCTTGGGGTGTGAAAGGTTTTGGTTGTTATCGTTTTCGCTTTTAGCGCCGGCTGAATAAGGCGGGTTGCCGATGATGACTCTAATGTTTTGCTTTTCCATGGTGGTTTTGATGTCTTTGTTTTCTTTCAAATCCTCATATAAAGGGAGCGCCCCTTTGTTTGTTTTTTCTTCCAAATAATCCAGGCTGTCCGTGAGCGCGATGTTTTTGAAATTGTTTAACGAGCTGTCCCTATTTTGCGCGGCTTGGGTGATATTGATTAAAGCGATGTAATAAGATAAAAGCACGATGTCAAAAGCGAACAAATTTTTTTGAAATTTCTCTTTTAAGGCTTCATCACTAATGAGATTATTTTCTTTAGAAAGCAAACGGGCGATAAAACTCCCGGTGCCGGTGAATGGGTCAAAAATCGTGATGCTTTGATCGTTAAAATCCGTGTTGAAATGCTTTTTCAAAATGCCGTTAGTGGCCCTTAAAATGAAATCCACCACCTCTATAGGCGTATAAACGATCCCTAGTTTTTCGCTTTGCTTTTTAAAGGCTTCTTTAAAGAAAGTGTTGTAAAGGTTTTTAATGAGTTCTTGCTGGCTTTTTTGGCTTTTGGCGCGCGTTGCTTCGATTTTCACGCTTTCATAGAGGTTTTTAAGATCTTTGGTTTCTCCTTCTAAGCCCAAGCTAGAGAGTTTTAAAACCATTTTGTCCAAGGCTTTAGCGATAGGGTTTTTTATATTGTCCCCAAAAATCGCATCAAAAATGGGCTTAGTGATGACGTGAGAAGTGATCATGTCTAAGGCTTCATCTTCTTTGATGTTTTGATGGATATTTTCCCTTAAGGAATCCAAAAAGCCGTGGAAAATTTCAGGGTTTTTGCCAAAAATGTCTTTTAGGCGCTCATTCAAGGTCCTTGCGATATTGCCCGTTTTTTTAGCGAAATTTTCCCAATAATTCCTGTCCCCTAATTTAGTGGGCATGACGTTATACACGGCGTTCGCTAGATCTTGAAGCAAGATAGCGTCAAAAAGGGTTTTTTGGGCTTGTTTGGGATCGTTTTGATGTTCGGTTTTATCTTTTTTTAACTCTTCATCATCGTCTGGATTGCTTTCATCATTACTTCCAAAGATTTTGATTTTTTCTTTGAAAGTGGCTTCATCAACCAGGCTTGGGTCATGGCTTCTTAAGGCTTTTATCACTTTCCAAATGTTTTTGAAATTGGTGTTATTGACGGCTTCATCCAGGTTTTGGATTTCACTCTCTTCTAAAGCGATAGGCAAAATGATATAGCCTCTTTTCTTGTGTTTGGCTTTTCGCATCACCCTACCCACCGCTTGGATAATATCCACCATAGCGCTTTTGCCATCAAAAAAGACAATGCTATCTAATGCCGGGACATCCACCCCTTCGCTCAAACACCTGGCATTACTTAAAACCTTACAAGTGTTAGGTTGGAATTTATTTAATTCTTCTAATTTGTTAAGTCTCTCCTTACAATTCATGGTGCCATCAACATGATCGATGCTGATTTTTAGGTTTTTAAAACTCTTTTTCTTCAGCTCTTCATCATAGCATTCCATGATCGTTTCAAAGGAGTCTTTGATATTCTTACTCGTTTGTATGCTTTTACAAAAGCTTATGGCTCTTTGAGAAACAAAGGTGTCTGCTTTGTTTTTCAAGTCGTTGTCTTCTTTGTTTTCATCGTTTAAAACGATTAGATCCTGCTTGGCTAACCCTTTATGCGTGCCAACGATCTTACAAACAAATTCGTTATTGATGAGCTTTTTATCCAATTTAGTGCCTTCGGCTTTGAGCTGGCTGATTTTCTTATTCACGCTGTTAGTAACGCCGCTTAAATTTTCTTTTCGCACCGCTAAAATGATGACTTTGTAATCGGTTAAGAGATCTAAAGCGATCGCTCTTTCAAAATTGAGCGTATAGATTTCTTCGCCAAAAGTCTGCACATCATCCATAGAATAGATAACGTTATCTTTCTCTTTGGCTTTAGCTTTGGAGCTTTCGCTATACACTTTAGGCGTGGCGGTCATGTAAAGGCGTTTTGTAGCTTTGATATTTCCATCGCTGTGGCAAAGCGTGAAAGCGTTTTTATCGTCCCTTTCATTATTAGAATACATAGCCCCTACCGTTTTGTGGGCTTCATCGCAAATGATGAGATCGATTCCATTCAAACCCGCTTCTTGCGCTTCTTTAATACGCAACGCGCTTTGATAAGTTGAAAAAATAATGAAGCGCTTGTTTTCTTTTTGCGCTTTTTCATGAACGCTTAAAATGTCTTCAAGGCGAGTGGAGGGCTTTAAAGGGAGCTCAGAAAATTTAATATCGTCATTGTCTTCATTCTTACTTTGCCCGGTTTTATCATCGCTGCACACGATAGAAGCGTAAAAAGGCTCGCTTTTTTCTTGCGCGTATTCCCTAAAAGTTTGAGAAAGCAAAGCGATGCTGGGCGCTAAAAAAAGCATGATCTTAGGGTCTAAAGCTTCCATGATTTTTAAAGAAGTGTAGGTTTTGCCGGTCCCGCATGCCATAATGAGCTTGCCTCTGGTGTTTTTAGGGTCAGAAAAATACTTTTTGGTTTCTTCAATCGCTTCCATTTGGTGAGGGCGTGGCTTTTTCTTATCGCATAAGGGGATTTCGCCTTCGGTTTTTGTGGGATCAAACTTTTCCCAATCAATACGAGAATAAATGAAATCCTCTTCAGTGATTTCATCAATGTCAATCCCCATTCCTGTGCTTCTGATTTGCTCAATTGCTTTAAGAGCTTCAGAGGTTAAATTAGAAGTGGAGATGATGATCCCTTTTTTAAACCTGACCTCCCCCACCCCGCTTTGCAATTGGGTTAAAAAAGGTGAAATATCGTTATACGAGATGCTGTTTTGATGGAATTTGCATTGCACGGCGATGTATTCTTTGTTTGAGGTCGTAATGACTATATCAATCCCCTTATCGCGCTCCTTCCCCCTTAATTCCCAATCATACCAAAGATCAATAGACTCGTATTCGTTAGCGCTGTCATGCTCTTGTAAAAATTGCTTAGAAATTTTTTCAAACAAGCTCCCTTTATGGCGTTGGTTAGGTATGGCGTGCAGTTTTTCTTTGATGAGTTCGTAGGCGCTGATTTCTTGCATTTTTCATTCCTTATAGTGGTGTTAAAGCTCTGTATTATATAAAAAAATAGGATTTTAATTAACTTGCTTTATCGTTTTAGATTTCATTTTATTGTAAAATTCTTAAGGGATAGGGGGTATTTTGAAATAATTCCCCCCCTACAACCCCCTTTAACAACCCCCTAACCCAAGAAGACCGCTTTTTTTTAATAAGCTATCGCTTGCTTTTCGCAAGCTCTTTGATATTTTAATTGTTAAAAATGCCTTTAAGCGCTTTTTAATCTCTATTCAGCGCTTTTTAAAGCTTTAGCGATGAGTTCTAAAGGGTGTGAAAAAGAGGGGGTGTTAGGGTCATCTAAAGACTTTAAAGCGTTGTTTAATTGCATGTGGCATGCCCCACATTCTGCGCTCAAAATTCTAGCTTGAGTGTCCATGATTTCTTTAGCCCTAAGAAGCCCCACTTTTAAAGAAAACTCCGCCTTTTCGGTTTGCATCGTAATCCCCCCAAAACCGCAGCAATTGTCCGGCATTTCTTTAATTTCATAATGCGCATTGAGCAAGTTTCGCACTTCTTTGTGAGCGTTTAGGGTTTTTTTGGCATGGCAAGGGTTATGATAGGTGATAGTCTCTTTTTTTCCCTTAGGGATTTTTTCTAAAAGATTTTTTAAAGGGGTGTGTTTCTCTAAAAACACGCTCGCCAGATAGATTTTAGGCGTGATTTTTTCCAAGCGCTTCACATACAAATCCTTATCTTTTTCGCCCAAAAACACCTTGTAATAATCGTTGATGAGCATGCTAGCGCATGTGGCTTCAGGCACAATGATCGCATCCACTCCATCTAAATAGCTTTCAAACCATTCTATGTTTTTTTTCACTAAAAAAAGCGTGGTGTCTTTATCGCCGGTAAAATACGCAGGGGCTGAGCAGCATTCTTGCTTAGGGATGATCGCTTGAATGTTGAGTTTTTCTAAAATATACAACAAGCTTTCCCCCACTTGCTGGTAATGGTAATTGCTCAAGCACCCTATAAAGATCGCCACTTTTTGAATGGGGTTTTCTAAAGGCTTAACCTCTGTGTGCTTTTGTAAAAAGCTTTTTTGATTTAAGGGAGGCAGAGCGCTTTTTTTAAAGCGTTTGAACAAGCCTTTAAACACCGCCCTAGGCTCTAAACTATCCCCTACTTGCTTGAAGATACAAGGGGCTAAAAAATGCGCAGTTGAAAACACTCTATCCATTTTTTTGCGGTTTTTTAAAAGGGAAAAATAGGATTTTTTATACCAAGCGATGCCATGCTTTTGAGCGATTTTTTCTCTGGCTTTTTCTATTAAAGTGTCTATGGGCAAATGAAAAGGGCAAATTTCCACACAAGCGGTGCATAAAAAACAAGTTTCTAAAAGGTGTTTTAAATTTGCGTCTAATGGGAGCTTGTTTTGAGCGTTTAGGCGCATCAAATCTAAAAAGCCTCTAGGCGAAGTCGCCTCGTCTTTATGAATGCGATATATCGTGCAACCTGGCACGCATTTAGCGCATTTAACGCAAGCGTCCCCTACTTCTTCAAAAATATTTCCATTCATAGCGTTTTACTGAAATGTTTTTCGCCCCCACGCAAATACGCGTCAAACTCCATAGCCATGTTTCTTACGAGCATGCCCCCCGTTCTTGTCACCTCAAAGCCTTTAGAATTGAAAGAAAGCAAGCCCGCTTCTTCATAAGGCTTTAATTTTTCTAATTCTTTTTTAAAATGCGCTTTAAAATCAACAGAAAATTTTTCTTCAATCTTAGAATAATCCAATTTTAAATTACTCATCATTTGCATGATCACTTCTTTTCTTAAAACATCTTCTTGACTGAGCGCTACACCCCTTTCTACCGGTAAATGCCCCAAATCAAGGGCTTTTTCATAGTGGTGCAAGTCTTTATAATTTTGCGTGTAATAATCGCCCCCTTCGCCAATGCTCGTAACGCCAATGCCAATGGTTTGAGTGAATTTCTTCGTGGTATAGCCTTGAAAATTACGGCGTAATTCCGCTTTTTGAAGGGCTAAATACAATTCGTTATCGCTTTTAGCGAAATGATCCATGCCTATCATTTGGTAGTTGGCTTTTTCTAAAAAACTAATGAGGGATTCTAAAATCTCTAGTTTGTCTCTAGGGCTTGGCAATAGGGTTTCATCAATTTTACGCATCGTTTTTTTCACCCAAGGCACATGCGCGTAATTAAACACCGCTAATCGGTCCGGATCCAATTTCAAAACCCATTCCAAAGTTTTTAAAAAACTTTCTTTAGTCTGGTTGGGTAAGCCATAAATCAAATCAAAATTAATGGATTTGATGCCGTAATCTCTGGCGAGCTTCACCGATTCTTGAACCATTTCAAAAGGCTGAATCCGGTGAATGGCTTTTTGGACTTCAAAATCAAAATCTTGCACCCCAAAACTCAAGCGGTTAAACCCCCTATCAAACAAGGTTTGCATGTGTTCTTTAGTGAAATGCCTAGGGTCAATCTCGCAACTCATTTCAATATCTTTGCTGAAATTGGGGAAAACTTCTTGAATGCTTTGCGTGATCTCATCTAATTGAATGGGCGAAAAAAAGGTCGGCGTGCCGCCACCATAGTGGAATTGCGCCACTTCTCTGTTAGTGTCCATCGCGTTTTTTAAAAGGGCGAGTTCTTTTTTAAGGTAGCTGATATAGCGGACTTTTTTCTCTTCTAAACTGGTGTAAATGACTGAACAAGCGCAAAAATAACACGCGCTCCTGCAAAAGGGCAAATGCGTATAAAGCGATAAGGGCATGGGGTTTTTGAGATTGTCATGGTTAAAAAACGCCGTTTTCAAGCTCTCTTCATTAAAATTTTCTTTAAACTCCACCGCTGTGGGGTAGCTGGTGTATCGCGGGCCGGGCTTGGAATATTGTGAAAATTTTTCAAAATCAATGGTTTGCATTAAAAATTTTCCTCATCGTTATTGTCAAAATTTTCAAAATTATTCTCATTGAAAGGGGGTTGTTTGAACATGTTGTCAAAATTAAAAAATAAATTAGGGTGTTCTTTTTTGATTTGTTTGACAAAGTTTAGGGTGTTGATATTGGGCAAATTCCCGTCTTTTTGGCGTAAATTTTCCAATAATTGTAAGGAAACTTCGCGCACGTCTTCAAAATCAATCGGCGCTTGGGTGATAATATCCCTTTCTAATTCCGCCCTGAGCCTGGCTTCAAAAGCCTTTCTGGCGTTTTCTGCCAAAAGAGAGATCACATTATCCGGCACTAAAACGTAATTTTTATCTTCTTCATCAGAAATAAAATAGGCTTCATTTTTTTTAAACGCCCCTTTTTCTAACTCTAAAAGCATTTCATTAGCGCTGATTTTTTTAAGGAAGGCTCTGTTTTTTTGGGTGGTTAGGCTATGGATAAGTTTTTGTGATTTGGTTTTAGAAACTCGTTTTTTAGGTAATTTTTCCACTTTTATATCCTTTTTAAGCTGATTGTATCCAATTTCGTTTAATTCTCATTATAAATCGTTTTTAAATACTCTATTTTTGAAGTCAAATTGAGTAATACCATATCGGCTAACACCAATGAAAGCAAACTTTCGCACACCACGCTCCCTCTAATCGCAATGCAAGGATCATGCCTGCCTTTCAACAAGCATTCGCATTCGTTATTGTTAATGTCTATGGTTTGTTGAGGTTGGAAAATGCTTGGCGTGGGTTTGAAATGCACCCTTACGATAATTTCTTCCCCATTGCTCATGCCCCCTAAAACCCCTCCGCTATGATTGCTCAAAAACCCTTTTTGACTCATTAAATCGTTATACTCTGAGCCTTTTAGTGAAGAGCTTTCTACCCCCTTGCCTATTTCAACCGCTTTCACCCCGTTAAGCCCCATCATCGCTTCAGCGATTTTAGCGTCTAATTTAGCGTATAGCCCTTGACCCAAGCCAATGGGGAGTTTTTGATTGGTTTTTGTGCTCCTTGCTCTAATCAAAGCCACGCCCCCGATGCTATCGTGGTTTTTGATAGCGTTTTGAATGGCTGTTTTTTGCGCTTCTTCTTGTTCTTTGTCTAAGGCAAAAATCTCGCTTTTTAAAGCGTGATTAAAATCGTAATTTTTGGCTTCAATACCCCCAATTTTAATAATCCCGCTTTCACAAACAATACCGATTTCTCTTAAAAGCATTTTAGCAAACGCCCCAGCAGCCACTCTTATAGCGCTCTCTCTGGCTGAACTCCTCCCCCCACCCCTAAAATCCCTGATGCCGTATTTATGAAAATAAGTGAAATCCGCATGGCTAGGCCTAAAAAGGTTTTTAATGTTATCGTAATCCTTGCTCCTAGCCCTTTGGTTGTGGATTAAAAACCCTATGGGCGTCCCTGTGCTAAAATCTTCAAAAACACCGCTTGTTATTTCCACCTTATCGTCTTCTTTTCGTGGCGTAATGAAAACGTTCCTCCCCCCTTGGCGGCGCTTCATTTCATTTTCTAATAGCGCATAGTCTATTTTAATCCCGCTAGGCATGCCGTCTAATACCCCCCCTATCATATCCCCATGCGATTCCCCAAAGGTCGTGAGCCTTAAAAAACGCCCCAAAGTGTTCATTTGGCTTCCTTCAGTTTTTGGAGCGCTTGATAGGCGCATTGCTGTTCGGCTTCTTTTTTGCTTTTGCCTTTAGCGGTCGCATACATTTTATCTTGAATGTATAGAGCCATTTCAAATTCTTTATGATGGTCTGGCCCTTTTTCTTGGAGCAATTGGTAAGTGGGGATCACGCAAAATTGCGCTTGGGTCAATTCCTGCAAAGCGGTTTTATAATCCATAAACAAATGCTCCAAATCCAAACGCTTGTAAGCGCGATTGAGTAAATTCTGTATAATCTTACGCACTTTAGCTAATCCTGCTTCTAAATACACCCCAGCCATTAAAGCCTCAAAAGCGCTTGATAAAATAGAGGGTTTTTCTCTCCCTTTAGAAATTTCTTCAGAAGAAGAAACGCGCAAATAATCTTGCAAAGCAATCGCTTTCGCTAATTTAGTGAAACCATGCGCGCTCACAATAGAAGCCCTTAATTTAGAGAGTTTGCCCTCATCGTATTGATAAAATTTATGGTATAGCAGCTCCCCTATCACCAAACCCAACACCGCATCGCCCAAAAATTCCAAGCGCTCATTGTTTAAAGCGAGCTTGCATGATTTATGCGTTAAGGCTTGCTCCAATAAACGCTTGTCTTTAAAAGAATACCCCAAAGCTTTTTCTAGCGTTAGATAAGGGTTATTAGGCGTTACATAAGGGCTGTTTTGAGAGCGTTTGTTTTTCATCATTTTTCCCTTTAAGTGGTCGTTTTGACCCGTTTTTGCGCCTCTAATTTAGCGAGGTTATCGCATCGTTCATTCTCAGCATGCCCGTTATGCCCCTTGATCCAAACAGCCACAATCAAATGCCCTTTAGAGACTTTTAAAAATTCTTTCCATAAATCCACATTTTTAACTTTAGAAAAATTCTTTTTTTGCCAGTTAATCAGCCACACATTGATCGCTTGGCACACGTATTGCGAATCGCTATAAAGCGTGATATGGCATGGGTGTTTCAAAACTTTTAACGCTTCATTGAGCGCTCTTAATTCCATGCGGTTATTCGTGGTGAAATTTTCGCCCCCACTGATGATTTTTTCTTTATCTTTATAGCGTAAAATCGCCGCATACCCGCCTGGCCCAGGATTGCCTAAAGAAGAACCATCGCAAAAAATTTCAATTTCTTGCATCTTAATCCACTCCCATAGCATGCGTTTTTTTAGAGATTTTAAGCACCATATCCATAAACGCTAACTGGTAACACACAGGGCACCTATGGCTTTCAAAAGGAAAGATTTGTTTGCAATGCTTGCAGCGGTATTCAAAAGTCAGACGCGCTTTCATAGGGCTATTTAATAGAGCGCGTAAAACTTCTAATTCAAAAATTTGGCAAGGTTTGTTGTCCAAAAGCAACCCTTGAGATCGTGCAATATCTTGCAAAAGGGCGTGTTTTTCTAAAATAAAAGCAGGGATATTCATATCCCATAAAAGATCGATCACATTTTCTAGCCGTTCGGTTGCATCAATCTCTTGCCAAAAAAGATTTTCATCATAAGATTTTAAATAATTTAAAGCGATTTTTTTCAAATCCAACGACGCTTTTGAAACATGCAAGATTTTAGCCGCATCTTCCTTATTCTCTATATTCTCTATTAAATGCATGAGATAAAGGTAATTTTTAATCGTTTCAATTTCAGGCACTTCTAATTCTTCCAAACATTCCAAAGTCTCTAAAGCCTTTGAATAATCTTTTTCTAATTCATATGCATGCAAAAGTTTCAACAACGCTTCCACATTCCTTGGGGAAAAACGCAAAATTTCTTTCACGGTGTCTTTTGTTTTTTGCAAATACCCTACACTAAAATAATTTTCAGCTAATAAATCTAAAACAGCGATTTTTTCTTCATCTTTTAAGGAGCGATTCAAAAGCCCTTTTAAGATTTCAATACTCATTTGTACATCCGCTTTAGAATACGCTCTGGCTAAAAACATCAAACTGGAAATTTTAGCATGCTTTAAAAGCTCGTCTAAATTCTCACTGCCCGCATAAGCGTTTTGATTTTGGGCGAATTTTTGTAAAAATTTTTTGTTTTTCTTTTGGGTGAAATACGCCCTAGCCTGTTCTAATAAAATCACAAGAGCGATAATGAAAGTGAATAAAGCGATAGAAAATAAAGAATCTTTATAGAGGAAATTGAAGTGTTGCACAATCTAAAAATCACTCTCTAATCATCACAATCCTAGACTTAACGCGCAATTTTTCAAAATGCTCTTCTAAAATCTTATCTTTAGATTCTTCCACTAATTTTTGGGCGATGAATTGCTTGGCTTGACTGAAGCTCACTTCGTTTTTACCCTTCTTTTCCTTGATATAAAAGGTGATAAACTGCCCCCCACCCCCATTCATAACGGGCGTAAAAGAGCCTTGCTCATGCGAAATAAAGACTTGAGCGATTTGGGGGTTTAGGGTTTTCATCTCTATTTTTTCATTAGCCTTACTCACCCCTGGAATTTCTAAATTAGGGTCTGCCATAGCCCTTTCTAAATCTTCTTGATTGGTGGAAGTGTAGCGCACGGTTTCTATTTCTGTGGGGATACTGAATTGCTCCTTGTGTTTGTTGTAATACTCGCGCATTTTGGTTTCAGAGCTGGTATCTACATTGGTGAGTAAGATATTACGCAACAATTCTTGCATTTCTAAATGCTCCTTAAGCTGATCTCTATAGAGTTTATAATGCCCCTCAGCCATAAGCATCTGTTTGAAATGGTCTAAATCCATGCCTTGTTGTTGCGCCATCATCGCCATTTCTTGGTCTAGCTTGTCGTCATCTACATGGATTTTTAAGCGCTCAATTTCCTGGTTTTTAATGCGCTCCGCGATCAAACGATCCCTTGCTTGAGCTTTACTCACCTTAGATTTTTCTTGCTCTTCTTGGATTTGATACAGCGTGATAGGCGATCCATTAACAAGCAAAGAAATGCCCCCTACGACCTTATCTTCAAGGGTGTTTCCTGCAGCGTCATTAGGATTACCGAAAATAGAATTGAATTGAGAGCTAGGGCTTGATCCCTTTTTTTCAAGAGTTTGAGGGGTTGTCTCTTTTTCTTCAAGTTTTGGCGCGTTGCTTTGAACGCCTTGATTTTGAACTCCTTTAGCGTTCTCTTTGATTTTAGGAGGCGTGATCTTTGGAGCGGGATTTTTGGCATCCCCATGATGGACTTCTGCTCTGGGCTTTCTTTTGGCTTTTGTTTCTTTCTTTTCTTCAGTGTTTTTCTTTTCTTCTTTTTTATTTTTCAATTCTTTATTTTTCAAATCCTTATTCTTCAATTCTTGGCGGATTTTTTTATCCAAAGAAGACTCTTGCCTCCTCCCTTCTAAGGCTTCTACTTTAGATTCCGGCTCTGCATGAACGATCCCAATAAACAACAAAGCCTTCAAAACATAAGAAAAAATTTTCCTCATCAACCCAATTTCTCTTTCAAAATAGTATTCACCACGCTAGGATTAGCGCCTTTTAGATTTTTCATCGCTTGGCCTACAAAAAACCCAAAAAGCTTATCCTTACCGCTTTTGTATTCAAGCACCTTATCAGCGTTGCTTTTTAACACTTCTTCTATGACTTTAACAATCGCTTCCGTGTCATTGACTTGAGACAAGCCCATTTGTTCAATAAGGGTATCCACATCGCCCCCTTGCTCTTCTAAAAGCTTGTCTAATACATCTTTAGCGCTCTTACCTGAAATCTTGCCCTCATCAATGCGTTTGGCTAAAGCGCCTAACATGTGAGCGCTAACTCCGCAATTCTCTAAAGTGATTTCAGCCTTCAAGCGCCCTAATAATTCCACGCAAAGCCATGTCACGCTCGTTTTAGCCTTAACCCCAAGATTGAGCATGCTTTCAAAATACTCCGCCAATAAAGGATCGCTCACCAATAAATTCGCATCGTCTTCTTTAAGGTTAAAATCTTTCATGTAGCGGATTTTTTTCGCACTGGGCAATTCATTGATCTTTTGAGCTTCTTTTAAAAGTTTCTCATCAATAAAAACAGGATACAAATCCGGATCTTTAAAATAGCGGTAATCCGCTGATTCTTCTTTATTGCGCATAGAAAGGGTGATCCCTTTGGCGGTGTCAAAAAGACGCGTTTCTTGAACCACCTCTTCACTATAACGCCCGTTCTCCCACGCCACGCTTTGGCGCTCTATCTCGTATTCAATCGCTTTAGCGATGAATCTAAAACTATTTAAGTTTTTAATCTCCACCCTCGTGTAAAGCTTTTCATCGCCTTTGGGCCTGATGGACACATTCGCATCGCACCTGAAATTCCCCTCTTGCATGTTCGCATCAGAAATCCCTATAAAACGCACGATAGCATGGAGCTTTTTCAAATACGCTATGGCTTCTTCACTATTTTTCATGTCCGGCTTGCTGACAATTTCTAATAAAGGGGTGCAAGCGCGGTTCAAATCCACTAAAGAACAGCTGCCATCATGGATATTTTTACCGGCGTCTTCTTCCATGTGGGCTCTTTCAATACGCACGATTTTTGCGCCCTCTTTGGTGTCAATCTCTAATTTCCCATCGCTCACAATAGGGACTTCAAACTGCGAAATTTGATAAGCCTTAGGCAAATCAGGGTAAAAATAATTTTTCCTCGCAAAAATGGAATATTGGTTGATATGGGCTTCAATGGCTGTGCCTAATTGGATGGCTTTTTTAACCACTTCTTTATTCAACACCGGTAAAGCTCCCGGTAAGCCCAAACACACAGGGCATGTATTAGAATTGGGGGTTTCTCCAAAGCTTGTAGAGCAAGAGCAAAAGATTTTGGTTTTGGTGTTGAGTTGGACATGGACTTCTAGCCCGATTACAGCTTCAAATGGCATCATTTGTCCTTCTTCTTATTGCTCACAATAGCAAAAGTCAAGTCGTTGATTTCGGTGTGCGCTTTAATGAAATCATTGATCTCTTTCAAACTCATTTTTTGGATTTGATCCAAGAGCGTTTGGTTGAAATCCAAAGGCAAACCCAAATAAAAATAATTGTAAGTGGTGTTCAAGCGGCTTGAGATCGTCTCATTCCTTAAAGGCTCAGAGCCTAGTAAAAACTTTTTAGCGTCGTCTAATTCTTGTTGCGTCATGCCTTTTTCTATAAATTCTTTAACGATTTTTTTAACTAAGGCAACGCTTTTAGCTTGAGTGCTGAGCTTGGTTTGCAAATACCCGCTCGCAAAATGCGCCACTTTAGAAAAGTTGGAGCGGATATACACGCTATAAGCCAAGCCCTCTTGAACCCTGATTTTTTCCATTAAACGAGAGCCAAACCCCCCCCCAAGCACAAACATCATGACTTTAGATTTCGCTAAATCCTGTTTTAAATCCTTGATTTTAAAGGGCGCGCCAAAATACACGAAAGCCTGCTCAGTGTCTTTATAAAGGATTTTTTCACCCATTTTAGCGCTCGTTTCAAAATAAGGCTCTTCATAGGCTTTACCTTGTGGCAAGAAATTGAGGGCGTTATTTAAACGATTGAGCGTTTGATTGACTTTCAAATCGCCCCCAAGCACCACCACGAGTTTATTGAGTTCAAAAACCTTAGCAAATTGCTGTTTCAAATCGTCTAGCTTGATTTTTTGGAGACTCTCTTTAGTGCCTAAAGCCGCATTAGCTAAAGGGGTGTTAGCAAAAAGCTCTTGTTTTAAAGTCAGTTTAGCCAAATAATCAAAATCGCTTTCTTTTTGTAAAAGTTGGGCTAACATTCTGGTTTTGACTTTTTCTAAAGCGTTTTGCGTGAAATTAGGGGATTTTAAAAGCTCTTTTAAGTGCGTGATGGCTTCATCTTCGTATTCTTTTAAAAATTCTAAAGTGATTTGCAAATCTTCTGCGCTGGTATCCACATTCAAACTGATCGCTTTTTGCTCTAAAGCTTGCGCAAACCCCACTGCACCAAGCTCTTTAGTGCCTTCGTTTAAAACTTGCGCGAACAATTTCGCCAAACCCAACTGGTTTTTATCGCTCAAGCTCCCACCCCCTCTAAAAGCTAAATGGATAAACCCCATAGGCAATAAATGGTTTTCTTCATAAATCACAGGGACTTTAGCTTGATTGATTTCTTGGTGTGTCAAAGTGCTCGCTTGTAACCCCATAAAAACTCCTAATAATAAAGTGATTAAAATTTTTTTCATGCTCTTTATACCTTTGCTTTAGCCGGATAACGCTTTAAGATTTCATAAGCGGTGTTTCGCTTAGCCGCCACGCTCCCAATGTCTTCAATAAGCTCTATCATTTCCGCTTCATTCATGCAAAAACTCGTTCCGGCCGCTTTCACTACATTTTCTTCCATCATCACACTCCCTAAATCATTCGCTCCAAACAATAAGGCTAACTGCCCTATCATAGAGCCTTGAGTAATCCATGAGCTTTGGATGTTTTGAACGTTATCTAAAAAAATCCTACTGCATGCCAAATAGCGTAAATACCGATTGGAACTCGCTTTTTTAATGCTAGGGATTTCTTCTTTTAAAGGGGTGTTGTTGGGCTGAAAGCTCCATAAAATAAAAGCCCTAAAGCCGCCGGTTTCATCTTGCAGATCGCGCACCCTTTGTAAATGCTCTATTACATCTTCTTCATTATCCACGCTCCCAAACATCATGGTAGCCGTGCTTTTAATCCCGCAAAGGTGTGCCATTCTATGCACTTCAATCCACCGATCGCTGCTCAATTTTTTAGGAGCAATGACATCGCGCACCCTATCGCTTAATATTTCTGCTCCCGCTCCTGGAATGGAGCTTAACCCGGCGTTTTTCAACCTTTCTAAAACTTCTTTTAAAGACAATTTAGAGATTTTAGAAATGTAATCAATCTCAACCGCGCTAAAACCATGAATGGTAATGGTGGGGAATTTTTGAGCGATATGGCTGACTAAATTTTCATAATAGTCTATTTTGAGCTGCGGGTGCACCCCCCCTTGAAAAAGGATCTGCGTGCCGCCAATAGCGAGCAATTCTTCAATCTTTTGATCAATTTCTTCATAGCTCAACACATAGGCGTCTTTTTCTTTTAAAGTGCGTTTGAACGCGCAAAACTTACAATCCACAAAACAAATATTGGTGTAATTGATATTCCTATCCACAATAAAAGTCGTCAGGTTTTCAGGGTGCAAGCGTTGCTTTACTCTCAAAGCCCTTTGCCCTAATTCTTTCAAGGGCGCGTTTTTCATTAAATCCAAAATTTCTTCTCTGTTGATGCGCATTTTAAAACCTTGTTCCCATAGAAAATTCAAAGTGTTGCGTGTAATCGTCCATGTTGGGGTTGAAGCACAGCCCTTTACATTTCTTGCCATTGCCATCGCCCCATTGGTTGAAAAACGCTATAGGGAAAATCAACACCAAAGGCCCCATGGGCGAAATCCATTCAATCTGTAAGCCTGTAGAAGCCCTCCAAGTCGCTCTTTCAAACCCAGCCCCTATCACGCCATAATCTTTAAAATTCGCTGTCGTGAGGGGAGCGTTATAGAAGAAGCTCCCCCTAGTTGGGGTTTTAAAGGTTAGAAAACCAAAGTCAAAAAACCACGCTAAGCGCATTTTAGCCGCTTTTAACACCCCATAGCTCAACTCAGTGGAAGCGGTGAAAATCCCATCGCCTCCAAGCCACAAGCCAAACTCATCTTTAGGCGTAACTGAGCCGTTTCTAAAGCCTCTCACCGTGGTTACGCCCCCCATATAGAAAGTGGAGTTTAAGGGCAAGTAATCATCGGTGTTATACCTAAAGATATAGCCCCCTTGCGTTTTAAAGCGAGCGATCAAATCTATCAATAAATATTTTTGCAAATGGTGGTAAGCGGCGAATTTACCATAGACTTTAGTGTTACGGACATTCCCGCCTAACCCGTTCCACGAATTGAGCGTGCCAGAGCTTGGCAAACCAGACATCGTCGCATAAGAGCTAAAGATAACCCCATTTCTAGGGAAATAATAATCATCGGTGTTGTCATAGCTCACATCAAGAGTGAAAGAGCTGGTGATAGGCGTGTGGTAATCCCTATCCCAAATACCTTTTATTTCTGGTGAAGTGGTAATCGCTCCAGGATTAGAACAGCTTTCAGGGACCAATGGAGTTCTACCGCCTGATAAGCGGTTGATAATCACGGATGCGGGTGTGGAACATTGCCTTGGAGAGACCACTTCATTAACAGAGGAATAGTAGCGGTTGTATAAGGGGCTGCTGAAACCAAGGAGCTTGGTAACATTCAAGTTATACCCTAAGCTCACATGGGTTCTGTTACCCAGCATGCGCCCGACATTCACCCCAAAACCTCCGCCTTGTTGGATGTATTGGTAGCTTATCCTGTAATCCGCATAAAGATTGATCGTAGAGCTATACCAGCTGTCAAAAATCCTTGGATTAGTCAAGCTCAAATTCCCCGCAAACATACGCCCCGCTCCTCTTGGCATGCCCGGATAAGATCTGCCTCCCCCTGTAGCGATGTTAGCATACAAGCTCATGCTTTGCCCGGTGCCAAAAAGATTCCTTTCGCTCACGCTCCCATTAAGCATAAGCCCTCCATAAGAGCCATAGCCTAACCCAAATTGCAACTGCCCGGTGCGCCCCTCTTCTACGCTCACTAACAAATCCATAAGCGAGCTATTCACCCTTTTTTCTTCAATTTTGACTTTAGAGAAAAACCCTAAACGCCTTAAAGAATTTTCGGAATTTCTCAGTTTGGTCAAGTTGTATTTATCCTTAGGCCCTAGTAACAATTCCCTCCTAATGATTCGATCGCTCGTGCGTTGGTTCCCTGAAATGATGACATCATTGATATACACCATATCGCCCACTTCAATACGATAAATGACTTTCACAAGCCCGTTTTTTTCGTCCTTATCCAAGTCTGGCTTCACCACCGCAAACGCATAGCCCTTATCAGCGATTTCGGTTTTTAAAATTTGCGCATCCGCTCTTAAATGCTCAATATTAAAGACATCTTTCCTTTTAACTTTAAGGGCTTTTTCTAAGGTTTTTAAGGGGACTACCGGGTTGTCAATCTCTATTAAAATATCTGAAATCCTGTATTGAATCCCCTCTTTGACCTTATAATGGAGCTTAGCGTCATGGGTGGAAAAATCCGTTTTCAAAAAAGGCGAAGAAATATGAGCGTCTAAGTAACCCCTACGCATGTACACATCTTGGATACGCAAAGAATCGTATTCTAATTGATCTAAGCGCAATTTCCCATCATTCAAGCCCCACATCCAGCCCATGAAATCGCGCTGCTTGTTCGCGCTCAAAGATTCAATCACACGGCGTTTTAATTTATCGCTTCCTTCATAAATGGATTGTTTGATATAAATACTATCCCCCCTATTCACATCAAACACGATCAATAACGCGCCCTCACTGACCTTTTGGGTGCGCACCTCCACCACGCTCCCATAATAGCCCTGCCCCTCTAAAGCTGTTTTTAAAGCCGTTTTAGCATGCTCTAATTTTTGCTCATCAAAGGTGTCGCCCTTTTTGATCCCCATTTGGGATTTTAAGCCGTCTTTTTCCTTTTCAGTCCCATAACCCTTGATTTCTACGCCGGCAATCCTGGCTTTTTCATCAAAATGAAACTCTAATATGCCGCCTTCAAAAGTGGCATAAACGTCTTTAAAATACCCTTGATTGAACAAAGCCAAAACAGCGGTGTCTATTTTTTTAGAATCCACAATATCGCCCACACGAATCTTTACAATTTCATTAGCGAGCATGTCAGACATGTAAGAAAGCCCGACATAAGAAATGGACTTGACTTTCATTTCTTTAGGCGTTTGATTGGATTGGGGGGTTTCTTTTTGAGCTTCATTTCTTTGAACTTCATTTTTTGGAGCCTCATTTTTTGGAGCCTCATTTTTTGGAGATTCTTGAGAGGCTTCTTTTGGCGGAGCCAAATCGTTTGGTTTAGAGCCGTCATTTTCTAAAGCTCCAACGCTGGTATTCATATATGCGAAAACAAGAGAAGATAGAATAAATTTTTTAATACTGATTTCCTTAATAGATTTTAGCTTGAGTGTTGTTAGTAGCATTATTATAACTAATCATTCTTAAAAACGCTAAAAATTATTAAAATTTTTGTATAAAATTATACAGACTATCCCTTTCTACCGCAACAAAGCCAGAATCCTTGATTTTAAATATCAAATCTTCTTTTTCTAAACCATGCCGGCTTTTCGCGCCGGCCGCGCTTTGAATGCTCTCTATTTCTATCGTGCCGTCCAAATCGTTAGCACCAAATTCTTGAGCCACTAAAGCCAAATTCAAGCCCAAAGTCGCCCAATAGGCTTTAATGTGGGGGATATTGTTTAAAAGAATGCGAGATATAGCGATGGTTTTTAGGATTTCTATCGCGCTAGGGGATTTTCCCACTTTCAAATAATTGTTTTCTTTTTGATACAATAAGGGAATAAATGCGTTAAAGCCCCCTTCTTTATTTTCCACTTTATTTTTAGGGCTTTGAATTTTTTTGATTCTCAGCATGTGATCGATGCGATGGATTTTATCTTCAATATGCCCAAAAAGCATGGTAGCGTTACTCATTTTGCCTAATTTGTGCCAATAAGCATGGATTTCTAACCACCGAGAAGAACCCACCTTACCACTACAGATCTTACGCCTGATCTCTTCATCAAAAATCTCTGCCCCCCCACCAGGCATGGAATCCACCCCGGCTTTGAGCATGTCTTCTAGCACCAATTCAAAAGGTTTGTTGAATTTAGTGCTTAAAAAATGCACTTCCGCAGCAGTCATGGCCTTTAAATGCAAGTTAGGCATTTCTTGTTTAATGGTTTCAAACACCTTTAAATACCACTCATAAGAGTAATTAGGGTTATGAGCGCTCACGATATGGACTTCTTTAATCCCCTTGTTGTAGGAATTTTTAACCTTTTCTAGGATTTCTTCTAAGCTCATTTCATAAGGGTTAGGGTTTTTTCTGTGGGCTGAAAAAGCGCAAAATTTGCAAGCGTCTGCGCAAATATTGCTAGGGTTTAAATGCCTATTGACATTAAAATACACGATTTTTTGGTGCATGTTTTGGCGCATGTGATCCGCTGCTTCCCCTAGCGTGTATAAATCATAATCATAAAGCTTCACTAATTCTTCACTTTCAGTAACTTGATTGTCTAATACTTTTTCTAAAAAGTCCATGGTTAAATCGCCTTTCATTTTAAAGATAAACATTGTAGCATTTTTGGATTGAAGAATGCTTTTTATATACTATATAAAAATATCCCTTTTAATCCCCCCTATTGATACCAGCCCCCTTTTTTGACTTAATTCTCATTAAAAGCGCTTTTATGATAAAATCTAAGCTTTATTAGGGGATTAGCTGGCGTTCTTTCTCATTTTTATAAATTTTTAAAAATTTTCATACTCTTGTTTACTTTTTCATTATCATTTATGCTATAATTATGGGACAACTTAAACCAACACAAAGGAGATACTATGTTATCAAAAGACATCATTAAGTTGCTAAACGAACAAGTGAATAAGGAAATGAACTCTTCCAACTTGTATATGAGCATGAGTTCTTGGTGCTATACCCATAGCTTAGATGGCGCAGGGCTTTTCTTGTTTGACCATGCGGCTGAAGAATACGAGCATGCTAAAAAGCTCATCATCTTCTTGAATGAAAACAATGTGCCTGTGCAATTGACCAGCATCAGCGCCCCTGAGCATAAGTTTGAAGGTTTGACTCAAATTTTCCAAAAAGCCTATGAACATGAGCAACACATCAGCGAGTCCATTAATAATATCGTTGATCACGCCATAAAAAGCAAAGATCATGCGACTTTCAATTTCTTGCAATGGTATGTGGCTGAACAGCATGAAGAAGAAGTGCTTTTCAAGGATATTTTAGATAAAATTGAGTTGATTGGTAATGAAAACCATGGCTTGTATTTGGCTGATCAGTATGTCAAAGGGATCGCTAAAAGCAGGAAATCTTAATTTTAGGGTATTGGGTGCAAAAACTAGCCGTTTTTGATTTTGACTCCACGCTAGTCAATGCTGAGACGATTGAGTCTTTAGCGAGAGCGTGGGGGGTGTTTGATGAAGTGAAAGAGATCACTTCGCAAGCTATGAATGGCGAGACAGATTTCCATAAAAGTCTTATTTTAAGGGTTTCTAAACTCAAAAACATGCCCTTAAAACTAGCCAAAGAAGTTTGTGAAAGTCTGCCTTTATTTAAAGGAGCACTTGATCTTATTAGCACCTTAAAAGAGAAAAATTACAAAGTGGTTTGCTTTAGTGGGGGCTTTGATCTAGCGACCAATCATTATAGGGATTTATTAAATTTAGATGCGGCTTTCAGTAACACGCTGATAGCGGAAAATAACGCCTTAAACGGCTTGGTTACCGGGCATATGATGTTTTCACACTCTAAGGGCGAAATGCTTCTCGCCCTACAACGCTTGTTGAATATCAGTAAAGATCGCACTTTAGTCGTGGGCGATGGGGCGAATGACTTGAGCATGTTCAAACATGCCCGTATTAAAATCGCTTTCAACGCTAAAGAAATTTTAAAACAGCACGCCACGCATTGCATCAATGAGCCTGATTTAGCCCTAATCAAGCCTTTGATTTAAAAAAAATTTTTTGTAAAATACTCCTTTAAAGGATAGCCATGTTCCAACCCCTATTAGACGCTTATACAGACAGCACCCGTTTAGATGAAACCGATTATAAGCCCCCATTAAATATAGCCCTAGCGAATTGGTGGCCTTTGGATAAAAGAGAAAGCAAAGGGTTTAGGCGTTTTATCTTGTATTTCATCTTAAGCCAACGCTACAAAATCACTCTCCACCAAAACCCTAACAAACCCTCCGATCTCGTCTTTGGC
>NZ_JAALNT010000007.1:0-69644 GCF_017594925.1 Helicobacter pylori
CCTGTGTATATTTCAAACAAATCCCCTAATCTGAAGCTTTGCCATGTTAAGCCGCATGGGGTATTACCCCCCCCCCCCAGAATTGTTGTTATTGAAAACATTAAGGGCGTTTTCTTCATCGCTAGAAAGGGTGGTGTTTTCTAGCCCTGTAGCTTTTAAGTAAGCCTGAAGTTCGGCGAGCCGACACTGCTCAAGTTCGGCGAGCCGACACTGCTCAAGTTCGGCTATGAATGTTTCCATGAAATCAAAATCAATATCCTCAAGGGTTTGAGTTTTAGCGGTGGGTTTTAGGGGTAGAATGACTTTATCGTTTTTAATTTTTGCCCATGAACACATGTTTTCATAGCCGAATTTTTTAGGGTAATCAAAAAATAGCGTGGATAAAAACAAGCCGATTTTATGGTTGATTTCAAATTTAGGTTTGAGAGAAAACACCCTAGCGTGTGTTACCATTTTATAAGGAAAACTGCGATAAAACGCGCAACCAAACATGTCAATAGTAATGCTATGGCTTTCAAAAACTTTTGCTTTTATATCGCTTTGCCCTAAAACGCCATTATTGCTAAGCCCTGCGGTAATGACAAATTCGCCCTTATGATTGATATGGCGTTTTTGGATGTCAAAATCGCCGTTACTCGCTTCAAACAAATCCCCTAATCTGAACTCGCCCCACTTAATAGCGTTGAGTTGGCTACTAAGGGGGCCTATCACTTTGGGGGCGTTTGGTTTTTTAAAATCAAACCCACTTCATAAGAAAGGTAATCGGCTATCGTTCTTTTAAAATCCTCTAATTCGGGTTTGGTGTCGGTGGGTTTGTTTTGGTTCCAATCGCTCCCGTTTTTGGGGTCTATGGTGTTTTCATAATAGTCATCTTCGCTTAAAAATTTCAAACATGATTGGCCAATATGGACTAAATCCACGACTTCGTTGTAGCGCTCTTTGGCGTTATGCGTGTCTTTTAAATTGTGGCTGGCTTTGGCTTTTTTGCGATTCGCTCTAGCGTAGCCGTCGTTACTGAAATTAATGAATTTCACCCTTTGCTTAGCGTCATGCTTTTCATTGACCCTAAAAACATAGATGTGGGTTTGAACGCTGCTTTTGCCGATGAATAAATCTGAAGGCATTTTAATGCTCGCTAAAAGCGTGTGTTTTTCTAAAATCCTTACATTGTATTCTTTGGCTTTGCCGCTGCCGGCACTTGATCGGATGATCACGCTCGCATAACCGCTTTGCATTTTTGCTAAAGCCTGCTCCACAAACACCATGCCACTACCGCTAGCGGAATAAGGCGGGTTTAAAACAAAGGCGTTAGCTTTAAATTCTTTATTATTGACTTTGCCATCAAAACCGCTCAAGCTGTTTTGGTTTAAGATTTGACTGCTCCCATCGCCCATTAAAATCATGTTTAACACCGCTAAAATATAGATTTTTTGTAATTTTTCTATGCCTAAAAGTTGCTTGGCTTTAATATGGGCGATTTTTTGCTCTAATTCCTCTGGATTAGTGATACGCTTTTTAGCGTCTTCTATCATTAAATTCATGCTTGCGACTAATAACCCAGCGCTCCCGGTAGCAAAATCCCACACGAAACTATCCTTATTGACTTTGGAGAGTCTGGCTAAAAGCGTGGCGACATAAGGGGGTGTGAGCACCACATCGTTTAATTGGTCTTGCGTGAAACCCAGCCAGCGATACATTTCATTGAACAATTTACCGGTAAAATCCGTGCTAAGACCGATTTTATAATAAATGCCCAAATTATCCACGATTTCACTAAAACAGCGCTTCAAACGGCTTTCGCCATCAATGGCTTTGTTGTCGTTTTCGTTTTTTAATAAAGGCTCTAATAAAGAAATAATGCTTTGCTTTTTTTCTTGGGGCAAATGCTTATGCTCTAAAAAGGATTGGATTTTTCTGAGCATGATGTCGCCATCTCTTTGATGGACCTCATCGCTAGATTTTAAATCTTCTTTTTTTAGGGGGGCTACCAAATTAGAGATGCCTAAATTAGCGATAATGCTTGCAACAACTAAATACAAGCGATCTTCTTCGCTTAAAGAAAGCTTTTCTTTTTTATAAATATCATTATTGAGACGAGTCAAGCAGTCTTCTATTTCTTGGTTTTTCTTTTCTCTAATGCGTTCCAAATCTTCATCGCTTAAAGAAAGGGTGTCTAATCGTTTAATAAAGTCGTTAAAATGCTTAGGGCTTAAAAAAGATAGATCGCTATAAGTTTGCTCGCCTTTTGAAACATCTATCCCCATGCCCAAATTGCTTTTATTCACATAATAGACAGCGATTTGAGAGCATATGCCGCCTTTATTGTCTTTATAGCCTGTGATGCCTATGGCGATGCATTCAGTGTAGCTCGTGTGGTGTAAAATCGCATTAGCGTAATGCAAAGCCCCATTTAGGGCGTATTCTCTAATGTTTTTATAATGAGGCTCATGGTTTTTAAAGTTTTCTACCAGTTTGTTTTTGTCTAATTTAATAAGCTTGTCTTTTAATCCTTTGTATTCTATTAAAATAGGGATTCTTCTGTTAGGGTCTTGTGTGTTTAATAAAGATTTCACATCAGGGCGGTTACCCCCTAAACCCCCACTTTTAGAAGCGTAATTTTTTAAAGCTTCATCAATTTCTTTATTCAGGCTTTCTTGCTCTAGTTTATAGTCTAGGTTATAACTTCTTAACTCGTTGTTGAACTTATCAGCGATTAAAGGCTCAATGGATTGAACTTTATTCATGGGTATCCTTTTTAAAAAACAAAATTATAACTCATTCATCCGCGCTGCAAAGCGCGATCGCAAAGTGCGCTTTAATGTTTAAAGCTTTAAGGTATTTTAGGGCTTCTTTTAGGGTGGTGCCGGTGGTGATAATGTCATCTAATAAAAAATAATCTAAATTCTCATCGCCTTTGAAGGTGAAATCCCGTGGGTTATTGGCGCGAAATTCCAGGCTTTTCCCGGCATACGAAACAGCATTATTAGCCCTTAAACGCCCGTAAGTGGCTTTTAAATTGCCTTGACAAAAGCCTTTTAAAAGCGCGGCTGAATGCGAGTAAAAGGATTTGATTTTATCATCAATGGCGATGCCATAAAGGGGAATATTCAAGCCTTGTTCTTGCAGGATTTTCACAAATTCCGCGCCGGCTTTTTGAGAAAGCAAGGGCAAAATGCGAGAGCCAATCAGCGCGTATTTGCTTTTAATGAGCTCTTCTATTTCGCTATAAGCGTAAAAACTATACACGCTCACGCCCTCTAAAACCCTTACCTTTAAGCTTAAGGGCAAATCGTTTAGGCAATTTGGGCAAAGGGGCTTAAAAGAAAGCTTCAAACAAGTTAAACAACGCATTCAATAAAGGCGGCGATTTTTTCGTGCAAGTTTTTAGTGCTTTCTTTAGCGTTTAGTTCCAAAACTTCGCACCCGAATTTTTCTCTTAACGCGTAAGCGTGGGTTTTGAGCTTTTGCTGGATGGTGAGCAATTTTTCTATGCCTTGGTTTTCTATTTTGTCTAAACTTTTAAGGCTTAAGCGCTCTTTTAAGCCCTCTTTGTCTATGAGTAACAGAATGATTTTGTCAGGCAAGACGCTTTGAGTGGCGAGTAGGTTTAATTCCAAGCTTGAAAACTCGCTATAAGCCATGCCAGAAATCAAACTCCTGTCGCTAATGATGAGCTTTTTTTCTTTCAATGCCGGTTTTATCACGCTTTCTGCATGCTCAGCCCTATCGCTTAAAAATAAAAACGCTCTAGCCAACTCGCTGATATTTTCATTCAAAGCGATACGCCTTAAACTCTCGCCCATTCTTGTCCCCCCTGGCTCTTTGGTAAAAAGGGCGTTTTTAAACCTGGTTTTTAATAATTCCACTTGAGTGCTTTTGCCTGCGCCATCAACGCCTTCTAACGCCACATACATTTTAAGCCTTTGAAATCAAAGGATAAATTTCTTTAGGCACTAAATGGCTCGCATCGCCCTTATGCGCAATAATGGATCGCACGATAGAAGAGCTTATGAAAGCGTTTTGTAAAGTGGGCATGAAATACAAGGTTTCTAATTCGTGGTTTAAGGATTTGTTCGCATAACCCATTTGCAATTCGTATTCAAAATCGCTCACCACCCTTAAGCCCCTAACTAACACCTTACAATCGTATTCTTTAGCTAGATTGGCTAACAGCCCTTCAAACGCAACGCATTCTACATTTGTAAAACTTGTAGTGGCCAGTTGCATCATTTTTAAGCGCTCATCTAAACTAAACATGGGGTTTTTAGCGCTTGAATGCGCCACAGCGACAATGAGCTTTTCAAACAATTCGCTAGAGCGGTGGATGATGTCTATATGCCCGTTAGTGACCGGATCAAAAGTGCCCGGGTAAATGCCGATTTTTTGCATCAGTTCATTCCCCATCGTGGGTATAAGTCATTTTCTATCCCTAAGCTGTCAAACCATTTCCCCACTAAAAAATCTTGCATCGCTTCTAAAGTCTTGCTTTGGGTGTAATAAGTCATCACAGGCGGCGCAATGATCGCATTAGAATGGGCGAGTTTGAGCAAATTTTCTAACATGATAGCACTTAAAGGCATTTCTCTAGGGGCAATGAGTAAGGGGCGCTTTTCTTTAAGCATCACAGACGCGCTCCTAGAAATCAAATCCCCCCCAAAGCCATGCGCGATTTTAGCCACCATGTCCATGCTCGCTGGAATGATCGCCATTTTATGGATACCATAGCTCCCTGAGGCAATGCTCGCATGAATGTCTTGCTCGTTGAAAAAAGTAGCGCTAGGCCGTAAATCTTTCATGGCGTTTTTAAGGTTGATGTTAGATTCTTCTAACGCCACGACATGCGCATTTTTAGACGCCACGACAAAAACTTCAATTTCTTTGGGTAATTTTTCTAAAAACCGCAAGGCTAGGGGTATCCCGCTCGCCCCGCTGATGCCTAAAACTAATTTCATGAATATCCTTTATAAGATTTGCGCTTTAGAGCTGCTCAACACTTTTGCTTTGAGTATTTTATTGCTTTCTAAATTTTTCGCTTGAATGATTTGATTAAGCGCGCCATTTTCTAGGGCTTTTAGGCTTATTTCTATGCTGATTTGCCCCTCTTCATACACCCCGGTGATGATGTCGTTTTTACGCACGATGATTAAGGCTTGGGTTTTATCCGTGCTTAAAAGCGTGTCAGGGGGGATAAAATGTTTCGCGCTCACTTTATCGATCGCGCCCTCTAATAAAGGATTAGAAAGCGCGCCAAACAAAACGCGCTCTTTTTTAGTGTTGTTAGCGGTGATGTTTTCATCTTTTTTAATCGCGCTTATGCTTTTAAAAGCCTGCATGCTGCCTATCACGCTATAACGCACCGGTAGGCGTAAATTAGGCTCATTTTCCAACCTTAAAAACACAACCCCATCTTTTTTAAGCTTGTTAGAAGCGTTCAATTCATAGCTTAAAATGGAAGCGTGAGAAAAGCGCTCCGGGATTTCTAAGTTAATGGTTTCAATTTCTAATTTTAAGTCTTGGTATTCTTTGAGGTAAATTTCTTTAATTTCTGTTTTAAGCGCGTTTGAATCCAGAGCAAATAGCACACTTAAACAGAACAAAAAAAGGATTAAAATTTTCAAAACCCGTTATCCACTTTTTCTACAAATTTTTCTGAGATTTTATCATAGACATTCCCTCCGCAATTGATTTTCAAGCACAAACCGCTCAAGCCTTTTTCTACGCCTAAAACCCTCCCGGTGCCAAAAATCTTATGTTTGATCAAATCCCCCACTTTAATGGGTGCGTCTTTTTGGTGATTTTGTTTAGGGGGTTTTTCTTGCTTGAGCAACTGGGCTTCTTCTAAAAACACAGAGGGCGAGCAAGAAATTTTCCTCCCAAAATACGAACGCTCTTTCACATAAGAGAGCTGCAATCCTTCTTTAGCCCTAGTGATCGCTACGTAAGCCAAGCGCCTTTCTTCTTCCAAATCGCTTTCTTGATTGAACCCCCTATGCGGGAAAAACCCTTCTTCTAACCCGATCACAAACACATGCTTAAACTCCAATCCCTTACTCATATGCACGCTCATGCAACTCACTTTTTGCGCATTTTCTGTATTATGGGCATCCAGCGCGCTTTCATTCAAAAAATCCAGTAAAGAATGCGTGGGGTTAGTTTTAAAATGCTCTTTCACTAAACTTAAAAGCTCTTTAACAAAGCCCTCTCTTTCTTCGTAATTGTCTTCTTTTTCATAGCTTTTTAAAAGGTTGGTTTCTTCTAAAAACTGAGTGCAAAACTTCTCTACTGAAATTTCAAAAGCCTCCCTCAAACGCCCTATCATAGCGATAAATTTATTCAAAGCGTGTTCGTTTTTAGGGTTTAATTTGCCTTTAAACACCCCAAGTTTTAGCGCTTCTTCTAAATTCAAATCTTCATCATCTAAAAGAGAAAAAATCAACTCTTGAGTGATCTTGCCAAGGCCTCTTTGGGGCTTGTTTAAAACGCGCTTAATAAAAAAGCGATCGTCTTTTTTAGCCACTAAATGCATGAACGCCAAAGCGTCTTTAACCTCTGCTCTTTCATAGAAACTTACCGCCCCAATAAGCCTATAGGGGATATTCAAAGCGTTCAAGCTCTCTTCAATGCTGCGGCTAAGCCCGTTTAAGCGGTACAAAATAGCGATATTTTCTAAATTTTCGCCCTTCTTTAAAAGGGCTTTGATTTGATAAGCCACATCCAAGCTCTCTTCTTTTTGCGTCAAATATTCTTTACAAACCACGCTTTTATGCGAACCCTTAAAACTTTGAAGCGTTTTTTTGTGGCGGTGTTGGTTATGACTAATAAGGGAGTTAGCGCACGCTAAAATTTCAGCACTGGAGCGGTAGTTGGTTTCTAATTTCACCACCTTAGCCCCTTTAAAATGCTTGGAAAAATTTAAAATGTTAGAAATATCAGCCCCCCTAAAACCATAAATGCTCTGATCGTCATCGCCCACCACGCACAAATTATGGTGCGTGAAACTCAATTTTTTTAAAAATTCTAATTGCAAGGCGTTCGTGTCTTGATACTCATCTACCATAATGTAATGGTAGCGCTCGCTAGTCTCTTTGGCGATGGTTTCATGATCTTGCAAAATCTTAAGGCTTAAAAAAAGCAAATCGTCAAAATCCACTAAATTGTCTTTTTTAAGCGCGTTTTGATAAAGCTCATACGCTTTATGACATTCGCTATCTTGCATGCTTAAATCAATCATGCCGTTTTTGATTTGAGAAATACTGGCTCTAAAGCTTGAAATTTTGAGCTGTTTGCACAGCGTTTTTACTTCATCGCTATCTAACACCGAAAAATCGCACGCTCTTTTTAAAAGGCTCATGTGCTGCCTTAAAAACAGCAAACCAAAACGATGGAAAGTGCAAAGCAAGGGGGGGATAAGGGTTTGGTTTTTCAACAATTTCAAAGCCCTTTCTTGCATTTCTTTGCTCGCTTTATTGGTGAAAGTGAGCGTTAAAGTGTTCTCGCTAGGCACGCCACAAGCGCCAATCAAATACGCTAAACGGCTCGTTAAAGTCTTAGTCTTACCGCTCCCAGCTCCCGCTAAAATCAGCAAAGGCCCTTGAATGTGGCTTGCGGCGATTTTTTGCGCTTCGTTTAAATTGCCTAAAATGCTTTTTTCAAAATCCATTATTCTAAAAACTCGCCCTTTTTTTCTTGGTTCAAACGCTCTTTTAAAAGGTTAGCATCAATTTCAAAATCAAAAAAAGGCGAAGAAAAATCAGAGGTTTTAATGGCTAAAAAATGGTTTAATGCTGATTTCAAGTCCCCTTTTCTTTGATACAACAACCCTAAAGCGTAACGGATATTTTCATTATTCGGATCGTCTAATTTCCCAAGCTCTAGCCATAAAGCGGCGTTATTGTAATTGCTTTGCGCGATATAAGTCAAACCCGCTAGGATTTTTAAGCGCACTTCATTGTCCTTAAGCCCGCTAATTAGGTTTTGATACAACGCGCTCGCTTTTTCATACTGGCCTTGAAACAAACTCACTAGCGCTAAATTTTCTAACCAATCGTTAGGGGCTTCGCTCTCTTCTAAACTGGCGATTTTTTGCTCTAGTAATCTTTCTTGATGATCTAAATCATTGACCATAAATCCCATGTAGGTGTAGAAATGGCGCCCTAAAATTGGCCCTTGCATGGTTTGATCCCAACTGATTTTACGCGAATCTAAAAGGGTGTAAATGCTTAAAGTGTGGCGGATGCTCGCATCGTAATACGAAACGATTTCATAAAAGATATTAGAGATGAGATCTTTAGGGAGCATTTTTTTTAAATTCCCAAAAGATTGCACCATCAATTTTTTATCCTTGCTCTCTTTAGCGAACACCGCTTCTAGCGCGTAATAAAAAGGGAGTTTTTTAGGGGCGTTTTTAAGCCAGTCCATATCCCAATTGGTGCGGTAATTCAAATAAGCGATGAGCGAAGAGAGTAAAGCTTTTTGCGTGGGGCTAGAAAAATCATGACTATAAAAATTCTCTGTGATTTCTCTTAAAAACTCCGTGGTGTCTTCGTGGGTGAAATGCGAGGCTAAAATTGCAAAAACCGCGCTCAAATAATCCGCAGAGTTCAAATGAAAAGCCCTTAAAAAATGGAAATAAGCTTTGTGGTAATTTTCTAATTGCGCATAAATCAAGCCCGTATTATAATGGAGGAGCGCGTTATTGGGGCTATTTTTTAAAGACAAATCAAAAAAAGAAAGGGCTTTTTTTAACTGCTTGTTTTCTAACGCTTTCAGCCCTTTGAGTGCGTTTTTATCCGCTATCGCCATCAAACGCCCCCTTTTAAAAGCAAGGCTTGCCCCCTCTAAATCCTTTTGCGCTTCAGAATCCAAAAGAAACAGCCCCTCTTCAATCACGCCTAAGGTTTCTTTAGAGTCTAAAACCTTAAAAGGAGCGTAATAAAACAGCAAGCGGTAGATAAAATCCCTTTTGCCTTCAAAATATTGCGTGTTCCAAAAACGCTCTTTGGCTCTTTCTTTGTCCAAAAAAACAGGGTTGATAGTGGGCTTGATGGGGTAAAAAGAGTTGGTTAGCACGCTATCTTCTTTTGTGTGGCTGGCTAATTTTAAGGCTTCGCTCGCTTTAAGGGTGTCGCCTTTTTTCAAGCTCACCAATTCCAAAGCCATTAAAGCGTTTAAATCTTTAGGGTAGTTGTGCAAATAATGCTGCAAATGCTCCAAAGCCTGCTTGTAATGGCCCAAACGCGCCTGCAAAAGCCCTAAAGCAAGCTCATCTTGGGCGTTCGCGCTTTTTTGTAATTGCTTGTAAGCGTTCGTTTCATCTTTAAACATCAAAAACAATTTAGACGCTAAGCGCGCGTTAGGCTTTAAAAAGGCGTTGGAATTAGGGTGCATTAAAGGCGAAAGGGTTTCAAAATACTCTCCAGCGTAATAGGATTTGAGCGCGTAAGCGTAGGAATAAAAAGACTTTTTGTAATCTTTATACAGAGTGTCTCTCACAATTTTTAGATAATGATAATACAAATCCGCATCTTGCAAATGATAAGCCGTAACTAACGCATCAATCGCGCTCACGCTCGCGTTTTCTTTAGAAGCGATGCTAGAATCAAACAAATCCAACGCCCCATTAAAATCCTTTTCTTTAAACTTAATCACCCCTAAATTATGGCTCGCAATCCCTTGCGAAAAAGAAGCGGCTTTGTCAAACAAGTGTAAGGCTTCATCTTTTTGCCCTTGCTCATACAAAAGGCTCGCTTTTTTCATGATTGCATCCACTTGATTCTCATCGTTTCGTTTGAGGGAATCCTTGCCGATTAAATCAAGCAAGTCTAAATTTTCTATTTGCCCCTCGGCTTGTGTGTTGTTAGCGTTGTTGGTGTTATTAGGCGTTTCGTTATTGGTGGTGGCGGTATTAGTTTGTAAAGAAGTTTGTTTATTTTCTTTTTTATGCCCTAATAACAAGCTCAAAATTACAATGAGCGCGATGAGTGAAAGCAATATTCCAAGCGCGATATAAAGCTTTTTTTTATTGCGTGAAAGCTGTTTAAAAAACTCTTTAGAGCTTTTGATTTTATTGATCGTCTGCTCCAAAGCCTGCTTCAAAGAGGGGATTTTAGAATGAATGCCCTTTAAGGGGGTTTCTTTTTCGTTTTTGTTTTCGCCCCCTTTTTCTTCTAATGAATTTTGCTCTTCATTCAGCACAAACTAGCCTTAAAGGTATTTTTCTAACGCCTTAGGAATATGAATGCTCCCATCCGCTTGCTGGTGGTTTTCCATTAAAGCGACCATTGTCCTGCCTACCGCCAAAGAAGAGCCGTTTAAGGTGTGCGCTAATTGGTTTTTTTGATTTTCTTTGAAGCGGATTTTGGCGCGCCTGGCTTGGAAATCCCTCGTGTTAGACACGGAGCTGATTTCTCGGTAGCAATTTTGCCCGGGCAGCCACACTTCAATATCTATCGTGTTGCTCGCGCTAAAGCCTAAATCCCCACTGCACAATTGCACAAACCGGTGCGGTAATTCCAAAGCCTTTAAAATCCCGCTCGCGCTCTCTAGCATGCACTCTTGCATCGCATCGCTTTCTTTAGGGTGCGTGATAGCCACTAGCTCTACTTTATCAAACTGGTGCTGTCTTATCATCCCCCTTGTGTCCTTGCCCGCGCTCCCTGCTTCGCTCCTAAAACAAGGCGTGTGCGCAGTCATTTTAATGGGGAGGTTTTCAACGCTAATAATGGTGTCGTTGTAGAGATTAGTGAGCGTTACTTCAGCGGTGGGGATTAAATACAAATTTTCATTTTCTATTTTGAAAATGTCTTCTTTGAATTTGGGTAATTGCCCGGTCCCAAAAAGCATTTTTTCATTCACTAACGCCGGCGTGTAGATGATTTCAAAGCCATTTTTTTCATTAAAATCCAACATTAAATGAATGAGCGCGCGATAAATTTTCGCCCCAAAACCCCTAATGACCGAAAAACGGCTTTTGGCGAGTTTCACGCCGCTTTCAAAATCAATCCAGCCGTTTTGTTGAGCGAGTTCAAAATGCTCTTTGGGTTTGAAAGTAAAAACCCTTGGGGTTAAGATTTTTTTAATCTCTATATTATCCTCTTCGCTTGCACCTAAAGGGGTTTTTTCATCCACCAGATTAGGGATTATGGAAAGCTTTAAATCTATTTGTTGCTCCAATTCGCTCACGCTTTTGGAAAGCTCATTCAGTTTGATTTTATTGTTTTCTAGCTCTTTTTTGAGATCGCTTGTATCCGCTTTTTGAGCCATTTTGATACCAAATTCTTTAGAAACCTTGTTTTGAAAGGCTTGCAAGCCTTCTAATTCAATGAGTTGCTTTTTATAACGCGTGATGACTTCGCACAAACGCTCCAACTCATCATCCATCGCATGGTTACGCTTTTTTAAAGAAAGAGCCACCCTGTCAAAATCCTGCAATAAAAGTTTTCTATCAATCATTCAACCCTCTTTAATCGTTCTAAAATGCCATAATTTAGCCCATTCATCAATTTCATTTTTATCCATTTGAGCGCTCAAAGCCCCCATTTTACCCTCTAAAGAATCTTCAATAGTGCCATTAGGCAAAGCCACAAAACTATCCCCATAAAATTTCCACAAAAATTCGTTTTTTTGATTTTCTTCTACAATGATTTGGCGATACGCTCCGATCCTATTAGCCCTAACCACCACGCAAGAAGCACAAAAAGCGCGCATCTGGCACAAAAGCCGCCACCTTTCATTGGATTCAAAGGTGGCCACGCTGCTTAAAAGCACCACATCCACGCCCTGATTTTTAGTCTGAACCCATATTTCATCAAAATGCGCTTCAAAGCCAAACAAAGGGGCGATTTTTAAGCCGTCTCTTTCAAACACGAGCAATTCTTTAAAAGCGCTTTTCTCATTGTCAAAAAAGCTCTCTTCGTCCCAGTGAGGATAGGGGATTAGGCGTTGTTGCGTGTAATATTTCACGCTTTCTTTAGAAATGAGGGCGATTTTTTTATAGATTTTAGAATGTTCTTCTAAAAGCACCGGGGCTGAAACGATCAAATCCAATTCTTCGCATTTTTGAGACAAAAACTCCATCGCTCGCACAGACTGTGCGTTGATTTCATTCACATCTAATCCCATGTTATGGTGGAAAAAGGGGTTGATCACATATTCAGGCAACACCACCACGCTTTGCTTGGGTATGGAGTTGAATAAGGATTGCATGAGGTTTTCTTTAAAAGACTCTAATTGCAAAGCAAACACTCGCATGCTTTAAGCCTTTTTGTCTGGCGTTTGGAGTTTTTCATACTCCAAATAAGCGTTTTCTAAAAGCTTTTGAGCCAAAACCAACTCTTGCATGGCCGTTTTATACAAATCCATCCCGTCTTTTAAGGACAAGTTAGGATCATTCAAGCGATCTATGGCTTGCTCTAGGGAATGAACATGCTCTTCAAAGCTTTTTTTAGGGGCGTTTTTAGCGTTTTTAGTGTTCTTTGGGGGGGCTTTTTCGGTTTCAAATAATTCATCTTGCATAACATTCCTTTAGCTTTTTCTAACAAGCATGGTCGTTGAAATTTGAGCGACAGAATCTTCCGTTCTTAAAATCTCAAACCCTGCGTTTTTTAATTCATGCTTCAAACCCTCTAAACTCAAAAACCCCTCAATGGACTGCGGTAAATAAGAATAAGCGCCATAATTCTTACTGATAGCCCCTCCCACTAAAGGCAAAACCTTATTCGTGTAAAACCCTGAGATTTTATCCAGCCATGTGGGGTTGTCTTTTTTTAAAAATTCTAAAATCACTAAAACGCCCCTGGGTTTTAACACCCTAAAAAACTCTTTTAAAGCCTCTTGTCTTTCCACGATATTACGCAAGCCATACGCAATGGAGAGGATATCCACGCTGTTACTTTCAACGCCCTTTAAATCTTTGGCTTGAGCTTGGATGAAAGAAGCTTTGTTTTCAAGCTCTTCACATTTTTTAATGGCCAATTCAAGCATGTTATTAGAAGGGTCAATCCCCAAACATTCTTTAAACTCTATGCCACAATTGAGAGCGCTTTTTTGCCAAGCCACAAGCATATCCCCTGTCCCGCATGCCACATCCACAAGCCTTAACGCTTTCTTGTTTTCCAAAAACAAAAACGCATGCTCGCAAGCCCTTTGGCGCCATTTAACATCTAAGCCAAAACTCATCAAGCGGTTGGCTTGATCGTAAGAGCTGGCTATATCATCAAACATGTTGATGATTTTTTCTTGCTTGAGGTGCTTTTCTTTCTTCATGACTTTTCTTTTTTCATGGCTTGTCTTTAAAAAGGCTTGACAACCACTAAGATCACAATGAGAATCATTAAAATCGTGGGTATTTCATTAAACACACGATAGAATCTTGCGTTTCTTCTTGTGGGGTCTTTTTCCAACTCGCGCATGCATTTTTTGCAATAAAAATGATAGGCTAAAAGTAAGATCACTAAAGCCAATTTAGCATGCAACCAACCCCCACTTTTAAAGAGCGTGGGCTCTATCAACAACATTAAAATCCCTGTGATAAGCGTGAAACCCATAGCCGGTGAAGCGATAAAGGAATAAAGCTTTTTTTCTTGGATTTTAACCACTCCTACAAACTCTTTTTTATGCGCGTTTTCTGCATGATAGACAAAAAGGCGCGGCAAATAAAATAACGCCGCCATCCACGAAATGACCGCTATCACATGGAAAGCCTTAACCCATAAAAAATACCCATTCAAAAATCCCATACCACTCTCCCTAATTTATCTTATTTTGTTGTAAAAACGCTTGCAAATTTTCTCTTTCGCCGCTGATTTCCACTTCCACGCTTTGGTTTGAAAAATTCTTTTTGCTTAATTGTAAGCTAAATTTCTTAATTTCACGCTGAAGAGCGTCTAATTCTTTGTAAGAATAATGAGCGCTTAAAGTTTCCAACTCCACAAAATCCTCCAAAGCGTTTTCTTTTTGAGCGTTTTCTACGCACAATAGTGCACTAGTAACATAAGCTTTCATTAAGCCCCCCACCCCTAAAAGCGTGCCTCCAAAATAACGCACGCTCACTAATCCTATATTGATTAAATCCTTTCGCTTTAAAACGCTAAGCATAGGCATGCCTGAACTCCCTTTAGGCTCGCCATCATCGCTAAAACCCTCCGTGATTTTGCCCTCTAAAGAATAGCGAAACGCCGTTACAAAATGCACGGCTTTAAAATGCTCTTTTTTCAATTGCAAAAGGGTTTTTTCAAAATCATCAAAAGGCATAAGATACCCTAAAAAGCGGGACGCTTTAATCTGGTGCTTGGAGGTGATGAGGTTTTTAAGCGTTTTCACAAGCTTTCTTTAAAGAGCTGAGTTTAAAGACACTCCCTATAAAACTCGCAATAAAAATCGCAATAAGCGCATAAAAATGGATAGAAACATCTATAAATTCCGCATGCATTTGATTCAATCGCCCTAGCAAACTGATCCCATGATAAGCTGGCACTATTTGAACGAAAACCTGTAAATAAGAGGGCAAGGATTCAAAAGGCCACACAAAACCCATCATAAAAATCAAGGGCAAAGAAGAAATCAAAACGATTTGAGTGGTGTGGGCTTCATTTTTAATCCATGCGCCTAAAAACGACCCCAAACTCAAGGTCGCAAGCATGAAAATCAAACTATTCAAAAACACCATTAAAGCGCTTCCATGCCGTTCGATCCCATAAAAAGAAAACAACACCCCAAAATACAACAAAACAAAAACACTAAACGCCCCCATGAACACCAAGAGTCTTGCGCACAGCCTTAAAGCAATTTCTTTCTTGTCTAAAAGGGCCAATTCCAAACGCCTGGAGCTAGTAAACATGCTGCTTGCAATGAGCATCACCTGGTGTAAGATGAAAATAAACACGCTAGAGAGCGCGTAATTCAAATACCCCTCACTAGGGTTATACAAAGCGATAGGCTTAATCTTAATCCCATCTGTCCCTAATTCAGCTTCTTCCATTTGGGCGTTGCGTTTGAACCTTATTTCATCGTTTAAAGCATTGATGCTCCCCACCACCGCATTCGCTAACGTGCCATAAATCAAAAAGTAATTGGCGTTCGCATAAAAATCTATCGTTACAGGCACTTGTTTATGGATATTGGCTTCAAAATGCGAAGGGATATGCAAGATCCCATAAATTTTTTCTTCTTTTAAAAGCTTTTTAGCTTCCAGCATAGAGGGGCTAAAAAAAGCGATTTCTAACTCGTTGGAGCTTTGCACCATGAAAGCTAATTGCCTAGAAAGGAAGGAATTGTCTTCATCTGCAAGGGCGATTTTTTGCTGCGTTACGATGTCTTTCAAATAAGGCAAAGGGTATAATAAGCCATAGATTAAAGGAGCACCTATAAGGATTAATAAAACGCCCTTATGAGAAACAATGGCTCTTAATTCCATTAAAAGGATTTTAAAAAAATTCATGCGCTAGCCTTATCTTTTTTAAAAGAAAAATAAAAAATCAAAAGCCCTAAAGCTAAAAAAATCAAAAAGAACACAAGCGGCATTAACGAATTTAAAGACTCAGTAAAATCCGTCTTATAATAAGCCTCTTGTAAAAAGAACTTCATAAAATGGCTAATAGGCAAGCAATGGCTCCAAAAATCCCCAAAAATTTCCATGTTGTTTTGCGGGTAAGTAACCCCAGCAAACGCAAAGCTTGGAGCGGTATAGACCCCAATCGCACCCGCAGTTTCAATAACGCTTTTTGAAACGCCATAAACCAGCACCACAAACCCGCTCATAATAAGCGCCATTAAAACTACCGCCAAAAAGACCAATGACAAATGCGCATAATTCCCCTGCATGCCAATGAAATTAAAATAAAACGCCATACCCATCCCCCAAAAACTAAACACGCACACATTCGCTAAAATACTGATCAAAAGCTCGCGCATGTTAGAGGTTTTTTGAATGAAATTGAGCATGCCAATCGCAATGAAAATAAGCCACATGCAAGGCAGCATCACGCTTAAAAGGTATTGCGTGTAATTGTTTTCTTCATTGTATAGGGCATGCAATTGCAAAACAATAGGCATTGCTTGGGCTTTAGCAGAAATCAAATTGGAATCTCGCACTAAAGCTTTGGTGGCTAAGGTTTTAGCGTCTAAGGTCAAAGCGGTTTGTAAGAAGGCGTTTTTGAGCGTTTTCCCCACCAAAACATACTCAGCGTTATAATAAAAGGGCAAATCCACCTTTCGCCCCATTTTGATTTTTTTCTCTAAATCTCTAGGCAAAACTAACGCCCCATACGCTTCAGCGGAATTTAAAAAGCGTTTGGCTTCTAAAAGGCTAGCCACTTGGTGTTTGATTTGAAGCGCGCTCGTTGCACCTAATTCAAACGCTACCTGATGGCTTGTCGTGGTTTTATCCAAATCCACCACCACAATAGGGAGCTGTCTTGGGATTTCTTGTTTAAAGATTTGCGTGCCTAAAACCCCTAAACAAAAAGGCAATATAAAACACACGATAAACAAGAACTTGTCTTGTAAAACCCATGCGCTTATCAATCTGAACAAAACAATCCTTTTTAAGGTTTAATGGTAACCAACACGCTCATCCCCACCCTAAAGTTTTCCAACTCTTCTAAGGGTATGGCTTCCACTTCATAGCTTTTCATGTCGTAAGTGTTGGAGTTATTCGTCGCTTTCCAGGTCGCAAAATCCCCCATCACGCTCAAATATTTGACCCTGAATTTCGCGCTTTTTTTCAACGCCGGGATATAACCTTCAAATTCCTTGCCCACCTTAAACTCATTCAAATACTTTTCAGGCACGCTGATTTTTAACCAACTATCCTTTAAATCAATCATTAAAACCACAGGAAAGCCCTTAGGGCTAAGCTCGCCACCGCTTAAAAGCACATTACTCACTTCCCCATCAATTGGGGCTGTAGCTTTGACATCTTTTAAATAAGACTCCACTTCATTCACTTGCCCTAAAGCCGCACTCTCTTTAGCCTTAGCGGCAATCTTACTTTCAGAGCTCGCCCCCCCTAAAGCCATTTTATACTTTTGGTAAGCCGCGCTCTCGTTGTATTTAGTGCTTTCATAAGCCGCATAGGCTTCATCGCGTTTTTGCAAACTCGCCACGCCATTATCATACAAATCTTGAACGCGCTTATAAGTCTCTTTAGCCAAATTCGCTTGGGATTTTGCCGCTTGCCAAATGTCCCTCGCAGAATTGATCGTTTCATCTCTTGAGCCTCTTTTCACTTCATCGCTAAGCGCTTTAGCGGCTTTATGCCCAGCTTCAGCTTGAGCGAGCTTGGCTTCTAATTCAGGGCTAGAAATGCTAAAAACCAAATCGCCCTTTTTAATGTGATCGCCTTTTTTAACAAACACCTTTTCAATGCGGCCGGGGACTTTGGAACTCACGCTGTATTCTCTGGCTTCCAAAAACCCTTGCAGCACTTCAGCCTTAGGGCGATAAGCTAAATAAAAAAGCACGATTAGCCCTAATAATAAAGCCCCACCCCCTGTAAGAATCGCTTTATTTTTATCCAACATGCTATTTGACATGATTTTTTCCTTTAATAAACAAATTCATAAAATAAATCAATGTGATCGCTTAACGCCATTAAATTCGCTAATGAAACAATGTATTTATAAGCCACGCTTTTTTGCTCCACAATGATAGAAGAAAGCGTGTTCCTCGCATCAATGACTTGAGCGTTCGTACTTAAGCCTTGTAAAAAAGCCTGCTCTTGGAGTTTTAAGTTTTCCTTGGCTAATTCCACGCTAGAAAGCAAGCTTTTGTATTCTTTCAAATAAGAAAGCGTCTCTTTATAAGTCTTATTCACTAATAATTCCATGTTTTTTTTAGCTTGGATTTGCTCGCTACTCACTTGCAACTCCGCTAATTTGCTCGCTTGGTATTTTTGGATACGCCCTGTGGGAGAAAGAATAGGCATGCGCCCGGCTACGCCCACAAACCAACTAGGGATCATGTCTTCAAACACCGAATTGTTTTGTTTCATGAGATAAGAGCCAAAAAAACTCACTTGGGGCAAGAATTTAGCGATCTGTAGTTTCGTGTTTTCTTTAGAGATTTGAACCTGATTTTCTAAAGTCTTTAAAGCCGGGTAGGAATTGAGCGTGGAAGAGACAAAAAAGCTCAAATCGGGCAGATTTTTCTCGGTGTGGATCTCTAATTTGCTTGAAGGCGCTAGATCGTCCTTGCTAGATAAAATGGAATTGAACGAGAGCTGCGAAACTTCTAACACATCTTTAGCCTTAACGCTAGCGATATGGGCCTTATCATAAGCCACTTGAGCACCTAAGGTTTCTACCCTAGCGATTTGCCCTACTTTTTGCATTTTTAAAGCGTTTTGGAAATGCTTATAATGGCCTTTTTCTACCTCTTCTAAAGTTTCAGCCACTTCTGCGTTTAACACCATGCCGTAATACACGCTCACAAGCTCTTGGAAAGTGGAAAGCTTTTTCAAACGATACACTTCATTAGCGTCTTTTTGCATCAAATCCGCAATGCGCACCATCGTGAATCTTGCCCCACCCATATAAAGGGGGTAAATAATGCTCAACGCCCCAATCACGACATTTTGCTTAGAAAACAATAAGGGGGCTTCTAAAGTGCTGCTCAAAGCCCCAAAACCTTGCATCACCCCTTGCATGCCCGCTTGGATTTGAGGGGTTAATACTTGAGGGGGGATATTTTGCTGGATGTTTTGCAAGCCTTGATGGATCTGGTTGGTGGCTTTTTGCACGCCCGGTTGTTTTTGGCTGGCAAAATCCATTTTAATGGGGTTAGAGAGATATACGTAAAAAGCGCTCAAATCAATTTGAGGCAAAAAAGAAAGCTTAGCCGCTAATTTCATTTTACTCGCTCTTTTAATGGCGTATTCTTGCGCATGCAAGCCTTCATGGTTGGATAACACCCTATTCCATGCGTTTTTTAAAGAAAGTTTTTGAGCGTTAGGGTGGTTCAAAGGTAGGCTGTCTTCAGCCAAATTCAAAGAAGAAGGCTCGGTTTGAGAAATCCCATCAACAGCGCTTAAAGAGCTATTGAATAATAAGCCCAATATAAAGAGGGTTGTTTTTTTCATGCTTCATTTTCTCCCTGATCTTGTTTAACCGCTTTCAAGCGTTTTATCCTGGCCCCATCTACGCTTAAGACTTCAAAAGAATACCCATGCGAAACGATTGTATCTCCCTCCATAGGCATGCGCTCTAACAAGCTAAAAACATAGCCCCCAAGCGTTACCTGCTCGCATTCTTTATCAAATTCAATGTGAAGCACTTCTTCTACGCTCTCTAAATCCAGCATGCCCTCTAATTCAAACACGCCCTCTTCAAGCTTGTTCACGCCCTCTTGTTTCAAATCGTATTCGTCGCTAATCTCGCCCATGATCTCTTCAATAATGTCTTCCATAGTGAGCAACCCGGCCGTGCCGCCGTATTCATCAATCACCAAAGCGGTATGGATTTGCTCTTTTTTCATTTTAATAAGGATTTGAGAAATGGAAGCGCTCTCAGGGACGATGATCATTTTCCTGACGATTTGATTGAAATCATGCATTTTGGGGGTAAAAATAGAGCGAGAAAGCAAGTCCCTAATATGCACCATGCCGATAATGTTATCCTTAGAACCCTTACAATAAGGGTAGCGCGTGAAGCGGCTTTTTAAAACAATGTCTATATTTTCTTCATAGCTGTTTTCTTCGTCCAAACACACCATGTCTTTTCGTGGGGTCATGATTTCTTTAGCGCTCGTGTCAGAAAAATCCACCGCGTTTTTAATGATTTCGCCCTCCACCGAATCAATAATGCCCTCTCTCAAACTCTCGCCCACAATGATTTTCAACTCTTCTTCAGAATGCGTGCCATCATGCTCTTTAGGATTGATGCCCACTTTTTTTAAAAAGAAATGAGCGATCACATCAAACAAGCGCACCACCGGGTAAAACACGACCCAAAACACATGCAAAGGGCGTGCGGCAAAAAGAGCGGCTTTTTCAGATTTAGCGATCGCTAAAGACTTTGGCACAATCTCGCCCAACACGACATGCAAAAAAGTGATGCTTAAAAACGCTATGACCACGCTCATTGAATGGATAAAAATAGGATTTTCTCTCAAATCCATAGACTCAAACAGCGCGGCTAACAATTTTGCGATAGCGGGCTCACCCACCCAGCCTAAAGCTAATGAAGAAAGGGTGATGCCTAACTGCGTAGCGCTCAAATAAGTGTCTAGTCTTTGACTCATCTTTAAAGCGAGTTTAGCGTTGGAATTACCGATTTTAACCAGCTCTTCTAAGCGGGTTTTACGCACTTTCACAAGGGCAAACTCTGAAAGCACAAAAAAAGCGTTCAACAGCACCAATAAAAAAGCAACCATCAACATCAAAATCGACTCAGACGGATCCAAATAAGCTCCTTGATTCCTCCCCATGATTTAAACCTAAAACCTAACGATAAATATAAAATAATAAAATCTTAGAATTTTAACATAAAAGATTAAGCCTAACTTTAAAAATCAAGCCTTCAAAAACCCTAGAAATACTTTTCTATAAAACCAAGAGCCACAAACAAAAGCGCCCCCAAAAGCGCAGAAACCGGCACGGTTACCAACCAAGCGGTAACAATCTTTTTTAAAATGGAGCGTTTGATCACTTCTTCTTTATACACTTTTTTAAGCGACTTTTTTTCTTTCTTTTTCAATTCCAAAGCGATGGCGGTGTTCTTGCTTTTTTTCAAGCTCTCTAGCATGAGCGATTTTTCTTTCAAATTGGCTTTATCAAAGCGCTCTAAAAAGCCCTCAATTTCTTCTAAATCTTCCCCAAAGTGCGCCGCTACAATGTTGTCTCTGATTCTGGCAAAACGCCTTCTGGATTGCTCTCTTAAGCGCTCCCTTAAAAAGCCCACCCCAAACACCGCACCCACCACAATATGCGTAGAGCTTACCGGTAAGCCTAATTGAGAGGCTAAAAGCACGGTAATGACTGCTGAAAGCGCGATGCAAAAAGCTTGCATTTTGTCTAATTCTGTGATTTCAGACCCCACCGTTTTAATGAGCTTTGGCCCATACAAGCTCAAGCCTAAAGCGATCCCAGCTGCCCCCACTACCATAATCCACAACGGCACAGAGCTTAAAGTATTCCCCATAGGGCTATTTGCATCTTCTAAAGTTTGACTGATAGCCGCTAAAGGGCCTATAGCGTTAGCCACATCATTAGCCCCATGCGCAAAGCTTAAAAGCGCGGCGGCAAAAATCAAAGGGACATTAAAAAGCTCATTAATGCTTTCATGGCTATTTTCTAATTGCGGGGCTTTTTTTAACACAAATCTTTTAAAAAGAATAAAGATTAGAAGCGCAAGGATGCAACCGCAAGCGAGCTGGATTTCAAAACCCACCGCATAAAGGCGTTTTAAAACCTTAACCATCAAATACCAACTGAACGTTAAGCTCATCAACGCTACCAAATAAGGCACGACCTTTAAAGCCGCGCTCTTTTTATCTTCTTTATAAGCGATAGTCTTTTTAATGAGCATTAAAAAAAACATGGCTATCAAAGCCCCCATTAAAGGCGAGACTACCCAACTAGCCACAATGCCTGATAAAAAATGCCAATTAATAGCAGACATTCCAGCTGCTGCCATTCCAGCCCCCATAATCCCCCCCACTACAGAATGTGAAGTGGAAACAGGAGCGCCAATTAAAGTCGCTACATGCAACCATAACGCCCCACTCAAAAGGCTAGCCAACATGACATTAATGAAAACATGCGCATCATTAATAAATTCAGGCGAAACGATACGGCCCTTAATCGTAGAAACCACTTCCCCCCCAGCAATGATCGCTCCAAGCATTTCGCAAATCGCAGCAATCAAAATCGCCCCGCCCATGCTAATGGCTTTAGAGCCTACGGCAGGGCCGACATTATTAGACACATCGTTCGCGCCAATATTCATCGCCATATACCCCCCAATCACGGCCGCAAAGATGAGCAACAATCCCTTAGAATTAGCCTGCCCAAAAATGAGAGCGAGCAAAGCGGCACCGATGAGAAACAAAAGAGCGAGAGCGATCTTTAAAGTGTCTTTTTGGAGTTTTTTGGAAGCTTTTTCAAACTCTTTGATGTTTTTAATTTCCATACCGTCATCAAAACCTTATTCTAATAGTGGCTCTATTCTATCCAATTAGCCCTTGAGCCACTCTTAAAAAGCGTTGTTTGATAAAAATGGCTCATTATATGGTATCTTAAAGTAAAATTTTAAAAATAAGGTTTTTAAAAATGATAGAATTTAGCGATGAAGATTTACAAAAACCGGTGCGTATTGTGATAGAAAAAATCCGCCCTTACTTGCTCAAAGATGGCGGTAATATTGAAGTGCTAGGGGTAAAAAGCATGAAAATTTATGTGGCTTTAGAGGGAGCGTGCAAGACTTGCTCTAGCAGTAAGATCACTTTAAAAAATGTCATTGAAAGGCAGCTTAAAATGGATATTCACCCCAATTTAGAAGTGGTGTGCTTAGAAAGCGCTAAGGAGTTTGATAAGCTTTAAGGATTATAGGCATGCAGAAGTTTGATTATGAATTTAAAAAGCGTGCGTTGGTTAAAGATGGCTTTTTAGCGTTCAAGCAAGCCCATTACGCTGAAGCGTTACGCCTTTTTTCTGAAGTTTTGTTTTTGGATAAAGACAACCAAAAAGCCAAAGTAGGGGCGTTATTAAGCGACATCGCTAAGGATTTCCCTAAAGAAGCCCATAGCTTTTATGAATTGTATCAAAGCTTGATCGCTATGCAAAAACGGAGTTTAAAAAACCAGGCTGAAGAGCAAATCATCAATTTGATCGCTTCTTTTGATGAGGGATTGAACCAAATGACTGAAAAGATTGATGCGCAAATTTCTCAAAAAGGCGAGGAGTTGAACGGCATTTTGTATGCGGATTTCAAACGCTTGAGCTTGGAGCGCGGTTTTAAGGAAGCGTTTGAAGATTTGATGTTCAGCTCTAGGGTGATTTTTGACAATAAAGAGGATTTTTATGAATTTTTGAAAGAATTGAACCACTATGGCTATTATGAATTGGCGGTAAATTACATTGAAAACATGCATGAAGATTCTTTTATTTACGATAAATTTTTGCGTTCTCTTTTAGAAGACGCTCTCAAATCCAATAAGGCTTAAAGAATGAAGCTTAAAAAAACCCTGACTTATCAAAACCACACCTATTCTTTTTTAAGCGATAACACGAATGAAGTTTTAGAAAACCCTAAAGAAATCCTTTTTGTCAAAACGCCTCTAAATGAAAAATACTCTCCTTTAATTGCAGAAAAAAACCTGGCTATTTTAGATTTTAACGAGCTTAAAAACTACTTTGATTTTAAGATTAAAATTGTAGGGATTACTGGCACTAATGGTAAAACGACCACAGCGAGCTTGATGTATTCCTTGCTCTTAGATTTGAATAAAAAGACCGCTCTTTTAGGCACAAGGGGGTTTTTTATCAACGATGAACGCATCAAAGAAAAGGGCTTGACCACGCCCACTCTTTTAGAGCTTTATAGCGATTTAGAAGAAGCGATGCGCTTGGGGTGTGAATACTTTATTATGGAAGTGAGCTCCCATGCGATTGTCCAAAAGCGCATTGCCGGGCTTGATTTTGCTCTTAAAATCTTAACCAATATCACAAGCGATCATTTAGATTTCCATCAAAATATAGAAAATTACAGGGACGCTAAAAACAGCTTTTTTAAAGATGAGATCTTGAAAGTGATTAACAAAGATGAAGCAAACGCCCTTTTTAACCCCATTAACGCACACACTTACGCACTGGATAAAAAAGCACATTTAAATGTTCAAGCCTTTTCGCTCACCCCCTTTATTAGCGCGTCTTTATGCTACCAACAAGATTTAAGAGAACCTAATCTCAAAGAAATCGCCCTTATGCATTCCCCCCTTTTAGGGCGTTACAACCTTTATAATATTTTAGCGGGCGTTTTAGGGGTCAAATTACTCACTCAATTACCGCTAGAAGTAATCGCGCCGTTATTAGAAAACTTTTATGGGGTGAAGGGGCGTTTGGAAATTGTGCATTCTAAACCTTTGGTGGTTGTGGATTTTGCCCACACCACAGACGGCATGCAACAAGTCTTTGAAAGCTTTAAAAATCAAAAAATCACCGCTCTTTTTGGAGCAGGGGGCGATAGGGATAAAACCAAGCGCCCTAAAATGGGAGCGATAGCGAGTTGTTATGCGTATCAAATCATCTTAACTTCAGACAACCCCAGAAGCGAAAACGAAGAAGACATTATCAAGGATATTTTAAAAGGCATCAGCGATTCTTCTAAAGTCATTGTAGAAAAAGACCGAAAAAAAGCCATTTTAAACGCTTTAGAAAATTTAAAAGACGATGAGGTGTTATTGATTTTAGGCAAGGGTGATGAAAACATTCAAATCTTTAAAGACAAAACGATTTTTTTTAGCGACCAAGAAATCGTTAAAGATTATTATCTCAATTTAAACCAAGGATGAAACATGCAAGAATTCAGTTTGTGGTGCGATTTTATAGAAAGGGATTTTTTAGAAAACGACTTTTTAAAGCTCATCAATAAGGGGGCTATTTGCGGGGCGACGAGTAACCCTAGTTTGTTTTGTGAAGCGATCACCAAAAGCGCGTTTTATCAAGATGAAATCGCTAAACTCAAAGGCCAAAAAGCTAAAGAAATTTATGAAACTTTGGCGCTAAAGGATATTTTACAGGCCTCTAGCGCGTTAATGCCTTTGTATGAAAAAGACCCTAACAACGGCTACATTAGCCTAGAAATTGACCCCTTTTTAGAAGATGATGCTATTAAAAGCATTGATGAAGCCAAGCGGTTATTCAAAACATTAAACCGCCCCAATGTGATGATTAAAGTCCCGGCGAGCGAAAGCGCTCTTGAAGTCATTAGCGCTTTAACTAAAGCTTCTATTCCTATTAATGTAACTTTAGTCTTTTCGCCTAAAATCGCCGGTGGAATCGCTCAAATCTTAGCCAAAGAAGCGCAAAAAAGAGCGGTTATTAGCGTGTTTGTCTCACGATTTGACAAAGAAATAGACCCTTTAGCGCCAAAAAATTTGCAAGCTCAAAGCGGGATCATTAACGCTACCGAGTGCTATTATCAAATCCATCAGCATGCCAATAAGCTAATAAGCACCCTTTTTGCATCCACCGGCGTTAAATCCAACGCTTTAGCTAAAGATTATTACATTAAAGCGTTGTGTTTTAAAAACTCTATCAACACAGCCCCATTAGAGGCTTTAAACGCTTATTTGCTTGACCCAAACACCGAGTGTCAAACCCCTTTAAAGGTTACAGAAATTGAAGCGTTTAAAAGAGAACTGAAAAACCAAAACATTGATTTAGAAAACACCGCTCAAAAACTCCTTAAAGAAGGCTTGATAGCGTTCAAACAATCCTTTGAAAAGCTTTTAAGCAGTTTTTGATTTTTAAGGGTTTTTTGGATAGAATAAGCCCTTATTTTATTTTAAAGGATTGACATGTTAGAAGGCGTTATTAGAGAGAGTATTACTAAAGCTAACGCTAAAGCTTTAAAAAAAGATGGCTATCTAATCGCAAATGTTTATGGAAAGGGCATTGAAAATGTGAATGGCGCGTTCAAATTAAACCCTTTCATTAAATACCTTAAGGAAAAAAAGCATTTGATTTTTCCGGTGAAATTAGGGGATAAGACTTTTGAAGTCGTGGTTCAAGAATACCAAAAAAACCCTGTTACTAACGAGCTTATCCATGTGGATTTGCTCGCTGTTACTAAAGGCGTGAAGTCCAAGTTTAAAGTCCCTGTCAAACACCAAGGCACTCCGGTGGGCTTGAAAAATAAAGGGATTTTGATGCTCTCTAAAAAGCGTATCAGCGTGGAATGCGCTCCAGAGCATTTGCCCGATCACTATTTAGTGGATGTGGCCCCTTTAGATGTGAATGAGTCTATTTTGGTGCGCGATTTAGAAAAACACGAGAATGTTAAGATCTTAGATCATGATTCTATCGCTGTGATCGGTGTGATTAAGGCGAAGTGATTTTAGGCTATGACGCTTTTAGTAGGTTTAGGCAACCCTACTTTGCGTTACGCTCACACCAGACACAACGCTGGTTTTGATATTTTAGATTCGCTCGTTAGCGAATTGAATCTTTCTTTCGCTTTTTCTCCCAAACACAACGCTTATTTATGCGTTTATAAGGATTTTATCTTACTCAAGCCCCAAACTTACATGAATTTGAGCGGCGAGAGCGTTTTAAGCGCTAAAAATTTTTACAAAACTAAAGAGCTTTTAATTGTCCATGACGACTTGGATTTACCTTTAGGCGTTGTGAGGTTTAAAAATGGTGGGGGGAATGGAGGGCATAACGGCCTAAAATCCATTGATTTATTGTGTTCGAATTCTTATTACCGCTTGAGGGTGGGGATTTCTAAAGGGATTGGTGTGATTGAGCATGTGCTTTCAAGATTCCACAAAAACGAAGAGCCTTTAAAAAACGCTGCGTTTGAACATGCCAAAAACGCCTTAAAATTTTTTATAGAAAGCCATGATTTTAACGCTATGCAAAATCGTTTCACGCTTAAAAAACCTTTACAAATAGAAAGTTAGATGCGCTCTATCCAAAATTTTAAGTTTTTATCATGGTTTGAATAAGGGTTTAAAGTGCGTTTGTTTAGATTTGTGGGGTGGTATTATTTCAAATACTTTTTAATCGTGCTTTTGGCTTTGGAATTGTTTTTTGTAGGCATTGACAGCCTGAAATACGCCGATAAAATGCCTGATTCTGCGAACATGATCATTTTATTTTTCACCTATGATATTTTATTCGCGCTCAATTACACCTTGCCCATTTCCTTGCTTTTGGCGATGGTTTTATTTTACATCACCTTCATTAAATCCAACCAATACACCGCCCTGCTCTCCATTGGCTTTTCCAAACGCCAGATTTTAAACCCTATTTTTTTGATTAGCCTGTTTTTCACGGCTGTTTATGTGGGGTTGAACGCGACTCCTTTTGTGTATATGGAAGAAAAAACGCAAAATTTAATCTATAAAGACAATTCTTTGAGCGTTTCAGAGCATTTGTTAGTGAAATATAACGATGATTACGTGTATTTTGATAAGATTAATCCCTTATTGCAAAAAGCCCAAAATATCAAGGTTTTTCGCTTAAAAGACAGGACTTTAGAATCTTACGCTGAAGCTAAAGAAGCTTTTTTTGAAGACAAGTATTGGATCTTGCATGACACTACTATCTATGAGATGCCCTTGAGTTTTGAACTGGGCGCGAACGCTTTAAACACCACGCGTTTAGAAACCTTTAAAACGCTCAAAAATTTCCGCCCTAAAGTTTTAGACACCATTTACCAAAACAAGCCCGCGGTTTCTATCACAGACGCTCTTTTTTCCTTGCATGCTCTAGTGCGCCAAAACGCCGACACGAAAAAAGTGCGTTCGTTTTTGTATGTGTTTGCGATTTTGCCCTTTTTTGTGCCGTTTTTAAGCGTTTTAATCGCTTATTTTTCGCCCAGTCTCGCCCGCTATGAAAATTTGGCTCTTTTAGGGCTAAAGTTTATCATCATCACGCTCGTTGTTTGGGGGCTATTCTTTGCTTTGGGGAAGTTCAGCATTTCAGGGATACTCATTCCTGAAATAGGCGTGCTATCGCCCTTTTTCGTATTTTTAGCTCTTAGTCTTTGGTATTTTAAAAAGCTTAATAAGAGATTATGATTTTTAAATCTTACATATTACTAAGTGGTTTTATCCTCTTAGTTTAAAGGTGGCTAGTGGAAAGATTTAATCTAAAAAACCGCCGGTATATCGGCTCAAAAACCAAGCTTATAGAGTGGGTATTTGGGAATTTAATAAAAGACTCGTTTATTGCGATCATGTTGATTTTTATAGCATTTTTGCTATAGTATTTGCCAAGAAATCAAAATTTTATAGGAATACTTGTTTGTTAACTTATGCAGATTTATTTGCAGGTATCGGTGGCTTTAGACTTGCTTTAGATTCTTTGGGCTTAAAATGTGTTTTTAGTGCAGAGAACAACCCCCATGCTATAGCTGTGTATAAAGCGAATTTTAATGATGACTCCACTTGTGATATTACTATTTTAAATCCAAATACTATGCCAAATTTTGATATTTTATGTGCAGGGTTTCCTTGTCAAGCATTCTCAGTATGCGGCAAACAAAAAGGTTTTGAAGACACAACAAGAGGAACGCTGTTTTTTGATATTTGTAGAATTCTAGAAAATAAAAAGCCAAAAATTTTTATCTTAGAAAATGTAAAAAATCTCTTAAAACACAATAAAGGCAACACACTATTTGTAATGTTACAAGCCCTTAGTAATTTAGGTTATAGTGTTAGTTATAAAATTTTAAACGCTAAAGATTTTTCAGTCCCACAAAACAGAGAAAGAATTATCATTGTAGGATATTTGGGTTCTCAAGTATTTGATTTTAATCCTATCAAAAAAAATCCTATTATTAGCATGCAAAATTTTTTAGATAAGAGTGGTTATTTTAAAATTTTAAAACCCCATGAATACACATTGTTAGATAGCCAATTGCTCAAAAGACAAAATTCAGGACTCATTTTTTGTGGCTATCGTAATAAGAAAATCCGCACTAAGGGCACAAGAGAAAATACGGAACACTTAAGTAGGGTTCATAAACAGCCTAATAGAATTTATCATGCAGGGGGAATACACCCAACACTTGCCAGTCAAGAACAAAGCGGTCGCTACTTTATCTATGTTAATAATTTAGTGAGAAAATTAACCATAAATGAATGTTTTTCTTTTATGGGGTTTCCTAAAGATTTCAAAAAAATCGGTACAAATTCACAGCTTTATGAACGCATTGGTAACAGCATATGCGTTCCTATGGTTAAGGCTATTATAAAAGAAGTGTTAAATCAATTTTACAAACAACCCCTTAAGGAAAATAACATGCAAAATAAAACTTTGGAATTTTTAGAAAAAATTTATAAAGAATGCGTGAGCTTAAAAAATTTAGACAGCTTGGGTTTAAGCGAAATACAACTCCAAAAAACCCAAACGATTGTTGAAAAAGAAGAAACATTTAAAGGTGTTTATACGGTTTTAATTACGAGTTTAGTTTATAAGAGCAACTACCCCAATCAAGATATTAGATTTCATCAAGCAAATATGGATAATGGGTATAGTGGTAGAAGTTTTGATACTAAATTTATCACACCTTTTTTAAAACAAAAACAATTTCTAGGGGCTATGAAAGAGAGTGGATGGCTCACAAGAAGTTTGGAACAAAATTTGCCATATACACTAGACTATCCAGGAAAAATTTCAAATATTGCTGTTAAAAAAGCGTTTTTAGAAATCTTAGATGATATAGAAAAAAATCCAAACTTATCTATACCATACTTAAAAGCCTTATTCTATTTGAGTATTAGAGAAAAAACTAAAAAAGCCATTATTCTTGTTAAACCTACCATAAAGGAATCTAGCTATACTATAGACTTTATTATCAATACACTGCAAAAACATTTTAACTTCACTTATAAAAGTAGGGGAGCTTCTATACTGCCTGTGGTAGCTTTGTTTAGTCTATATGAATGTCTAATTTTGGAATTAGAGCGTTTTACTAATAAAAGCTTAAAACCTTTAGATTCTCATTATAGTTGTGATAAAAGCAGTGGCAATGCCGGAGATATTGTAATTTTAGATGAACAAAAACAATTGTTTGAAGTTATAGAGATTAAATTTAATATTGCTATAGACAGCATTATATTACAAGATTCTTATAAGAAAATTGCTCAAACACCTATTAAAAGATATTATATATTAAGCACTTTACCTATTCAAAATAAAGCAGAATTACAAAAAATTACAAATAAAATTGAACATGAACATGGTTGTCAAGTAATTGTTAATGGGGTTTATGATACTTTAAAATACTATTTAAGACTGATTAAAAACACGGAAAATTTTATAAATAATTATCTTAAAAATATCTCACAAAATACGGAAATCAATGAAGAACACAAGCTTGCATGGAATAGTGTTATTGACTTAAATAAATAATTTTTTAACAAGTCCAACAACGAACTTTTAAAAAATAAAATAGTTGGGGCTATATTTTTAAACGCTCTGTCTAAATATGAAGTAGGAAACCCTTACAAAAAGAATTTAAACCATAACAACCCTTTCAAACTATTGCTCTCGCTTTTAAAACGACTCAAAAATGCCCATCTAACTCCCCTATCTGTCAAAGAAATCCCTATTTTACTTTGTTGGAAAGACGATAACGCTAAAGGGCTTTATAACTACATTATTCGTTTAAGACAAGAAATTGTTACTATCAATAAAACAGAATTCAGTTACTCAGATGAATTTATCTATGAAAAATGCCTAAAACTTTTAGAAAGTGTTAATAAAACACGATTCAAAATGAGCCAAATCACTAACGAAGCCGTTGATGAATACATTAGAAAAATGCGTATTACAGGACTTATTTCATTGCGTGGTAATGGTAGGTTTATTGATATTAATACTAATGAAAATAATAAAATAGATTACATTTTACAAACTCATAAGGCTTTTAAAGGGGATTATTTAAACGACACTCAAGCTAACAAACTCGCCTTTTTTAACTACATGTCAATCGTGGATAGCTTTCTTGTTAGCGTTACTCCAATCAGCGCTAATGAGAGCGTTAAATCAAGCAAATTGAATGAACTAGCAACCACTTATACTAAAGATTTTATCAAGCAAGAATTACTCATTACTTGCAACAAGCAAGAATCAAGAGATAGTTTTTTAAGACTCATTGATAAACCTTTACGCTTGGAATTTTTAAGTGCTATTTTCTTGAAACAACATTTTGAAAATTTAAGCGTGATACCCAATTATAAAAGCGACGATGAAGGCTTGCCCATATACACAGCAAGCGGTAACAAACCTGATATTGTAGCTATGGACACAAAAGCCCAAAGTTATATAGAAGTGAGCTTGATTAGAGATAGAAGTCAAAGCGAAATGATACCTATTGCCAGACATTTAAAAGAATTGATTAAAAATAGCACTGATATTAGAGAAAAATTTAGTGTTTTTGTGGCTCCAAATATCCATGATGACGCCAAAGAATAGGCGGGATTTGCCCATTTCAAAGACAATATTAACATACGCTGTTATGCCATTAATGATTTTATCAAAAAAGTAGAAAATAGTGCAGAATGGTTACAGATCAATGACCATTTGAAAGCTTAAGCATCAAGCTTTCATATCCAAGCCTTGCCTAAAAACCCTACCAAACTTAAAAAGTATAAACATAGCGCAAATACATAGAATACTGACGGCGCAAGGTTTGGGTTAAGCTGAAATTGGTTTCTGCTCCTGTGATAGTGGTTGGTTTGCCGTCTTTTAGCGGGCCTTGGCTTTGTTCTTTGATAGTGGTAGAGCCTTTAAAAAAGTGATTAGGGAGCGTGGGGATTTTGATGCCAAACTCAATGCCATGGTGTTCAAAAATATTAGTTCTAACGCCCACATTCACTAAAAATTGGAAAATCGTGTGATTCACCTTAGCGTTTAATTTTCCTGTGGTATAGACGCTATTAGGGTTAATCCCCACATTGCAACTCGCCGGCGTCGTGTCCCCGCAAGTGATTGTGCCATCAGCGTTAGTCATGTAAGCGTCAGCGTCCGTATTGACGCCATAAACATACCCGTCCTTAAAATACCCCACACGATTATTAGTCCAAGTGTTACCCGCAAAATTCACGCCTAGAAAAAACCCGGCCGTGGCTTTAGGCTTGTCTATAATATTAAAAAGCATGTCTGTGCCAAAACCATAAGTATACATGTCTGCTTTTTGATCGCTCAAATAAAAGGGCGATATGGCGTTAGCGGCCCTAGAGTTAGAGAAATTGGTATGCCCGTAATCAAAAAAGCCATAATAACGCAGCCCAAACCACCTTTTTTTACCCACAAAATGCTTATACCCTGTTATCACGCCTAGCCCATACATCGGCTGGTTACGGCCAGGAATGTCCTTATTGGTGCTAAGCATGGTGCGAGAAGTCCAATTGACCACGCAGTTAGCTTTAGTATAGCCTGGCGTTCCTGGCGTCCCTGAAGCTGGCTGACAGCCACCGGTCTGCCCATTAGGGACTTTACCATTATCATTGGCTGAAACATCGCCAAAAGGCACTTGAAACAATTCGCCGTTTTTATAAGCGTTTGTCTTTTGATCAGCCCTACCCACTTCCAAGCTGATCCCCACAAACGCGCCATTCTTTTCATGGGCATTTAAAGGGTTTGTCAGCCATAACGAACTCAAAAGAGCGCCTAAAATTACCGAGCCTTTTTTAGAAATTTCTAAAGATTGAGCTATCAAAACAGATTCCTTACGATTAAAATTTTTACAAACCATTTTGCAATCTTGCCTTCTATTTTTCTTCTTTGTCATAAAATTGAGCATCACTCTCTAGGGTCTCCGCTTAAGTGTTACTTTTTTAATTATTTTATTATAGCTAATTGCAATCTTAAAAGTCAAACAAAAACCACCCCTAAAATTCCCATAATAATGGGCTACTTGACAATAAAATCCTTTTATAGTAGATTAAAAACTCTTTAATTTTCCCATGAATAAAGGATTTTAAATGGATGCGATTTATCCTTATGTGTTGGTTGTTCATTTATTGTGCGCTATTATTTTTATTGGCTACTTGTTTTTTGATGGGGTAATTTTCCCCAATGTGAAGAAAATGTTTGGCGAAGAGTTTGCCAATAAAGCGAATACAGGAATCACTCAAAGAGCGATCAAGATCATGCCCTTATGCGTTTTAGGGCTTGTTTTAACAGGGGGCATGATGCTTAGCCAATACATGGGGGGCGATAAAGGCTGGTGTGAAACCCCTTTTCAAAAGATACTCATGCTTAAAGTGATCTTAGCGTTAAGCATTTTTCTTTTAGTGCTTTTTTCTTTATCGTGTAAGTTTTTGGGTAAGAAAAACCCTATTGGCAAATATATCCACCCTATCGCTCTAACTTTTGGCTTTTTAATCGCCATTTTAGCCAAAACGATGTGGTTTGTTTAAGAGCGTTTCAACCTCAAAGAATTTAAGACCACTAAGAGCGAGCTAGCACTCATGCTCAAACTCGCTATTAAAGGGTTAATGTATCCTAGCATAGCGACCGGGATTAAAATAGCGTTATAAATCAAGCTCAAAACAATGTTTTGCAACACCACTTGATAGACTTTTTGAGCGTTATCAAACGCTTTTTTTAGCAAACTCAAATCCTCTTCTAAAAGCAAAATATCGCATGCGCTTTTACTCAAAGCGCTTTTTTCAAACCCCAAAGAAACGCTCGCTTGTTTTAAGGCTAGCGCGTCATTATTGCCATCGCCTATCATTGCGCATACGCCCTTATAAGAGCTGATGATTTGAGCCTTATCTTCAGGGGTCAAATGGGCATGATACTTAGAAATCCCTAATTTTTTCGCGCACTCTTTAACCGAGCTTTCATTATCCCCGCTTAAAATTTCTAATTCTAAGCCTTGATTTTGTAAAGCCTGAATGACTTCTTTAGCGTTAGCTTTCAAACGCTCTTCTAAAATGAATAACGCGCATAAGGTCTTGTTTTTCGCAAAACCTACCATGATATTAGCGCCCTCTTTGACCTTTAAATCAACCCCCATAGCGTTTAAAAATTTCAAACTCCCCACTAGCAAAGTTTCGTTTTGATAGCTCGCTTTTAAGCCATGAGCGAAAAACTCTATCTTTTCTAAATTAACCTCATCGCCATCTAATGATTTAAGAATCGCGCTATGGGCTAAATGCTCCCTGGTTTTTAAAAGGCTCTTCAAAAGCCTTCCATCAAATTCTTCATAAATGATTTTTTCTTTTAAAAGGACTTCTTTTTGCGTGAGGGTGCCGGTTTTGTCTATAAAGATTTTTTTCACTTTAGCCAGAGTTTCTAAAAACAACGCTTCCTTAAACACGATCAAAGGGTTTTTAAACACCCCTATCACTAACGCAATGGGCGTAGCTAAAGCGAACGCGCAAGGGCAGCTTATGACTAACACGCTAATACACACCATTAAAGCTTTTTCAAAATTACCCCCCAAACCAAATTGCCACAATAAAAAGCTCACAAAGGCTAAAAACAACACCGCTTTAGAAAAAATATCCGCAATTTTATTCGCGCTGCTCTCAATTAAGGGCTTTTCTAAAAAACTCTTTTTTAAAGTTTCTAACAAACTAGAAAGGCGTGAGTTTTGGAAATTAGCGCTCACTTGATAGCTAAAAGGCACGCCCACATTCACATAACCCCCTAAAATTGGATCATTAACCCCCAATTCCAAAGGCTTAAACTCCCCGCTAATCAAAGACGCATCCACGCTCGCATGATTTAAAAGCACGCCATCTAGTGCGATTTTAGCCCCGCTTGGCACCCAAACAACAGAGCCTATCGCCACATCTTTAGGGTGTTTTTCTATCTGTTTGCCATTTTCTACAACAATCACGCTATGGATTTCATGCGATTCTAGGGCCAAACATTTTTCATTCGCAAACAGCCTGGCTTTTAATTCCAAAAACTTAGAGCCAAAAACAAGCGTTAAAATCGTGCTGCTCGCTTCAAAATAAGTTTCTTGAGACACCAACATGGCATAAACGGAATAAACAAACGCCGACAACGCCCCAAAAGACACGCTCAAATCCATGCCCAAAACGCCATTTTTTAGCCCATAAAACGCCCCCTTAATGAAAAAACGCCCCACCACCACTAGCACCAACAAGCTTAAAAAGAGCGATACGAGTTCCAAATTCCTTTGCATGAGCTTATCCATGCCGCTACCATAACTCGCAGCACCATAACTTGCGTATTTGGCAATGGCAATAAACATCAAATTCATGGTGGCAAAAAACCCCACGCTCAAAGTGAGCAAATAGGAGCGTTGCTCTTTTTGCGCTTTTAGGGTGTAATTTTTTGCATTATAGATTTTAGCCCCATAGCCCAAACTCTCAATTTTTTGAATAATCTCTTTAGGGTCTAAGGACTTCTCAAACACGATTTGTAAATGGTGGGTGGTGAAATTCACGCTCACTTTTTTAACCCCACTTAAACGCTCTAAAACCTTTTGATTGAGCCACAAGCAAGCGTTACAATGCGTTTTTTCTAGCAAAAGATTGAGGATTAATTCGCCCTTATTGTTTTCTTCAAGGGCTTGTTCTAATTCCAAAGCGCTCATTGAATCTTGGGGCGTTACGGGGGCTAAAGTGGAATCGTTTAATTTGTCATAAAAACTCTCTAAATTCAAATCTAACAATAACGCATACACCCTAGCGCACCCCGTGCAGCAAAAATACAATTCCTTATGATGGATCACCTCTTTAAAAAGCTCACTTTCTTTAAACTCCAACTGGCAATGCGAACATTTCATTTTTTAATCCTTAATTGATGAGGCGCTAATTGAGAAGCGCTTTGATAGAATAAGTGTTACAGATTTGATAGATGATTAGAACTTCTTTGGTGTTGTCGCTTTGGTTTTTGGAGTTGTGCGTGATTAAGGGGGGCAAAACTTTTAGAGCGCTTTTGGAATTATTCCTAGCCGCTCCAAGCATCAAATGGGCGTTTTTGTCTTTAAAACTTTGGACAAACCTTAAAGTCTCTAGCGTGAGTTTAACGCTTTTTAAACTCTCTATGACCAAGCAAAGCGACAAGGCTTCATAGCAAAAAATAAAATACCCTTTAGGTTTCAGGCATTTTTTCACTTTAGCCACTAAAGAAGCGAAGTCTAATTCGCTCTGGTGCCTCGCATGCCCTTTAATTTGAGATTTAATAGAGCCTAAAGCATAAAAAGGAGGGTTACACACAATCGCATCATACAAAATCGGGGGGTTGAAATCTAAAAAATCGCCCTCAAACACTTGAGCGTTAGGGAATTTAAGGGCGTTTTTTTGGGAGCAAAACGCCATTTTGCTATCCTTTTCCACTAAATGAACGCTCGCTAGCGGGTTGTCTCTAGCGCAGAGCAAGCCTAGAACCCCACACCCTGAGCCTATGTCTAAAATCGCGCCGCTATTTTTGATAAAAGGGCGTGAAAAATCGTATAAAAAAAGCGAATCGCTATTGTAAGAATAAGCGTTTAAGGGCTGGTATAATCTTAAGAGTTTTCTATCCATAAAAGGGCTTCAGTTTCTAAGATCTGCGCATGCAACAACCGCCCCTTAAAAGGGGTTTTTAAAGCGAATGCACTAAACGCTTCGCTAATCATAGACGCATGCGAATGCAAAAGTAACGCATCAATTTTATCCCTCAAGCTCTCAAACAATCCCCACCCCCCTTCAATGAAATTAAACCCTTTCTCTAGGGGTAAATCTTTAGGGTTGTTGAAAGTATTAACTAAGCGATTAGGCGCAGAAAAAACTTTTGAATGGGGGCTAATTGAGCGCTTGGATAAAATAGCGATATTGGGGTTTTTATTGTGATAAAAGCTATCGCAAAAGCGAGCGTCCAATAAGGGGTTATCCGTTCTTATGGTTTTCCCAGAAATGATGAGAGTGTCGCATACCGCTCGCTGGTTGTGCGTGAAAATAACGCTTTTTTGCCCGGTGATCTTGCCATGGTAATAATCCCCATTCATCCTTAAAGCGAGTTTGAACAAATTAAAACGCCCCTTTTGTTCCATTATCCTAAAAGGCAAGAGCAAGTCCTTAGCCTTGTTTTCTAAATTGCGACAAATCATTGTTTCAATACGAGCCTTTTTTAGCCTTGCTAAGCCCCCTTTTTTAGCTTCGTTTTCTTCTGTGGCAATGACCACTCTTTTAGGCCTTAAAATTTCTAACAATCCGCTGCATGCCGGGGTTTTGCCATAAGAATTGCATGGCTCTAGGGTGATTAAAAAAACGCAGTCTGTAAAAGCGTTATCGTGGTGCGTTTTTAAAAAATCGCTTAAAATTTTAGGGTCTTCTAATTTTTCTAAATCGCTTTTTAAATGGGGGCGTAAAATCTTTAGCGCTGATTTAGCGGCTAAGACTTCTGCATGCGGGGTTTTGGCTTTTTTGTGGGTTTCTAAACTCAAGATTTCATGGTTTTTATCTAGCACCATGCAAGCCACGCTCGGATTTTCTAAGGCTAGGGTTTGATACTCCCATGCCTTATTCAAGCACATTTCTAATAAACTTTCATAAAGTCTCATGACGGGAAAAAAGGCAAGAGCAAAAAGCCTTTAATCGCTAAAGCGTTAATAATATCAACAAAAAACGCTCCCACTAAAGGCACGACAATAAACGCTACATGCGATGGCCCGTAGTGGTTGGTGATGGTTTGCATATTCACCATAGCCGTTGGAGTCGCTCCAAGCCCAAAACCGCAATGCCCCGCGCACAACACCGCCGCATCATAATCCTTCCCGCATACCCTAAAGGTTACAAGCATCACATAAAGGATCATAACCACCACTTGAACGCTCAAAATAACCGCTAATGGCACAGCGAGTTTTAACAATTCCAATAAATTCACGCTCATTAAAGCGTAGGCTAAAAACAAGCTCAAACTCACATTCCCTATGACTGAAACCTCTCTGTCAAACACGCTATGGATTTTAAAAAACGACAAGGCATTTCTTAAAATAACCCCCACAAACAAGCACCACACAAAAGTCGGCAAGGTGAAACTTTTAGGCATCAAGTGCGATAAAAAAGTCCCCACCAATAAAGCGATCGCAATTAGAGCTAAAGTTTCTACAAAACTGGATGCGGTGATTAGGCGCTGCTCTTTAGGGGTTTCAAAGCCTTTAGACACCACGCCCTCTAAAGTGTCTTTTTCTTTAGTGTCTTTAGGCTCTAGTTTGTATTTAGAAATCAAATATTTAGCGACAGGCCCTCCAATAATCCCCCCACTCACCAAGCCAAAAGTCGCGCATGCCATGCCCACTTCTAAACTGGAGCTAAAATTATAAGGCGCTTGGGTGAAAAAATTAGCCCATGCCGCGCTAGTGCCATGCCCTCCCACTAAAGCGATAGACCCCCCCAAAAGCCCCATTAAAGGATTGACCCCTAAAAGGCTAGCGATAGAAATCCCCACTGCATTTTGACACACCACAAACCCCGCCACAGCCAGCAAAAAAACCGCAAGCATTTTCCCACCTTTTTGTAAAGATTTGAAATCCGCGCTCAAACCAATGGTGATAAAAAAAGTCAGCATTAAAGGATCTTTTAAAGAAGAATCAAACTGCAAGCCAAAATTGTAAAACTGACGCGCTAACATGATAAAAAAAGCGACTAAAACCCCGCCCACAACAGGCTCTGGAATATCATAATCGCGCAAAAACTTGACTTTAGAAATCACATAACGCCCCAAGAGTAACACTAAAACCATGCACACCAAAGTGGCATAAATATCCAACTTAATTTCTTGCAAGCCTGCATCCTTATTAATCAAATTTATCTTATTATAATATAATACCCCCCTAAAAGAACGAGATTAGTTAGAAAGTAGGTGTTCCTTGCATACAGTATTACAAATTGGAGCTGGTGGCGTAGGCAGTGTGGTAGCACACAAAATGGGCATGAACAGAGATGTGTTTAAAAATATCATTTTAGCGAGCAGGAGCTTAGACAAATGCCATGCAATTAAAGAAAGCATGCTCAAAAAGGGTTTGGGGGAAATTGGCGTTGAGCAAGTGGATGCCGATGATACGCAAGCCTTAGTCGCTTTAATCCAAAAACACAAGCCTAAAGTCGTTGTTAATGTGGCTTTACCCTATCAAGATTTAACGATCATGCAAGCATGTTTAGAGACTAAAACGCATTACATTGATACCGCCAATTACGAGCATCCGGATTTAGCGAAGTTTGAATACAAAGAGCAATGGGCGTTTGATAAGGCCTATAAAGAAGTGGGGATTTTAGGGATTTTAGGGGCTGGGTTTGATCCGGGCGTGACTAACGCTTATGTCGCTCACGCTCAAAAACACCATTTTGACACTATCCACACTTTAGATATTTTAGATTGCAACGCTGGGGATCACAAACGCCCTTTTGCCACGAATTTTAACCCTGAAATCAATTTGAGAGAAGTCAGCTCTAAAGGGCGTTATTATGAAAATGGCAAATGGATTGAAACCAAGCCTTTAGAAATCAAGCAGGTGTGGGCTTATCCGCAGATTGGCGAAATGGATTCGTATCTTTTATACCATGAAGAATTGGAATCGTTAGTCAAAAACATTAAGGGCTTAAGGAGGGCGAGATTTTTTATGACTTTCTCTCAAAATTATTTAACCCACATGAAATGCTTAGAAAATGTCGGCATGCTAGGCATTAAAGAAATAGAACATCAAGGCGTAAAAATCGTGCCGATACAATTTTTAAAAACCTTGCTTCCTGATCCGGCCACTCTGGCTAAAGACACCACCGGTAAAACCAACATCGGGTGCTATATGACCGGCATTAAAAACAACCAAGACAAAACGCTCTACATTTACAACGTGTGCGATCACAAAAAATGCTATGAAGAAGTGGGTTCGCAAGCCATAAGCTACACCACCGGCGTGCCAGCGATGTGCGCGGCTAAAATGATTTGTAATGACACTTGGAGCACGGATCATTTTAGGGCCGGGGTGTTTAACATAGAAGAATTAAACACCGATCCTTTCATGGAAGAATTGATCAAACAAGGCTTGCCTTATGAAGTGATTGAGCGCTAGTTTTAGGCTTCAATCTTCACTGGGTGCAATAAACACCGATTCCCTTTCTATCGTAATATTCTTATCATCCGCGCTATAAGCTTGTATGGTAATAGGGATTAGAGCGTCTTTAGCGCGTTTGTATTCTATGGCGTTACTTTTTAGGGGTTTTCTTAAGATCACTACCGCTTTGATCTTTTGTCCGGCTTTAATGGCGATAGGATTTAAAGGCTTTTTGATTTGAATGTCTTTTTGCCCTAAAATTTTGAAATAAAACTCATGGTCTTTATTATCCGTGTTGTGGAATAAAAACACGTAATCGTTATCCACATACCCGCTAGATCGCAATTCATACAGATCGCTGTTGCGGTTAATGTCTAAAAGCATGCGTTCTTTTTTAAACGAAGTGATGGCTAAAAGAGCGATCACAACAGCGATAACCCCCATGTAAGCGATCGTTTTTAAACGCACCAGGTGCACTTTTTGGCGCGTGTTAATGGCGTTGGTTGAAGACCATTGGATGAGTGAAGGGCGGTTGTATTTGGCCATGGTAATGGTGCATGCATCCACGCATTCTAAGCAATTGATGCATTCTAATTGCAAGCCCTTTCTAATATCAATATGCGTGGGGCAAACCTGCACGCAATGCAAGCAATTCACGCATTCGTTTTCTGGGTTGCGTTTTTTGGGGGGTAAGGGGAAGAGATGGCCTTGCTTGTCATAAAGCGCTCCGCCGCGCTTTTCATCATAAATAGGGTTTAAGGTGTCATTATCATACAACACCGATTGCACCCTAGCGTAAGGGCATAAATAGATGCAAAAACGCTCCGCAACCACCACTATATCAAATAGCACCACAGCCGTGCTAAAAAGCCAAAAACCCATAGCAATAGGGTGATCGCTAGGGTTTTTAAGATACATAAAAAAATCTTCTGGGGCGATGAAATAAAAGAAAAACAACATCATTAGCCCCGCCACAACAGGAGCGAACAACAAAACGCTCAATGCTTTACGGATCTTATAGCTTGGGGTGTTTTTAGGGCTTTCTTGTTTGTTGCTGATCTTTTTATGGAGTTTGAAAATCTTGGTTTCAATCACATCTCTATAAAGCACCCTTAAAAAGGTTTGCGGGCAAGCCCACCCGCACCACACACGCCCAAGGCTAGTGGTGATGAAAAAAATCCCTATAAAAAGCAAAATAACCATAAAAGGCATGACTTGCAATTCTTCAGCGCTGAAGATCTTGCCTAAAAAATGCAATTGCTTATGCTCAAAAGAGATCAAAAACAAATGCGCCCCATCAATACGAACAAATGGCGTGATTAATAGCGCTAAAGAAATCAATAAAAACCCTATATAACGCTTCAAGCGAAACGATTTTAAAAAATGGCTAGAAGTTTCAAGCATTCTCAATATCCTAAAATTTTTAAGCCACTATACCCTAACAACTTAACGCTTTCACTTAAAAAGCAACATGTTATAATGATCGCTATTTTATTTGAAAGGGTATTTATGGAAAGCGTTTTAAATTTCCTAACCAATATCAATGTGATTTTCACCCTTTTGGGCTATTTGATTGGGGGGATTCCTTTTGGCTATGCGTTAATGAAAGTCTTTTATGGCATGGATATTACTAAAATCGGATCGGGCGGTATTGGCGCGACGAATGTCTTACGCGCTTTACAAAGTAAGGGCGTGAGCAACGCCAAACAAATGGCCTTATTAGTCTTAATCTTGGATCTATTCAAAGGCATGTTTGCGGTTTTTTTAAGCAAATTGTTTGGGTTGGATTATAGTTTGCAATGGATGGTCGCTATTGCGAGCATTTTAGGGCATTGTTATTCGCCTTTTTTGAATTTCAATGGAGGCAAGGGCGTTTCTACGATCATGGGCTCTGTGGTGTTGCTCATTCCTATTGAAAGCCTCATCGGTTTAACGGTGTGGTTTTTTGTGGGTAAGGTGCTTAAAATCTCTTCACTCGCTAGCATTCTAGGGGTAGGCACAGCGACTGTTCTTATCTTTTTTGTGCCTTATATGCATATCCCAGATAGCGTCAATATCCTTAAAGAAGTCGGCACGCAAACGCCAATGGTGCTTATTTTTATTTTTACCCTTATCAAGCATGCGGGCAATATTTTTAATTTATTGACCGGCAAAGAAAAGAAAGTCTTATGAAAACTAAACAAGGCGTCCATATCCATAACTTCGTGTTTGAAACGATTTTGGGGATTTTAGAGTTTGAACGCTTAAAACCCCAAAAAATAAGCGTGGATTTGGATCTTTTCTACACGGAATTACCCAATAAGGCTTATTTAGACTACATGGAAATCCAAGAGCTTATTCAAAAGATGATGCAAGAAAAACAATATCTTCTCATTGAAGACGCCCTAAAAGATTTAAGCCAAATTTTAAAAACGCGCTACGAGGAGATCTCTGAGCTTTATTTGAAAATCAGCAAGTTAGAAATTTCTCCCAATTCTCAAGTGGGGGCGAGCGTGAAAATTTGCTATGAAACCAATCTTTAGCCTCTTTTTCCTCCTTATGGTTTTAAAAGCACACCCCATAAACCCTTTATTAGAGCCGTTATATTTCCCCAGTTACGCGCAATTTTTAAATCTAGAACCTCATTTTGTTATTAAAAAAAAGCACGCTTATAGACCCTTTCAATGGGGGAATACCATTATCATCAAACGCCATGATTTAGAAGAACGCCAGAGCAACCAGCCAAGCGATATTTTCCGCCAAAACGCTGAAATCAATGTGTCTTCTCAAACTTTTTTAAGAGGGATCAGCAGCACTTCTTCACGCATAGTGATCGATTCGGCCGCTCAGTAATCAACCGCTCAGTAAAATGCTAAAACTTTTTTTAATCACATTTTTCTTGGTATTTTCTTAATCCTAAAACAAATTTAAGGTATTATTAAATAGAATAATGTAATAATAACCTTAGGTTTAAAACTTGACTAAATTTTTAGAAAAAAGTAAATAAAAAGGCTAAAAGAAATGCTTAGAAATCAATTTCGTATCGTGTTTGTCTCTTGTATTGTCGCTAGCAATTTGCAAGCTCAAGAAACAACCCACACTTTGGGTAAGGTAACCACTAAGGGTGAAAGGACTTTTGAATACAACAATAAAATGTATATTAACAGGAAAGAGCTCCAACAACGCCAGAGTAACCAAATCCGTGATATTTTTAGGACTAGAGCGGATGTGAATGTGGCCAGTGGGGGCTTGATGGCGCAAAAGATCTATGTTAGGGGGATTGAGAGCCGTCTCTTAAGGGTAACAATAGATGGCGTCGCTCAAAATGGTAACATTTTCCACCATGACGCTAACACCGTAATCGATCCCAACATGATTAAAGAAGTGGAAGTGATTAAGGGGGCAGCGAACGCTTCAGCAGGTCCAGGTGCGGTGGCGGGTAAATTGTCTTTCACCACGATTGACGCTAACGACTTCTTAAGAAAGAATCAAACTTATGGGGCTAAAGCGGAAGCGGGCTTTTACACTAACTTTGGATACCGCATGAACGCCACTGCAGCCTATCGGGGGAAAAACTGGGACATCCTCGCTTATTACAACCATCAAAATATTTTTTACTATAGAGACGGGAACAACGCCTTTAGGAATGTCTTCCACCCTAACTACGATTTACAAGATCCGAGCAATAGCGACATTGGCATAGGGACTCCAAGCGAAGTTAATAGCGTTTTAGGTAAAGTCAATGGCTATATCAACGACACAGATACCATCAGCTTAAGCTACAACATGACAAGGGAAAATTCCACTAGGCTTTTACGCCCTAACACCACTTCAGCCCTCTCCAAAGCCAACGACCCAGGAAGCCAGCCAGCCCCCTTTGTGATTGACTTTGGGAAAGAATTAGCCCATACCATTAACTTCAACCACAATTTGAGCTTGAAATACAAGCATGATGGAGGCACTAGTTTTAGTCAGCCGCGCGTTGAATCCACTGCCTTTTTAGGGGTAAGGGGGGGCAATTATAACCCTGTGGTAAATCCTTTCGCTTACAATTCTAACGAGCCGGCTAACCCGGATTATATCCCTGAAGTGAGAGAGTGGTGTAACAACCCGGATAATATCAGCCAATGCACGCAAGGGGCTATCAGACCTTCTGATGGAGGTTATCAAATAGGCTATGGGCAGCCGGGATCGATCAATTGGCAAGGCGCTTCTGCAATTTCCACAGGATCTAATATTTATCATGGGCTTGTCCCTAAAAATCCTGATTATGACATGACCCCCCCTAACGCTCAAAACCCTAGCGCAAACGATTGGACTTTAGGGAATGCGGACGCTGAGGGGACTTTAGCCAGAAGGATTTTTTTAATCAACTCAGGCGTTAATTTTAAAGTCACCCACCCCATTAGCGAAGATTATGGGAACGTGTTTGAATACGGCATGATTTATCAAAACCTGAGCGTTTTCTCTGGATTGGATAAAGGCAAAAACGGCTATTATAAAAACAACATTGACCCTAACGACCCTAATGGGCCGGGCTTGCCTTACCGCCATTATTACACCGATCAAAGCTCTCAATACCCTCAAAATCTAAACGCGCCTAACCCGCTCTATCGTAACATGCCCCAAAATTCGCATGCGATCGGTAATATCATCGGAGGGTTTATGCAAGCGAACTACAATCTCTTGAAAAATCTCATCGTGGGTGCGGGAACTCGTTATGATATTTACACCTTGCTAGACAAAAACGGCCGCACGCATGTAACTTCTGGCTTTTCGCCTTCTGCAACCGTGCTTTATAACCCCATTGAAAGCATTGGCTTGAAAGTGAGCTATGCGTATGTAACTAAAGGGGCTTTGCCTGGCGATGGCGTTTTGATGCGCGATCCTACGGTGATTTATCAAAGGAATTTACGCCCATCAATCGGTCAAAATGTGGAATTCAATGTGGATTACAACAGCAAGTATTTCAATGTGCGCGGGGCAGCGTTCTATCAAGTGATCAATAACTTCATCAACAGCTACGGGCAAGACACTTCTAAAAATGGTGGGGGTAACGCGACTGCAAAAAACATGTCAGGGAATTTACCCGAAACCATTAATATTTATGGTTATGAAGTTTCAGGGAATGTGCAATATAAAAATTTCGTAGGGACTTTCTCAGTAGCTCGCTCTTGGCCGACAGCTAGGGGGCATTTATTAGCCGATACTTACGCTTTAGCCGCCACGACTGGGAATGTGTTTATCTTAAAAGCCGATTACAATATCCACAAATGGGGGCTTACTTTAACTTGGCTCTCACGCTTTGTAACCAATATGTTCTATGAAGGCTATTCTATCTACTACCCCCAATACGGCTTGATGAAAATCCATAAACCCGGGTATGGCGTGCATAATGTCTTTATCAACTGGACCCCCACTTCTAAAAAATGGCAGGGTTTAAGGATTTCAGCCGTGTTTAACAATATCTTAAATAAGCAATATGTCAGCCAGGCTTCCGTGTGGCAAGCGAGCGCGGACGCTCCAGCGAGCGATATGATCCCTAAAAATAAACGCATGGCGCTCCCAGCCCCTGGATTTAACGCGCGTTTTGAGGTATCCTATCAGTTCTAAAATTAAAGAAATCTTAGGATTTCTTTTTGAATTTTGAACATGGAAACAAACATGAAAAAGCCCTATAGAAACCGCCAAACTCTATGGAAAAAGTTCCGCTCGCTCAATAAACTCATTCAAACGCTCTTAAGGATTTTAAAAAAGTAGTTTTATCAAAAATTTAGCGGGTTTAGATTAAAATAACGCTTTATTTTAGCTCTCAAAAAGGAATCAAACGCACTCATCATGGCTAAAGAAACGCCCCCAACAACCCCGGATCTTTTGAAAAACCCTTATCAAAAAATCATCAATGCGAGCGCGAGCGTTTTTGATGAAACTCATGGGCGATCGTTTTTTAGCCCGCAATTTTATGAAAAGATTGAACCTTATTTAAGAGAAGTTTTAACCCAACCCATTGATTTAGAATGCGATCTCAACACCGCTAAAAAAAAGAACCGCTTAACCCCTTTAAAACAGCTTTTTAAGGCGTGCTTTGGCACTGAAGAAATTTTGATTGTGAATAATAACACCAGCGCAATATTCCTCATCGCTAACGCTTTAGCGCAAGAAAAAGAAATCGTTGTTTCTTATGGCGAATTAGTGGGGGGGGATTTTAACCTTAAAGATATTTTGTTAAATAGTGGGGCTAGGTTGCATTTAGTGGGGAATACCAATCGCGCTTATTTAAGGGATTACCGCTTAGCCTTGAATGAAAACAGCAAAATGCTCTTTAAAACCCACAACCCCACTTTCAAAAAAGACACGCCCTTTAAAGATTTACAAGCTCTGGCTAAAGAGCATGATTTGATAGATTATTACAATTTAGGGGATGTGGATTTGTTAAATAAAACGGCTTTAGAAGAGGTTTTAGCCCTAAAACCATCGCTTGTAAGTTTTAGCGCGGATAAATCCTTTAATGGCACGCAAGCGGGCATTATTATGGGGCAAAAAGAATGGGTTAAAATGTTAAAAAACCACCCCCTTTATAGAGCCTTAAGAGCGGATAAAATCACGCTCACCTTGCTTTTTCACAGCCTAAACGCATGGGTCAATCATCAAGAAGAAACCACCATTCATGCGCTACTAAACCAAACTAAAGACGCCTTATTGCAAAAAGCTCTCAAACTCTACGCCCTTTTAAAGCCTTTAGAATTGAACGTGAGCATAGCCTCTAGCTTTTCTAAAATAGGGAATTTGTTTGGTAGGGAATTAGAATCCTTTTGCGTGAAAGTCCAGCCCAAAAACACCCAGAATTTAGATTGCGAGAAACTTTATTTAAAGCTTTTTCAAAAAGGCGTTATTACAAGAATTTCATGCACATTTGTGTGCTTTGAAGTCTTTAGCTTGAATGAAAAAGATTTGGAAAAAATCGCTCTGGTTTTAGAAGAAATTCTTAATAAAGCTTAAAAATTCGCTATAATAAAATTTCTTTTAAACGCGCCGCTCCCCCACAATAGAGAATGACAGAAAACGATAGAACATCAATTTAAAGGAACTCAAGAATGGAAAAAATCAGCGACCTTATAGAATGCATTGCGTATGAAAAAAATTTGCCTAAAGAGATGATTTCAAAAGTGATTCAAGGCTGTTTGTTAAAAATGGCGCAAAATGAGTTAGACCCCCTAGCGCGCTACTTGGTGGTTGAAGAAAACAAGCAGCTCCAGCTTATCCAGTTGGTAGAAGTTTTAGAAGATGATGATGAAAGATTGATTAACGACCCTTCTAAATACATCAGCTTGTCTAAAGCCAAAGAAATGGATCCAAGCGTTAAGATTAAAGACGAATTGTCCTATAGTTTGAGTTTGGAGAGCATGAAACAAGGAGCGATCAACCGCCTTTTTAAAGATTTGCAATACCAGCTAGAAAAAGCGTTAGAAGACAGCCACTTTGAAGCGTTTCAAAAGCGTCTTAACAGCGTTTTAATGGGGCAAGTGATTTTAGTGGATAAAAATCAAAACACTTTTATTGAAATCGAGCAGCAATTCCAGGGCGTTCTTTCCATGCGCCATCGCATTAAAGGCGAGAGTTTTAAAATAGGCGATAGCATTAAAGCGGTTTTAACGCAAGTCAAACGCACGAAAAAAGGCTTACTATTAGAGCTGAGCCGCACCACCCCTAAAATGCTTGAAGCTTTGTTGGAATTAGAAGTCCCTGAAATTAAAGATAAGGAAATTGAAATCATCCATTGTGCACGAATCCCAGGCAACAGAGCGAAAGTGAGCTTTTTTTCCCATAACGCTAGGATTGATCCCATAGGCGCGGCTGTGGGGGTTAAGGGTGTGCGCATTAATGCGATCAGTAACGAATTGAATAAAGAAAATATTGATTGCATAGAGTATTCTAATGTGCCTGAAATTTATATCACTTTAGCGCTCGCTCCAGCCAAAATTTTAAGCGTTGAAATTAAAAAAATCCCTATAGAAGAATTGAGTGCTGAAGAAAAAGAATCCATTCAAGAGCGTTTTATTGTCAATAACCATTTGCAAAAGGCTAAAGTGCGCTTGTTAGACATTGAAAAATCTAAGGCTATCGGTAAAGGCGGGGTGAATGTGTGCTTAGCGTCCATGCTTACAGGCTATCACATAGAGTTTGAAACCATTCCTAGCGTCAAAGAAAACGCAGAAAATGAAAACGAAAAAGAAACGCCAAAAGTAGGGGTAGAAGCTTTAGAGTCTTTGTTTAAGAATTAAAATGATTTCTGTGAAACTTATTGAGTCTTTAATCAAAAGGACTTTAAGCTAAAAGGCTTGCGGTGTTAAATAAGTGCGTGATTGGATTTCTTAGGACTAAATTTGAAAGAAATAATTTAGGTTTTTCAATGAGTGAGTATTGAAATTTTCAAATCAAGTTTTATTGGAATGGACACAAAAAATGGGTTGGGTTGAATTAAAAATATTTAGAAACTAATCTCTGTATTATATGCAATTCTCCCACAAAACCAATCACAAATAGAATTGTAACCATCAGATTAAACCAAAACATGGGTTTTTTGCAAAAATTTTCTTGTTTATCTTTTTTCTCTTTTGATAAGGATATTTTTGATAAAAAAGAAAAAAGCAGATATAAAATATTCCCAAAAAAATAAAACTATAAAAGCCATAACAAAAACCAAACGATAGGCGTTCGCTTTGTCAATATTTGATAAAACAGAAGTGGAAAACGCCAATCCCCCAACAAATGTTAAAACAATAGAAGCAAAAATACCTAAAATGGTTATGTATTGCGTTTGTTGCTTATTCAATTCTTCGCTTAATTTTTTATAGTTTTTATTTAGATCATCTTCTAGCTTATTAGAAACATCTTTAACTTTACTCATTTTCTCATCAAAATCTTGCAGTCTGATACACTCTAAATTCATGTGATCATAAAGCTTTTCTAGTTTTGGTTTAATGCTTTCAACTTCTTTATTATCTTGAATCTCTTTGAGTGTCCTTATATTTTGTGTGAGCGTCATAAAGGCTTGCTCTTTATCCCTTGTAGAATTTAAAATAATAGTTGTAATTTTTGAGTATTTATGCTTGTATTCTCCTTCATAGATTTCTTTGAGATCTTTGATGATTTGATCTGTTTAGCTAGACAAATCCCCCTTTTCACACAGCGATACAATCATTTCTTCTAGCTTTTTATCTTTATCTTCTTCTTTAGTTTCCATTTGCTTGTTTGGCTTCTTATTTGATCAAATCTTTGCTAATGATTTCTTTTCTGTCTTCTTTGAAGCTTTTATGCCAAGCGCCATCTTCTTTATGACTCTCTTTCACTAAATCCCAATAAGATTTTTTGCTGCATTTTTCTATGGAGCAATTGATGGTTTCAAGTTCATCTTTTCTAAGATTTTGTGAGAGCGTTTCTTCTTTAGGTTTGTCAATGGAATTGGCACCATAATTGCGATATTCATAATACACCTCTCTTGCAACAGGCCCGTATTTCCAAGCTTCAAAATCATCAGAAACTAGGTGTTTGTCAAACTTTTTGATATAATCAAGCTCTGTGAAATACAAAGTTTTTTGCAATTCTAAGTTACTCAATTCTTTGTTTGAATGCTTAAGAATATATTTTGCTAGTTCCAAAGTATTGACCATTAATACCTCCTAGTCAGTTTTTGCTGATTTTAACTAAATATTGTTAACTTTTCTAACCATTTCTTCTTCAATGATTTTAATCTCTTTATTTATAAAGATATTTTTCAAGAAAAAAGTAAGGCCAATAACTTAAGCTCTAAAAACAAGCTTTAAGTTAAAAATTTGCGGTATTGAACAAATATTTAATGGAATTTCAAAAATTTGGAAGAAAAGTTTTTCAATACGATTTTAAATTAGTGGTTTGCAGCTTTTATAAAAATCATTTTTGTGAGATTAGGATAAAATAACGCTCACCCCCTAATTTTTATTCCACTAGAGATTAGGGGGTAAAGTTTGTCTAGGAGACTTCTATGAGAAAAAATCATAGTAAATACTCTTGGGAAACATTATACCTTAAAATTAGTTTTTTAGGGTTTTGTTTGGAATTAAAAATCAAACGATAGTTTTTCAAGAGTCCCCCTTTTTTAAAGGGGGTGTTTCTTAGACAAAGAACAAGTGCTTTTTATTCACTGCCCGTTTTCAATGATCTTAATTTCTTCATCGGTGAGATTGTAGAGCTGATAGACTAAAGCGTCAATTTCTTTTTCTAATTCTTGGGTGTTGGCTTTGGGGTCTTTTTCTTTTGATTTTAAAATCCGCTCCGCGCAATCGGTGATTTTTTGGGCTAATTCTTGGTTTTTAGGGGTGATTTTAGGAATGGGTATTTTTTCTAAAGCATGCTTATTATATTGATAACCACTCTTACCTAAAATACAACCTCCGCAAAAATTTTTAAAATAGAATGTAATCAGTTTAGAATTGAGCAAAGCAGTCAAAAGTTTAAGATTGTAAGCATCACTAACAATCATAAATGCGGTTTTTTCTAAAAATATTCCGCTGTTTTCATATACAAAATACGCCTCCTGTAAAGTCTCTGGATACACAATTTTCTCTTTTTCAAAATCCTCTAAATACGCGCAATTCCTTAAGTGATAGGGGGTGTCTCCTTGATCGCATCGTGTTGCAATAGTGTCGTAATGAGCATCTAAATGCGCTTTTGTTGCGGGGTATTTTTCTATATCAATGGGAGGGATTTTAGATTTGAAGGCAGAAGTGTAGCCGTTATGGGTGTTAATCACCCACAAATGCGCCCACTCATAAGAATACCTTTTAATGTCTTTCCCTCTTAAAATGGGTTTGATAAGCTCTTTAGTCCTTTCTCTTTCGCTCATTCCCCTTTCGTCTTTTTGCAAATCATCGCAGTTTTTTAAGATTTCGTCTCTTTTTTCAGTGGGAATGATAAAGGCTTCGTTACAGCCGGTTTTAATCCCGTAATTGATTTGAATACCCCAGTCTTTGAGCGGGGTGCCAACACTCTCTATTTTGTCCCTCAAGTCTAAAAGCGTGGCGTTGGCAAAAATAAAGCTTTCTGTTGAAAGTGCGTTTTGTTTCATGGAAAGGTGGGGGGTGCTTTTCAAATCGTCTTTATCGTTTTGGGTGGGTTCGTAATATTTAAAAACGCTCTCTTTAAGGGGCGTTTGTTTGATGAAATTCATGATGCTGGTATCCACTGCAGCACTTTCAAAGACTTTTAAGGCGTTTAATTCCATGTAGCTAGCAAGGGTGGTTTTTTTGAGTAATAATTCTCTCAATTTGGCGCCGTATTTGGCTCGCGCGTATTTGTTGGAAGTGATGAAAGCGTTAAACCCCTTTTCTTTTAAAAGGTGGTAAGATAGGGCAAAAAAGTAGGTGTAAATGTCAGCGGTGCTGTTATAAAAATCTTGGTATTGCTTTTCTAATAAAGGCTTTAAGTCTTTGATGTGTTCTTGGCGGATATAAGGCGGGTTGCCTATGATGCAATCAAAGCCTAAAAAATCCCCCTCATCATCTAAAACTTCAGGGAATTCAAAACGCCATTCAAAAGCTTTGGAATTTTTTAGATTTTCTAGCGTTTCATAGCATTCTTTGATTTTAATGAGCAGTCTATTCGCTTCAACGCCTATGGGGCTTGGTTGCTTTTTTGTCAGTGTAGGATTAAATCTATAGTTATTTTCCTTGAGCCTTGCGATCTTTAGCATTTCCATACCAAAAGCTGTGCCAATATCAAAAATCCCATCGCCGTATTCACTTATAAAAGCCTTGAGCGATTCTTTAAGGTGTTTTTTTGCTTGGTGTTGCTCGATAAAATAGTTGATGATAAGGGATTTGAGTTTAGCGATATTTTGTAAGATTTTAGCTTTTTCTCCTAAACCTTCTTTATAGAGCATTACAGAATTTTTGTATTCTTTGATTTCGGCTTTGAGATTTTTAGAAAACTCTAGCGTCTGTCCTATGGTGAGCTTAGAATTTAAGGGGAAGTTAAAAATCAAGCTGTTAGCGCACTTGATGTTAATATCAATGTTGGGGAGGGTTTCAAGATTGTTAGTGTTCTTGCCCTTTTCAAAAATATAATAGCTGTATTTTAAAAGCTCTATCCATAGCCTGAGCTTGGTGATTTCGCAAGAATTGGGGTTAATATCCACGCCAAAAAGGCAGTTTTCAATGATGGATTTTTTAAGATTAAAAAGTTCTTTTTGGATATGGTGGTGGGGGTCGTTTTCGCTATGCGGTTTTTTGTAGTTAAAGATTTCACCCGTTTGTGCGTGGTGAATGATGATTTCATCGTTTTCTAATCTAAGCTCGTGGCGATACAAGGAAGCAATAAGCCCTAGCTCATAAGCAATTAACACCATTTCATTGAGTGCTGAAACCAAGAAATGCCCGCTCCCCACCGCCGGATCGCAAACGCGTAAAGTGAGAAGGAGTTGCAAGTATTCTTTAGCTTTTTCATTTGAAAAATTTCTGTCTATTTTTCCTTTCAACGCTTCTAAATCTTTGCAGTCCCACTGATAAGTGGCGTTGAATTTATCCCGCACAATCGGCGTGATACTCTCTTTGCACATGTAGCTTGTGATGAAGCTTGGGGTATAAAAGCTCCCCTCTTTATAGCCGTTGAGTTTTTCAAAAACAAGCCCTAAAACACTAGGGTTAATCAAACAGCTTTCGCTGTTATTTTTCTTTAATGTCTTAGGGGTGGTGGTGAAATCATAAAGACGCAAAAATGCAAAAAAGTATTCCAGCAAGGGCAAAGCTTTTTTTTCTTGGTAATCTTCGTGTTTTTTGAGAACGGAATTTTTATAGATTTCTAGCTTTTTATTGTCTAAAAGCTTGATTTCATACCCCTTTAATTCCAAAGGCGTTTTATCAAACAAACTGGAATTCAAATAAGGGATTTTCTCTAAAATCTTGTTTTCTTTAATTTCTGATAAACGCTCGCTGTTTTTCTTGGCTAGGACTTCAAAAAAGAGGGTGTTTAGGGCGTTGAAATCGTTAAAGTTTCCTGTGGTTAAGAAAGATTTTTCTTTTTCAAAATGCTCAAACGAGATCAAAAGGCTTTCTAAAAGCCGTAAAAACAAGATGCGGTTATTCCAAGCGATGAGTAACGCCATGACTTCTTCATCATCTAAATCTTTGTATTGTTTTTTTAAAGCATCGCTTAGGGAGTTTTGGGTGCGGCTGGGTTTGATTAAAGTTTTCCCTTTGTCATTTTTCTCTTCTAATCCTAAAATATAGAGCAATTCTTCATAAAAATCTTTGTTAAGCGTGTTAGCGTCAAGGGTTTTCCTTTGTTTTAAAAGGACTTCGTGGCTTAAAACTTGATAAATCAAAGGGAGTTCTTTAAAATCATCGCTCAAATTAAAGTGAGTGTAGCGGAGTTCGCCTTTAAAATCCTTTTTTAAATATTCCTCTAAATCGCTGTAGAATCTTTTGGTGCTATGGTCTGTGCCTTCTTTTGAAGCGCAATTTTTATGGAGTTTTGTAATGCGTTTATGATTTTGGAAAAGGGTGCAAAAATCCTTACAATCAAAGAGGAAAAATTCATGCGCGTTGCAAATAATGGCGTGTTTTAGGAAGTTATTGTTTTCTATCTCTTTTAAAAAATAAAAAACCATTTGACAAAAGGCTTTACTGAGCGGGTTTTCTCTGTCTTTGGGGAATTCGTTCCTATTGTTTAGGGCTTTGACTTCAATAAGCACCCGAACTTCTCCATCCACATAGATCGTGCTATCCACTTTTTCGTAGGTGTTGCAGTCATAGCCATAGGCATTTTTTAAAAACTTATTGATTTCATTTTTTTGAAATTCTTCATCATCTTGTCTTGGCGCGTTTTCTAATAAGCTGTTTATTTCTTTTTCAAAATTTTCTATAGTTTCTTTTGTGGGTGTTTGGGGATTGTGTTTTTTAATAAAATCTTTGAGCGGGATGCGAGTGAAAATCATAAAAACGCCTTTGAAATGGGATAAAAGCGATTATAACAAAAGCACCATGAATTTTAAATAAAACGCTTTTCTTTGAAATTGTTCCATGTGAAACATTAGAGTAATTGAGCTTATTAACTCTAATCTTTACGATTTAAAACTTCATTGATCAACGCGCTTAATTGATCATTACTCAACTTGGTTTTGTATTCAATATTCACGCCTTGCTTTTTTAAAGCTTCAAAAAATTTCTTAGCGGTTGAAATTTTCCGCTCTTCTTCAGGGCGTAATTCGCTTTTTTTATCAACCCCCTTAGTTTCCACCACTAACAACACTTTTTTATCGTTATTTTCAACCACATACCCAAAATCAGGGCTATAAGTTTGATTTAACCCTATCGGGATTTTAACCCTAGGGAGCTTGCCAAAAACAATGATTTTAGTGTCGTTAGATTCTTCAATCGTGTCTTTTTCAATCTCGCTATCCACTTGCATGAAATTTTCATACAGGCATTTTTCTCGCGTGCTTGAATTTTTAATCTCATATTTATCCGCCCCCAAACTCCCGTCTAAAAACTCTCTAATTTCTCCTTTTTCATCATAAAACGCATCGTTTTTTCTGTTTTTAATCGTCGTTTCGCGCATTTGATAGGAAATTTTATCTTTAATATTTTGATAAATGATTTCCAAAAACAGCTCTTCTAAGCGCTTTAAGCTCTCTTGTTCGTTTTTTTTAATTTCATTAAACTTGTTTTCATCAATTTTTTCTAACACTTTAGCCACGCTTTTAAAACTCAATTTCACCTTGTTGGACAAGGCGCTGATAAATTCATGCAGACTCCACACGCATACTCTTTCTCTATCAAAAATCTCTGTTTTGGCGTTATTTCCCATCGTTTCTACTTTTTTATGCATCGTAACCGAAACCATTTTTGAACTGACCTTAAAAGAAGAATTAATATTTTTGACAATCTCATCAATCAAGCTCTCGCTATCAATGGCATAAGCGATCCGGGCTTGATGGTTCAAACCCGCCCATAAGGTTTCAAATTTTTTAAAATTTTCTTTATTGATTTTGATTTTTTCAGTTTTTCGCTCGTTTTTGTTCCTCACCCTAGAATTACCAACCAAGCGATCTTTTAAAAAATCTTTTAATTTTTCAAAATCCAGGTATTTTTCATCTTTTAATCTTTCTAGTTCCGGCTCTTTTTTTAAAAATTCGTTTTGATTGAGGGTGAGTTTAAAGTTTTCATCACCTGTTTTTTCTCCAAAACCCAAATTCTCTAACTTTTCAAATAAAGCCCCGTAATACCCTTTTTTAACCATGCCGCTTTTTTCTAACTCTCCCCCACTGAATGATTGTTTGATCAAGCTGTGTTCGCTTATCTCTTGCTGGATCGCTCCCACAAAATCCCCCTCAACTTGCGGCACAATCACCACCAATTCATTGACAAAATCAAAATCAGCATGCTCTTTAGTGATGCGTTCGCCCTTATCATTCACAGCGAGCCTTAACCCCCTACCGATTTGTTGCAATTTAGTGATATTGGAATGGCTGGGGGCTAATTTGCAAATCGTCATCACATTAGGGTTATCCCACCCCTCTTGCAACGCCCATTGCGAAAAAATAAACCTGAGATCGGAATCAAAACTCAGCAATTTTTCTTTTTCTTTTAAAATGAGCGCGATCACTTGGGCTTCATCGCTCTCTTTCTTGCTTTTAGCAAAATACCCTCCATGCACTTTTAAAATAGCGTCTTTGGTACGCTCTAAATACGCTCTATAATTTTCATCTAAAGGCTTTTTTAAGACTTCTTCAAGCTTTTGCTGATAAAGTTTTTCAAATAAAAGGGCCAATTTAGCCGGCTGTTCATTCTCGCTTAAATAGCTATTCACCCCGCTAATAAACACCATGCACAAGGCTTTAATCCCCTTTTTAAAAAGCCCTTCTTCTCTTTCAAAATGGCTTTTTATCGCTTCTTTCAGCATCACTTCTTGCTCGCCCTCTAAAAGATGAGAAAAAGGCTCTTTTTGATCCAGTAACAAATTAAAGCCATTGAGAAAACGAATCTCAGTTTTAGTGATTTTTTCTACAATGTAATCTTCTAAAGCGCTGATTTGAGTTACTACCCCTAAATTATCATGCGTTTTGACTTTGACGCTTTTAGTTTTATTTGCTAAATCCGTGTAGTTGATTGCAGCTTCATATCCATTTCTTTTTTCAATCCCTTTAAGCTCTAAAAAACACTCCTTACTCTCCCCCACAGACGCCACGCTAATGCTTTTCACTAGGGAGCAATCAAACGCTTTTTTGCTGTCTAGCGCGTAAATCAAATTATGATAATCATCTTTAAAAGTCGCCCCAAACCTGAGCGTGATTAAAGCGTTTAATTGTTCCAAATATTTTTTTGTTTTATCGCCTAAAAATCGGTGCGGTTCGTCCATGATCACTACCGGGTGGATACTCGCTAAAGCTTGCATGTAACTTTTTGCACCATTGAATAGATTCATGTCTTCTAAACATGATTTATTGATAACATTACCCTCTTTGTTGAAGGCAGAAAAAGTCATCACCAACACGCAGCATTTATGATTGCTCGCTAAAATAAAGCTCCTTATATCTTCATAGCTTTCCAAATGCGTAGAATACTCGCTTTTAAAAAATTCTCTAGTGATTTCAATACTCTTTAAAACCCCTAATTTAATGGCGTTGCTTGGCACTAAAACGATGAATTTTGACAAATGGTAGTTTTGGTGCAAGGCATAAACGCATTCCAAAAAGCAAAAGGTCTTCCCGGTGCCTGTTTCCATTAAAATATCGCAGTTTAACGACTTCTCAATCCCCACGATTCCCTGGGTTATTTTTTGTTTCGATCGCAAATCCTCAATATTTTCTAATAAAAGATCCTTGACTTTTTCTGTTTCAAAAACAGGGTTAGCAATCCTTTGAATATCTTCTTTTGACTCTTCAAAATAGACCCCCTTAAACACCCCTAAAATTTGATTCAAGCATTTTTCTTGATAATCCAATCGTTTGAATTTGATTTTCACCTCTACCCCCTAATCTTTAAATCGCCGCTCTCTAATTTCAAATCCAACAAATTACTGCCCAATTCCAAACACAGCCTATCATTACTGATAGCGGGCATATACATGCTAATTTTTTCCACCCCTTTATCTTTCAAGTTTTCTAAAACTTCGCTCATTTCTATATCCCCCACAATGAAAGCCGTATTTAAAGCCAGATACAAGGCGTTTTCAATCAAGCAAATTATAGGGGTGGTGAGTTCCAAACCCTCGCAGCCTAAAAGCTTGATTAAAATCGTTTGAGTTTCTCTTTTTTTTGGGTTAGAATAAGCGAATAAATCCTTTTGATGGGCTTGACTGAGATTTTTATCGTTAGCATGCGTTTCATCATCAATGATTTCAAACGCTCTAAACCCCACGTCTAAATTGGGGCAAGCTTCTTTGATTTTAGCCCCCGCTCTTTTAATCCTTTCTTCGGTGATGTCAAAAATGCTCGGGGAGGTGGAATTTAAAGTGTTTAAACAAAAATCATGCGCGCTTTTGTTTTTCTTGGGATCAATTTTTTCATCTAATTGGACGAGAATGAAGCGCCTTTCTTTAAATGCGGCGTTCAAGCCATTAAATAACCCCCCCCCCCTCACTTAATTTTTGATAATCGCTCTTATTACTCTCTAACACGGCATGCGCAGTCGTCCCGCTCCCGGCGAAAAAGTCTAAGATGATGTCGCCCTCGTTTGTGTTATTGCTACATATAGAAATTAAATATTTGATTAAGCTCACAGGTTTATTAAAATTAAAAATTTTGTTATCATCAAATAGTTTTAATAACTCCTTTGAAGCAGTTTCATTTGTTCCTACATTATCTTTTTTTGATATTTCATTTGTAGGCATAACAATTCTTTCACCCTCTCTACAATAACGAATAGAAAATTTTTCGCTTTTTACGACTAAAAATACATTATTAATTATTTCTTCGTTCAATGTTTCTTGCTTCCAACGAAAATGCCCTTTTAATCTAAAACTATTTGTTATTTTCCCATTATAAACTTCAATATCATCTAAAACTTCAATTTTATCTCTAATTCCTTTTTTATAAATCCCATTTTTTAAATTTGAAAAAACATAATTTGCAGGAAAAGTTAAAATTCTTTCAGAATTTGTTTCATTCCAAAGAGGGGCATCTCCTCCATCAGAAAATTTTGCAATCATTTTTTTATTATCTTTATTTTTTTGATAACATAAAATAAATTCATGCGTTTTTCTAGTTTTATTTGATGCAGATGGTGGCGTTTGCGTTTTGTTCCATAAAAATGTTTCTATAAAATTCCCCTCCCCAAAAATCTCATCGCATAAAAGTTTGAGTTGGGCGGCTTCGTTATCGTCAATGCTGATGAAAATCACGCCGTCTTGTTTGAGCAAATCTCTAGCGAGCAGCAATCTAGGATACATAAAACTAAGCCACCCGCTATGGCATTTTGACCCAAAAAGATTCTTGATATAATCCAGCTTTTCTTTAGAATAATCCAATTGTTTTAAAACCTCTTCATTGGATTGCGAGAAATCATCGCCATAGATAAAATTGTCGCTTTTCGTGTTGTAAGGGGGGTCAATGTAGATCATTTTGATTTTTTCGCTATAACTTTGTTTTAAGATTTTGAGAGCGTCTAAATTATCGCCCTTGATGAGAATGTGCTTGCTCGTGGATTCATTTAAGGGCTTTAAAATCTTATGATTTTTCTTAAAAGCTTGATTTAAGGCGATTTTCTTACCCACAAAATCCAACCCATAGCCCTCTTCTTTTATCCCGCTAAAATCCCCTAGTAACGCTTTTAATCTTCCCACATCCAGCGTGAGTTGGTTGTCATTTTCTATACTCAAGCAACCGGGAAAATAACGATTAAATACCTCTAAATTTTTTTCATTAACGCTTTTTTCTCCACCAATTTCTTTATTTTGCATCTCTATCCTTTATTTTATAATGATTTAAATTACCCAATTCTGCCTTAATTTTCAATTTTCAATTTTCAATTTTCAAATGTTCCCCGTGAAACGCTAGCGGCCTTTAAAAAATCCTGTTTCACTTCAGCGATAATGTTTTCATCTTTGGCTAAGTCAATGTATTCAAAACTATTCCCGCTCTGCTCCCCGCCCTGGAGTAAATCCCCGCTTTTTCTGTATTCTAAATCCAATTCAGCGATTTTAAAGCCGTCTAATTCATCAGCAAACTTTTCCAATCGTTCGTTTTCTTCTTGAATCGTGCATAAAAAACAATAGCCTTTCAAGCCGTTACGAGACACGCGCCCCCTTAACTGGTGTAAAGTCGCTAAGCCTAACCTTTCGGGCGCTAAAATCACCATCACGCTCAATCGTGGTAAAGAAATGCCCACCTCAATGAGCGTAGTCGCTAAAAGAATGCTCCCAAACTCTCTAAATTCTTCAATCACTTCTTCTTTATTTTTATCTTGCCCTGAAGTGGTATAAACGTTTTTAAAGCGTTTTTGCCAAAAACTCGCCCCCTCACTGAGCGATAAATAAGGGATTTTTTCGCTCTCATTCACCAGCGGATAAACGACAATGACTTGATGGTTTTTAGCGATTTCTTCGCTGATTTTTTCCATCACTATTTTAAAATCTCTTTTATGCAAAACCAAAGTTTCAATTTCTTTAGGATAAGGGATTTCTCTAATCATGGTCGTTTTCACAAACGCGCTTTTGGCTAAAGCCAGAGTGCGAGGAATGGGGGTGGCGGAAAATTGCAAAGAATGGGGTTTATTGCCCTTACTGCTCGCCATTTTTTCTAATTGGTAGCGCTGCTTGGTGCCAAATCGGTGCTGTTCATCAGTGATCACTAGAGCGAATTCATTCAAATCGCGCTTATCAAACAACAACGCTTGCGTGCCTATAATCACATGCGTGATTGTTTCAAACAAATGATTGGATCGCTTCTTGTGGCTCCCGCCAAGCAATAATTCCACTTCAAAATAAGGGGGTAAAAATTTTAAGGCTTCGTTATAAAGCTGTTTAGCGAGAATGGAAGTGGGCGCCATTAAAAGGGTTTTATTAGGGTAGGCTAATACCATGCTCGCTAAAATCACCATCGTTTTCCCACACCCCACATCGCCTATAATCAAACGCTTGCACGCTATGGAGCTAGTGAGATCGCTTTGGATTTCTTTAATAGCGTTTTGTTGATCGCGCGTGAGCTTAAAAGGTAAAGAAGCGATAAACGCTTTCAAGCGTTCGCTGTTATTAGGGCATGCGATTTTAGCGCCAAATTGCAATTTTTTGCGCTCTAAATTTTTCATATAAAAAAGCATTTCAATATATTTTAATGCATTTAAATGTTGTGAAGGGAAATTTTTATTCGTTTCAAAATCCTTGACAAAATGTGGCGTGGGGAAAAAGATTTCTAACAATAGATGCGCGATATTTTCTTTGATACCTTCCTTTTTTAAATTTTCTAATGAAAGGAGTTTTTGTAAATTTTCTTGTATTTTTTTATGGTTTTTAACTTTTTTAAAAAGTAAAGAAATCTTGCCAAACTCAGTAAGGATTTTAGGCGTGTTAATGATATAAGCTTGATTAAAAGAGCTTTGCTCTAATTTGCCATAAATGAACAAACTCTCGCCGGTTTTGAACTGGCTGTAATGGAACGCGCTGTGATTAAAAAAAACAAGCTCTAAATTTTTGTAAAATCGTTTGGAATAGGCAAAGATCTTTAAAACTTTGGCGTAGTTCCTTTTCTCTAAAATACCCACCTCTAAAACGCCGCTCAAGCCCGTTTCAAAACGCTCTAATAAATTCAAATCTTTATAACCTTTGGGCGTATAAACAAGCAAGGCTTCTAAAAGCGATTTCACGTTCAATGTTTTTAATAAGTCATCTGTTTCTTGCAATTTGTTCTTACCCTAGCCAATCCTTAATCATTTTTATGATAAGATAGCCAAATTATACATTGACTTAAGGAAATTTAATTGATGAAATCTAAAATCACTCATTTTATCGCTATCTCTTTTGTTTTAAGCCTGTTTAGCGCATGCAAAGACGAGCCTAAAAAATCGTCCCAATCGCACCAAAACAACACTAAAACCACTCAAAACAATCAACCTAATAAGGATATAAAAAAAATTGAGCATGAAGAAGAAGATGAAAAAGTCACTAAAGAGGTGAATGATCTGATCAATAACGAAAATAAAATTGATGAAATCAATAATGAAGAAAACGCTGATCCTTCGCAAAAAAGAACGAACAATGTTTTGCAACGAGCCACTAACCACCAAGACAATCTCAACTCCCCACTCAATAGGAAGTATTAAAGTGTGAAACTTTTTTCAAAGGATTTATTTAAAAAAGTAACCCCTTTATTTTTAAGCGTTTATTTTTTAAACCCTACTCTTATGCAAGCCAAAAGCCGTTTTTATGTGGCTTCTCAATATCAGGTGGGGAAAATGATCATGAAAAAATACAACGATCTCAAACGCACGATTGAAGGGGCGAGCTTTTCTTTAGGCTGGGAGATTAACCCCACTAACTACTGGTTTTATTCGCGCTATTACTTTTTTATGGATTATGGGAATGTCATCCTCAATAAAAGAACGGGTACTCAAGCGAACATGTTCACTTACGGCTTTGGAGGGGATTTGATCGTGGAATACAATAAAAACCCCTTGTATGTTTTTTCCCTTTTTTATGGCATGCAAGTTGCTGAAAACACATGGACTCTTTCCAAACACAGCGCGAATTTCATCATTGACGACTGGCGCAGCATTCAAGGGTTTTCGCTCAAAACTTCAAATTTCAGGATGTTGGGTTTAGTGGGGTTTAAATTCCAAACCGTGTTATTCCACCATGACGCTAGTATTGAAGTGGGGATCAAATGGCCTTTTGCTTTTGAATACGACTCACCCTTTGTAAGGCTTTTTTCTGTCTTTATTTCGCACACTTTCTACCTTTAAACTAATTCCAACCCTACCGGGCAATGATCACTCCCTAAAATATCTTTATAGATTAAAGCGTCTTTTAAGCGCGTTTTTAAAGGGTTAGAGCATAAAAAATAATCAATGCGCCAACCAATGTTTTTATCCCTCGCTTGTTGCATATAACTCCACCAGGTGTAAGCCTTTTCTTTGTTGGGGTAAAAATAACGGAAAGTGTCAATAAAACCGGCGTTCAAAAGCTCGTTGAATTTTTCTCTCTCTTCATCGCTAAAGCCCGCGTTTTTTCGGTTGGTTTTGGGGTTTTCTAAATCAATTTCATTGTGGGCCACATTCAAATCCCCGCACACAATGACCGGTTTTTTCAATTCTAAAGCTTTTAAAAATTTCTTAAATTCCACTTCCCAACTCATGCGATAACTAAGCCTGGATAGGGCTTGTTGGGAATTAGGGGTATAAACATTCACCAAGTAAAACGACTTAAATTCGCAAGTTACCACACGCCCCTCTTTGTCATGCTCTTCCATATCAATGCCATAGCTCACGCTTAAAGGCTCTTTTTTGGTGAAAGTTACCACCCCAGAATAGCCCTTTTTAATCGCACAATTCCAAAAATCAAAATACCCTTTAAATTCAAAGGTGTTTTGTTCTTGCTGCATTTTAGATTCTTGAATGCAAAAAACATCCGCATCAACGCTATTAAAAAAATCCATAAAGCCCTTAGTCATGCAAGCTCTTAACCCATTCACATTCCATGAAATCAATTTCATTTTAATCCTTGTTTGATTTTGAGTGAATTATATCTTTTTAGTCATTTTTTTAAAAATTAAGCTTTATTTTACCTTTTTTATGTAATAATTGTCTTTTGCTTGGCTTGATAGCTCAGTCGGTAGAGCAGAAGACTGAAAATCTTCGTGTCGGTGGTTCGATTCCGCCTCAAGCCACCATTTTAAACTTCGTTGAATAAATAATTCCCCTTTTTGACACACACCACACGAGAGTTTTCAATACTCAAAGGCGTGCTTTTGGCTCGTGGTTGCTCTTCTATTTCTAAGGCCATGCACACCCCTTCTTTAAAGCGCACATGGTTTTTAACCCATTCTTTATATTCACTGCTCTCTTTGATTATATCGTTTAAATAATGCCCCTCATACACTTCCACAAATTCCATGAATTTTTCATTCAAATTCAATTCATTGCGCGTTATTTCGCTTTTTCGTGTGGAAGAATAAGCCAATTCGCTGGTTTCATAAAAAGTCGGCTCTACTTGGTCGTCTTGTTTGGGGCGTTCATATACGGCTTTCACTAATTGCGTGGTGATTTCATACTCACTCTCCCACGCTTGTTTTAAAGGCTCTTCTATTAGATAGCATTGCCTAGTCGTGCCGTCTTTTCTTGCTCTAGCCCTTTTGCATTTTTCTGTAGAACTTCTGGCTTGAAGAATGGCGAAATTATTTTTAGCTTCAAAAGTTTGCGGCTCTTCTAAAGGCTCTGTTTTATGAACGGAGATTTTAGTATAAGGGGTAGTGATTTTACCGCTTTTATTTTCAGCATTGCTGTAATCGCAAGGGGTAATGTCTGTCGCAGTCTGTTTGTCTTCATCAACGCGTTTTAAAATGCTTGGGCGGTAAGCTTGCAAGTTTTCATCGTCATAAACCCACTTCCCGCATGCAAATTCTTTAATATTGGGATCTCTAACGGCTTGTTTTTCCACATTATCCCTATTTTCGTTGCTTTCATTGTTTTCATTAATATCAGCGTTAGAGGTGCTGTTAGGGAGCGTTTTTTCAGTGGGTGGCGTTATAAAGAGGTTGTTTTCTTGATCTTCTGAAGAATGCTTTAAAGGGGGTTTGGTGTCGTTTGTTGGCGTTTGAGTTTCGTTAGTGGGGCTTACTTTGCTAGGAGTTACTAAAGGCTGCAAAAGGCTGTTTTTAGAGTTTTTAGAACCTAGTTTGGGCTCTGGGTAAGAAAAGTTTTGAGAAGGTTGTTGCGATGAGCTGGGTTTATTTTGTGGTTTTTGCATGGGCGCGTTTAAAGAAGGCATTTGGTGCGAGTGAGACTCTTTCAATTCTTTTGAAGAAAAAACGATTTGGGTGTTTCTAGGGATAATAGGACGGTTAGGGTTTAGGGTCGTTTCTAAAGAAAGTTTTTCATCAAGGGGTTGATAGACGATTGCAGTGGATATGTGGGTGATAGTGAGCGTGAGTTTTTTGTGTGGGGAGATATTATAAACGCCTAAAACTTGTCTTGGTTCTTTAGAATCAAGGACTTTAGCCTTAAAAGTGCCTTTATGCGGTGAAGTTTTGATTTCTTCTAAAAGCTCGATCACAAGGGCTTGAAGAGGGTTAGAGAAAGTCAGAAAGAAAGACAGACAAAGGGATTTTTTCATGCTTGTTCCTTTTTATTTTGGATTTTTGGATTATATCTTAAAAAAAGGTTTAGTAAAAGTCATCAATAAGTTATAGATAGGTAACACTTTAATTAATAATAATTAGTAACAGTAGTAGGGGCGTGAATGAGTGGAATGAAAAATTAAAAAGCTTTAGAGGTGCGCGTTTTTAGGGGGGTTGTGGGATTTGAAAAGAAGTGAATGAAACGCTTTTTGATAAGCCTTTTTTCATTCACTTGAATTGAAAGCGGTTTTTTTGTCGTTCAGTTCGTTCAAGCGGTTTTTGATTTCTTCTCTAAGGCTTAAGATGAAAGGGCTTTTTTCTTCTTCAAGCATTTTTTTAACGTTAGAATACATTTTAGAAATGCTTGAATGATCCTTTAAATCCAAAAATTGAGCGAGCGAAAGCGTGGGGTTAGGGGTATAAAGCCTGGCGAAATACACGACTAATTTTCTCGCCAAAGCGACATTTTTTTGGCGCGAAGAGACTTTGATTTCACTGGATTTGAGATTTAAGCTTTGTGCGACAGCGAGCAAGATATTTTCCAAGCTTGAGCCTTCAGCATGATCTTTTTGCAAATCTTCTAAAACGGTTTTAGCGAGATTCAAATCAATGGGAGCGTTCATCAAGTTCGCGTTCACGCTGATTTTAATGATCGCGCCTTCCATTTGGCGGATATTGTCGCTGATGTGTTGGGCGATGTATTCCATCACCTCTTCAGGCAAAGTGATTTGATTGAGTTGGCATTTTTGTTTGACGATGGAAAGTTTGGTTTCTAAATCAGGGGGCATGACTTTAGCGGTTATCCCCCATTCAAAGCGCGATTTTAAGCGATCTTCTAAGCCGGCGATGTTTTTAGGCGATCGGTCTGAAATCAATACGATTTGTTTGCTGTTGGCGTGCAATTCGTTGAAAGTGTGGAAAAATTCTTCTTCTAGTTTGGGTTTTCCTTGCAAAAATTGAGCGTCATCTAACAAGAAAAAGTCGCAATGGCGGTATTTTGCTTTAAAAGAATCCATGGTTTTGTTGTCTAAATGCTTTAAAAAGTCTGTCAAAAAGTCTTCTGAAGTGACTAACACGACTTTTTTATGCTTTTCTAGGGCATGGTTGCCGATAGCGTTTAAAATGTGCGTTTTGCCTAACCCTGTGCCGCCATAAAAAAGCACCGGGTTATAAGGGGGGGTATCGCTTTGGGCGACTTTTTTAGCGATTTCATAAACGGTGTTATTGCATGAGCCTACGACAAAATTTTCAAAAGTGTAAGAGTCTTTGACGCTCGTTTTTATGGCTTTGTAATTGATATTAGCTTGGGCGTTAATTTGGATTTTAGGCGCTACTTCAATACGCACATCCACGCTATGGGCTAAATGCATGCCGACTTTATTTTGGCTTAAAATTTCTTTAAGCAACGCACCGTATTTAGCCGTAATCCAATTGCATAAGAGCATGTTAGGGGCATAAAAAAAGGCAATATCGCTCTTGCTCGCGTTAGGGTTGTATTTGAGCTGGCTAAAGTAATTTTCATACTCTATGAGACTAACTTTAGGATTTTGTTTGACTAGCGCCAAGATTTCTTTTTCAATATTGTTGTTGGTATCCATGGCGTTATTATAGCGTGAATAAGTTGTGAATGAAAAAGGAATAACATGTGAATGAAATGTGAATGAAGCCCTAAAATTAAGGTGTTTCTTTTAAGGGTTTGTCTATAATGCTTGCTTTATAATAAGCTAATGGATGCGAAAAAAAGGATTTTCATGCTACTTTGCACTGGAAGGAATGAAACTTTAAAAAAAGCGACGCCTATTGGTGTGGGCTTGATAGGAAGCGCGATTAATTTAACGAGAATGTGTTTAAAAAACCCTGATATTAAGAGCCTTATTTTTATAGGGAGCGCAGGGAGCTATAGCCCAGAAATTGAGTTTTTAAGCGTGTTTGAAAGCATTCAAGGCTATCAAATTGAAGAGAGTTTTAGCCATTTAAACAGCTACACGCCTTTGGATAATTCCATTCACATAGAAACTGAAGAGAAGGCTCTTTTTGAAAGGGTGCGTGTGAATAGCAGTAACTATATCCACACCAGCGAAATGTTTGCTAAAAAAATGGTTCAAAAGGGCGTTTTATTAGAAAACATGGAGTTTTTTAGCGTTTTAAGCGTGGCTAAGGCGTTTTCTTTAAAGGCTAAAGGGATTTTTTGCGTGAGTAATCATGTAGGGCTTAACGCGCATAAGGAATTTAAAGAAAACCACGCCAAAGTCAAACAGATTTTAGAAAACATCATTGATAGTTTGATAGTTTAGCTATCATGGAGTATCATGGAGCATTCTAAATTAAAGGCGGTTGAATGTTTGAAAAAATACGCAAGATTTTAGCGGATATTGAAGATTCGCAAAATGAAATTGAAATGCTTTTAAAATTAGCGAATTTGAGTTTGGGGGATTTTATTGAAATTAAAAGAGGGAGCATGGACATGCCAAAGGGCGTGAATGAAGCGTTTTTTACGCAATTAAGCGAAGAAGTGGAGCGCCTAAAGGAGCTTATTAACGCTTTAAATAAAATCAAAAAAGGGTTATTGGTGTTTTAAATGTGCGGGATTGTAGGTTATATAGGGGATAGCGAGAAAAAATCCATTCTTTTAGAGGGCTTAAAGGAATTGGAATACAGAGGTTATGACAGCGCTGGCTTAGCCGTATTGAGCGGCAATCGTTTGGAAGTGTTTAAAACTCAAGGGAAATTAGAAAACCTTAAACTAGAGCTTAAAAATAAAGAGTTTTTAAATTTTGGCGTGAGTATCGCTCACACCAGATGGGCAACGCATGGCAAGCCAAGCAGCGCGAACGCCCACCCGCATTTTACAGAAAATTTAGCCTTAGTGCATAATGGCATTATTGAAAATTACGCGAGTTTGAAAAAGGAGTTAGAAAATAAAGGGCATGCGTTTTTAAGCCAAACGGACACGGAAGTCATTGCGCATTTATTAGAAGAAACGCTTAAAAGCGAGAGCGATTTATTGAAAGCCTTTGAAAAAAGCATCAGCCTTTTAAAAGGGAGTTATGCGATTTTGATGCTCCATAAAAGGGCTAAAGAGAGCTTGTTTTACGCTAAATCTTCTTCGCCCTTGATCGTGGGCAAGGGCAAAGAAGGGGTGTTTTTTGCGTCCAGTTTGAGCGTGCTAGCCCCTAAAGTGGATCAATTTGTCATTTTAGAAGAAAACAGCGTGGGGCAGATTTCTTTAGAAAATTTTAAAGATTTAAAACATATTGAAAACATGAAAGATTACGCTTTTGAAAATAAGGATTATTCTAAAGGGGATTTTAGGAATTATTTAGAAAAAGAGATTTATGAGCAGCATAGCAGTTTGTTGGAGTGTTTAGAGGGGCGCTTGGAAGCCTTGAGTGTGTATTGCGAGATCGATCCTGAATTTTTAGAAAACGTGAGCGAAATCACGCTGTGTTCTTGCGGGAGCAGTTACCATGCGAGTTTGGCGAGCGTGTATTTGTTTGAAAGATTAGCCAAAATAAGAGCGAGAGCCATTTTAGCGAGCGAGTACCGCTACGCCCATTTTAAAAGCAACCCTAACGAGCTTTTTATAGCGATTTCTCAAAGCGGCGAAACCGCTGACACTTTGGAGGCTTTAAAATTAGCCAAAGCCCAAGGGCTTAAAACCATTAGTTTGTGTAACGCTCCTTTTAGCATGATGAGTAGGATTAGTGATCACACGCTTTTGATTAGAGCGGGGGTAGAAAGGAGCGTGGCATCCACTAAGGCGTTTTCTTCGCAAGTGATGCTTTTATGGCTTTTGAGCGTGTATCTAGGCAAACAGCTAGGGATTATCTCTAAAGAAGAAGAAAGAATCCAGGCTAAAAACATGCTCAATAGCGTGAATGCGATGAAAGTAGAGCCTAAATTGCATGAAAAAATCAAGCGCTTATCCAAACGCTACTTGCATGGGCATGGCTTTTTTTATATTGGGCGCGATGTGTTTTACCCGCTCGCTTTAGAAGGGGCGTTGAAACTTAAAGAAATCAGCTATTTGCACGCTGAGGGGTATGCGAGCGCGGAAATGAAGCATGGGCCTATTGCGTTGGTGGATTCCAACCTTTTTACCATTGCTCTATTGTCTAAGCACTTGTTATTTGATAAAACCAAAAGCAATATTGAAGAATTGAGCGCTAGGGATTCTACGATTTGCGTGTTAAGCTCTGAAATTTTAGAGATCGCTGATGATTTTATCCAATTAGAAAAGAGCGAAAGCTACATGGAAGAATTTTTCCGCATGAATTTAGCGATGCAACTTTTAGCCCTAGAAATCGCTATGCGCCTGAATCACGATGTGGATCACCCAAGAAACTTGGCTAAAAGCGTTACCGTGGAATAAAAAGCGATATTAGGAGTCAAATAATGGAAGTGATTTGTAAGCATTACACCCCTTTAGACATTGCGAGCCAAGCGATCCGCACTTGCTGGCAGAGCTTTGAATACAGCGATGATGGAGGTTGTAAAGATAAGGAACTCATCCACAGGGTGGGGAATATTTTTAGGCATTCTTCCACTTTAGAGCATCTTTATTACAATTTTGAAATCAAGGGTTTGAGCAGGGGGGCGTTGCAAGAATTGAGCCGGCATCGAATAGCGAGCTTGAGCGTGAAATCAAGCCGTTACACTTTAAGGGAATTGAAAGAAGTGGAGAGCTTTTTACCCCTTAATGAAACGAATTTAGAAAGAGCCAAAGAGTTTTTAGTGTTTGTGGATAATGAAAAAGTGAATGCAATGAGCGTTTTGGCTTTAGAAAATCTCAGGGTTTTATTGAGCGAGCATAACATTAAAAACGATTTAGCCAAATACGCCATGCCTGAAAGCTATAAAACGCATTTAGCCTATAGCATTAACGCTAGGAGCTTGCAAAATTTATTGACTTTAAGAAGCAGCAATAAAGCCTTAAAAGAAATGCAAGATTTAGCCAAAGCCTTATTTGACGCTTTACCTGGCGAGCATCAATATTTGTTTGAAGATTGTTTGAAGCATTAGTTTTAAACAATACCGCTTAATAACGCTCATTCTTTAATGTTTTAAAAACGCCTTGTTTTTGATTAGATGAGATTTTAAGGGGGTTTGCTGTAGGATTTCATCACGCCCCATAAGTGGCTTTATGGGGCAAACTACCTTAAAAGGAGCATGTTATGCCTAAGACACATAACAAACGCTCTTGGAGATCATTATACTTTGAGTTTGCTTTTTTGGGGCTTAAAGTAATCGTTTCTGTGAAACGCTGATTTTCTGAGAGCGTTCCCCTGAGTTTAAAAGCTTAGGGGTTTCCTTTTCAAGCGGGTTTGTCCTTGACTTTTGGGGCGTTGGTCATTTTGTTATAAAATTTATTTTTTTTTAAGGGGATAGGGGGGCATTTTGCGATAACACCCCCTTAACCCCCTTAAAAAACCCCCTAACCCCCTAAGACCGCCTTAAGAAATTATCGCTTGATTAAAATTAAGCTCTTTTATTATTTGATTGTAAAAAATACTTTTTAGCATTTTTTAGGTTTTATTTTTGTTATAAAACTTATTTTTTTAAAACCCTGATTTTAGCGCATCATTGAATACATTTGTGAATTACCCAACCGCTAAAGCGATTGGGCTTTTTCTTGCTTCATCGCTCCATAACTAGCTAGATCTAATATGTTGCCA
>NZ_JAALNT010000008.1:0-65846 GCF_017594925.1 Helicobacter pylori
CGTTGGGTAGCCAGTGGATTCGATAGCACTGGGTGCGTTTGAAACACCACTGATGACGATATTTTTCCACATCATAGCAGTCCTAGTGTTTGCAATTAAATCCATAAGCTGTTGCGCCAAGTTAAGAGCGTCGCTTACGGTTGAGCTTGGCGAGTTTGAACCTTCTGTTGTGGCGCATCCGGATAAAGCGCAAAGATTGTTGCTTTTAGTGGCAGAGTTTGTTTGGGCTGCTTGGAGTCTTTCAGCAAGTTCTTTCATCTTGTCGTAAGTGGTTTGATCCATAGCGCAGTTTTCAATTCCTGAGCAGTTTTTGATAATCGTTGAAAAAGGAGGGTTACCTTGGACATTAGCTCGTCCACTATCCTTATTACCCACAAAAAAAGTCAAGTAGTTCCCCGCATAAAGACTCCAAAAACCCAATACCGAAGTGATAACGGCTTGCACGGCGTTAAAGATGGGCGATTGGGTGGTGCTGTTGTAGTTGTTGTTGGTAAAGCTTTTTAAATAGTTTAAAGAGCTATTGACCAGCTCAATGTTGTTGGCGTTTTGAATGCTTTGCTTCAACGAAGCCACTTGATTCAAATACTGGCTCAATTGTTCGTATTTGTCGTTCAAGTTTTTCAATTCACCGGTGTTTTTGACCATTTGCACCGCTTCGCCGATTTGATAGCCGGCGCTCACAAAAAAGCCGTTGTCTTCAGCGTTTAAAAGCGATGAAGCGAGAGAGAGAGAGTAAAAATCGTTTTTTCATAAAATGTTCCTTAAAGTAATGTTTTTGTTGTAAGAATATCATGAAGTGATAATATATTTACAATGAACCTAATTTTACTATAAATTGATTGGATTTCAAAAAAAAAAAAAAAAAGATTTTGGAGTATTTTAATCTATTTATCTTTGAAGCGTTGATTTTTGTAACGATAAAATCATCTTTTGAATTTTATAAGCAATATTTAATGAGAACGAAGCCACACTAAAACAAGAACGCGTAGCTCACAAAAACTTCTCTATTCCTAAAAACGCTGAAGTTTTGTCGGATCGTTTGTTGCTGCCACACATTGCTAGCGCCAAAATTTCTCCAACTTTGCGCGCTCAAGCTGTAATAAGGGATTTTTAGCCCCACATTGAAGCGGTTGTGCTTGCCTATATACAAAGAGCCTCCAAAATTCACAAAAAACCCCCCACCCGCTGCAAAAAATTTATCATCTTGTTGCGTGTTTTGATTTTGATAACTAGGACTCCATAAGATTGCGTATTCCACCCCACCCCCACCAAACACGCCTATTTTAAAAAACAGCATTTTTTCTGTTTTTAAAGCGAGTTTTAAAAGGGTGTCTATAGGGAGGTTAACAAACATGTTCACGTTCAAACCAAACGCCATGAAATGCCCGTTATCAAAAAGGAAGTTTTGAGGGCTTGGGGTTTTTTGCAAATTCAAAGAGCCTTGAGCGTTTGAAGCAATATCGTAGGTTTTAATCGCGCTTGGGTTGTAATTGGCTTGGGATAAAAGGGTGTTACCCCCCACTTTTTGACCTAATTGCGCTTTAGCGTATTCTACATCCCCCCACACCCTTAAGCCTAAAATATGGTATTTATCAAAAGCTATTTCATCGCCTATTTGCCCGGTATAAGACAAATTTTTACCCCCCTGATAATTGGCTTCTAATTTCTCACCATAACACACGCTGCTAGGGCAAGTGGGGTTGTCTTTATAGGCTTTTTGCCACATGCTTGTGTGCACATTAGCCCCTGTGCCTAGCCTAAAACCCAAATAAATGTGGTTTTTCGTTTTAAAAAAAGGCGTTTTTTCAGTAGCATTGCCCCACAAAACCCCCAAACTCGCTAAAAAAATGAACGCTTTCAAACGCTTTTTTGATTCAATTCTACCCATAATGGCACTTCACTTTGCAACATTTCTTGATTAAAAAATTCCTCTATGCTCTCTCGCATGCTCTTTATTTCTGTAAGGGTATTGACGCAGTTGCGAAACGCGCTCGCTTGCATCTCGCCCTTAGCGTAAGCATGCAAATTTTTCCTAAACATCACTACCCCCCTATCCCCATAAAACTCCACCATTTTATCAAAATGTTCTAAAACCAGGTCTTTTTTCACGACTGCGGGTAATTTTGTGGTGTTGTTTCTGATTTGCCAAAATATCCATGGGGCTCTTAAGGCTGCTCGCCCTATCATTAGCCCATCCGCTTGCGTGATTTGCAAGACTTCAAAGGCTTTTTTCACGCTGTCAATTTCGCCATTGGCTATCACCGGCTTTTTTAAAATCTTTTTCATTAAAGCGATGCTTTCATAATCTATTTTGTCTTTTTGGTATTTGTCGCTTCGTGTCCTCCCATGCACCACCACATAATCCACCGGTGCATCATTTAAGGCATGAGCGATTTCTTGGGGGATTTTCTTTTCAAAGCCTAAACGCACTTTCACGCTTGTGATTTTTTTATTAGTGTTTTCTCTGATGATTTTTAAAAGCTTCACCAAGTGGTCTAAATCCTTCAATAGTCCGCTCCCGTTACCATGATTAGCCACTTTAGGGGCAGGACAACCGCAATTAAAATCAATCCCACTCACATGATCTAAAGCGTTGATTTTCTCCACCGCTTCCTTGACTACGCCCTCTTTAGAGCCTGAAATTTGCGCCATGAAATGATCTTCTAAAGGGGATTTTTCTAACATTTTAGAAGTTTTATCAAACGCATACACCAACGAATGCGAACTCACCATTTCGCTTGTGGTAACGTCCACGCCAAATTTTTTCACCACGCTTCTAAAAGGCAAGTCCGTATAGCCTGCTAGAGGGGCTAGAAAAAGCCATTTTTTATTCTTAAAGTCCATCCGCTCCCATATCAAAGTTTTTGCTGTATTTTGACACAATCAAGGTTAAAAAGCGCTTTAAAATTAGCGCTTGATTAAAATGAAGCTTTTTTATAGATTGATTAAACTCTGTTTAAAACGGGTTAAAAAATCATGCGTTGGTTGTTTTAAAAACTCTGCGTATAAAACAGGCCTTAAGCGTTTAGGGATATTCAACCGCCTAGCCCTGTCTTTAAAATCCTTTGGCATGCTTAAAGTTTTTGGGGGTTTAAGAGCGATAAATACATGCTCTTTATCGCTTTCAATGATGAATTTTTGAGCGATTTCTAGGCTAAAAAAATGGCGTTTGATTTCTTCTTTTTGAGAAAAGCTCAACACATACCCCTTCTGCTTTAAGATTTTATCCACCATAAACAGCGCGTTTTGCGAATGCTTGAAAAAAGTGATCCCATGCCTTTGTGAAACAATCATCAAAGGATAAAGCCGCTCTTTTTCTTGATCCAAAAATTTAAAACTTTGGATAATGCCCTTAGAATAATCTTGCATCAAGGAGTTAGCGTAATGTTTCCTGAAAAAATTGCGTTTGAATTTTAAAGAAGAATTAGAATCATCTTCAAAAAATTTATGATCTTTAGCGAGCGTTTTAAGGGTGTCTTTAGGGGTGTAGAGCAAGGGGCGAACGATCGCATAAGATTCTCTTTTTTCATAAACTTGAAAGCTTAAAAGCGTGTTTAGTCCGGCTCCCTTGCTTAATTGCATCAAAAACCATTCCAGCCTGTCATTCAAGTGGTGCGCTAAAATCAAATGCTTGTAAGAATGCTCTTTTGTTAGGGTTTCAAAAAAATCATAACGGATCTTTCTCGCTTGCATTTCAAAATTGCGCGCGATTTTTGGGGCGTAATGGATATAGCATTTTTTATGGTGTGTTTGGGCAAGTTTTTGAGCGTGCTGAATAATTTCAAGGCGTTGTTTTTGCGTGTTATAATCCACTAAAGCGATGTCAAAAGCGATGTTTTCTCCAACTAAGAGATGAAACAAGCAAGTGGAATCCAACCCACCTGAAAAACCCAATAAATTTTTCCCCTCTCTTAAAGGCTCTAAATAAGTTTTAAAATCTCGCGCTATCAAATCGTTGCTAAACGCATGCTGAATGGGTTGCGCTTTTATGAAGTTTCCTTGTGGGTTAAAATGCCTTTGAGTAAGCTTGCACTTTCTATGCCTAAAATTTCATTCCTGAGTTTTTCCACTTCATTCAAACCTGGAGCTTTTTGATGGACGGCTTCGTTGCGGATCTCTTGAATGAGGCTTAGGCTTCTTGAAAAAGGATAATTGATGAATCTATTTAAGTTTTCTTCTAAATGGCATTGGATTTTTTCGTGTTTGAGTAAAAATTTAATGCTCCCAAGATTGGGCTTTTGAGTGAAAAAATCTTTAAGTATAAGAGTTCTTCCTTGGACTTCATAAACTAAATCATAAAGGCTGGGATCGTTTTTACAAGCCTTTAAAAGAACTTGTTTAGCAAAAGTATAAATTTCGTATTCTAAGGTTTTGGAGTATTTGACGATGATGCTGGTAAAATCATTCAAAAGATCGTTTTCGCTTTGTAAAAGCTCTAATTCGGCATGGATGATGTTATTGATGCTGTCAGGGTGTAAGAGGTAAAAAAGCCTTTTGCCAAAAACAAAACGCATGAAATTTTCTTGCATCATTAAATATTCTTTGCTTTTATACACGCTCAGATAATGCTTTTCATCGCCTAAAAAATAAGAACGCTCTTCTTTTAGCTTCACCGGCAAAGGATAGACATAATTATTCCCATAAATGGCGTAAGTGTGGTTGTTTGGGGCGATAAAATTGGCTAAAAATTGATCCCTTAAAAGGCTGAAGTCTTCCCTGACTAATTCCCTTAAATCGCTAATAATAAAAAAGTCTTCCACTTCCAAATTTTTTTCTTTATATATAGCTAGGGATCAAACTCTCATCAATCTCTTTAGAAACTTTTATCACCTTAGCGGCAAATAAATTAGCGTAATCGGTCAAAAAAAGCTGCAAAAAATTTTTTTCGTTGGTGGCTTTGTAAATCTCTTCTAAAGAGTCGTGCTTTTCTTGATCGTTGAGCTTTGATCGGATTTTACCAAAGCCCACTTGGGATTTTTCCTGTAAAACGCTTAAATGTTGTTGGATCACATCTTTTTGATAATAAGGGTTATAAAGGATTAAAAGATGGTTCATGCCTTGAGTTTATTTTAGGATTTCTTTGAGATTTTGCTTGATCTCGTCAGGATTTTGTTCGTATTCTTGGATGAGATCTTTTAAAATTTCAAACAATTCGTTAAAATCTTGCGGGTGCTCTTTCTTAAACTTCACTACCAAATCCAAAGCTTCACAAGCGTTATTCAATGGATCTTTATCGTCATTGAAAGCGTTTTTTATATCCCAAATCATATTGGCAATGCGAGTGCTTTGCCCAGGGCTTGAAATGCGTTTGCATATAAAGCCTTTGAATGCGTTGGCAAGCTTAAAAGATGCGCAAATTTTAGAAAACATCGCCTTTCCTTATTGAAAGATTTAAAATACCGCTTGTTGGATTAGTCCGTTTCAAGCTCAGCCAAAAAGCCTTTTTGATGCGTTTTTGAAATTCTAGCACAATTTCAGTTCATTCCTCTTCAGGCTCAACATCTATGAAATCTTCGCCCTTAATAAAATCTTCGCCAGTTTGAATCTATTTTTCCAGTCCTTGAGCGCACTCTTGCGTTTTTTTAATATTTTCTTCGCATGCTTGAATGCATTTTTCTAGTTCAAACACGCTCGGAAAACATGTTTGTTTGAATTTGGCTTCATCATTGATGAGAGCTAAAATTTCTTGTTTTTGTCCGTCAAAATGGGATTTCATTTCTTCTTTAGCTTTTTCAAGTTTTTCTATTTTTTGGCTTTCTTTCCAAGAATCCCACACTTCAAAAGCAAGACCAATAAACGGTAAACCTTTGTTTATGCTGCCTGCCAAGTTTACAGCGCCCCAAGGTTTGAATTTCAAAGCCAAATCTATGCCCACAAATTTTCCCGTAGCCACTAGCGCGTCTCTAGCCAGTTTGATTTAAAAAATTGATTCCAATTTTCCCCAATGTTCCGGCATGTTTTTCAAAAAAATTCAAATCGGCATTAAAACCCGTTTCAATTTTAGCCAATTCATTGAATATCCCTTGCGTTTCTCTTTCAAATGCATTTTGGACTCTTGTTTCTATATTGAGGCCTTCATCGCCTATTTCTCTCATAGCGAAATCATTAAAGGTTTCTAGACTAGTGCCAGAAACTTGAAGGATGAGATCGCTGAAATACCTTATTATAAATTCTCTTAAATGAATGCGGGCTTGAGAAATTTCTTTATTTAAATCTTGAATTTCCTTTCGCCTTTTTTCAATCATTCTATTCAAATATTCCATTTCTCTATTAATATCTTGCAACGCTTGTTTTGCAAGCGGCATTTGCCTATAGACCACATCTTGAATGACGCTTTTTTTGGTTTCTTCTATGATGGTTAATTTCCCGCCATTTTCTTTAATCTTTTTTTGAGTCGCGTCTTGCAAGGCTTTGATGTGTGAGAGTTTTTGAAACTCTTCTTTATGCTTTAGCCAGTGTTCCACCCCCAAATCAAAAGGGTTTGCCGCAACAGCAACAATAATCAAACCCTCTTTTTCTTTTTCGCTTAAAGAAATGAGATCATTCAGTCGGTTTTGAATGTTTTCTTTTTTGATTTTAAATCTTTTGTTGTAATCTTCTTCATCTTCAATATCCGCTTCTTCATCAAAACGGCTGATGACAAATATCGTCCTGGATAAAAGATTGAGCGTCCTAAACAACCAGTTCAAATCGTCCTTATGGCTTTCTTTGATGGGGTTTGACGGGTTGAGCGCGTATAAAATGAGATGGGCTTCGCTGACATATTTTTTGGTAATATCTTTATAGCGTTCTATTTTTGTTTTTGTCGCTATCGTGTGTTTTCACTTTAAACCCGAATAGTCCCGGGGTGTCAACCAGCTCAATTTCATCGTCTATGTGATAGACTTTAACTTCATCGCTGGATTCTTTGTGGTCTATCTTCATGTTCTCATCTAGCCGATCGATCCAAGCTGCCGCTATGGATGTTTTCCCACAAGAAAAACCTCCCACTAAAGCCACTTTCAGTTTTTGACCAGAAACATCTTTCATCACATTACGGATCTTGTCTTTGAGAGACTCTTCAACCTTGATGCCGTATTCTTCCCCAGTATGGACAAAATCAAGTAATTTTTTAAGAATTTCTTGATTCCTCTTTTGGTTTCTTTTAAATTGTTCTAGCGTTTCATTCTTCATTGCATGCTCCTTGTTTTGATGTGGTTTTGATGCGATCAGCTAAGCACCATAAGTCTTCGCCGGCTTTTATTAGCCCTTCCCTCATGCGCTCGTAACGAACAACGAGATTAAGACTGGCTTTTAAATTCTCAATCATTTCAGATGCGCCTTTTTTGCCACTTTTAATTTGGTTTCTCACATCTTTTGTAATTTTTTCACAAGCTTTATCTAAATTCTTATCCACTTCTTTTCTTTGTTGGGATTTTTTATAGTCTGAATCAAAAAAACTCCACACTGATTTAACTATCCCCACAAATGCTAAACCCACTCCTGCAATTAGCACAAACTCACCCACTATAGGCGTTATTAAAAGCAACACCAAACCTCCTATTGAAGCCAATAAGCCCATTGTATCAATGCCGCTATCAATATTAAAATTAGGATTAAGACTAAAATTATTAATACCGATGCGTTCTGTAATCGCTAGAGAATCTTTAACTCTTTCTTCAAATTGTTCAATATCTTTTTTTATCTCTTCAACAAATCGTTCCTTGCATTCATTAGAACGCCGTTTTATGTTTTCACCCGATTTTTCCATGCCTTTTTGGAGTTCATGTTTAAATATTGTTTTAAGTTCATCATTTTCAATGTCGTCATCAATGCGTGCATGCATTTCTTCTCTAAAATCAGATTTGAATCGCTCTATTTCTATGAATACTGAATTGGTTAAATTTAATATATATTTTTCTTTAGAACGATCCAAATTAAAGCGAGCTTCTTGCTGGTGTTCTTGTGTTTCTTTAATCCCTGGATCGATCTGTTTTTCAATCGTAATTTCTATCGCTTTTTGCAATTGTTCTATCGCTTTTAAGGCTTTGTTGCAGTTGGATTCTATGATTTTTTTGCGTGAGTTTTCAAGAAGCGCTTCGGTTATAAATCCACCTAATTGTTGGAAACGGGATTTATACAATAACCATTCTTCCGCTTTAAAAAAATCTAAAAATTTTTGTTTGTTTTTGTAAAAATCACTTTCTGGCAGCAACGCCGATGCAAGACCATAGAAAGCCATTTGGGCGCTGACTATTTGATGCCCCATGTAGTGTTTGCCTAAAATGTTTTTCATTTCTTTATTTAAAATTTTTAAGCTTTCTTTTTCGCTTTCATCAATAAGCCCATCTTTGAAAGCTCTTGGGTTGTTAATCGGTTTGTTAAAAATCGCCCATACCTCTGTTTGCGAATCAAGCTGTCTTTGGATTTTTTCAATCGTCCCTTCTTTTCTCTCTTCTCCTTTTTGCGGAGGGGTGGGCTTTTTGGTAACATAAAAAATAGCATGGGCTTTTTGTGTAGCGTTAGAAATTTGCTGAATAACTTTTTTTTCGTCGCCTTCTATCCCTGGAACATCCAGCAAAGTAAAGGTTTTGTTGTTGTGTTTGAGGGTGTAAGATTTGGTTTCTGTAGTGAAATCGCTCCTCCCATCGCCTATGATCGCTCCATCTTGGAATTTTTCTAGCTCCAAAAGAGCATGCCCGCTACCTCTATGATTTTTCTCTGCATAGAGCCGCTTGAATCGTTCTTGTTGAACTACTTTACTTTGTTCTTTAAAAAACAGCCTCAAGCATTCAATGAGGGTTGATTTCCCCGCACCGGTTTCCCCATAAAAGGCAATGGTAAAATTTTCCCACTCTTCATTATTTTTTAAACTTTCAAGCTCTTTTAAACTTTCAAATTCTAATTTTTGAAACACCTCCAACGCTTCTTGGTTGAATCGCTTTAGTTTTTCATCTTTGTCATCAGTGTTTTTAAAAATATTTTGGAGATTTTCAATACTGGCTTTCACATTAAGATAAATGTTTTTCATTTTTGCCCTCATGCCGAATTTTTCTGAAGCATTTTAACAAAAAAAAAAAAACGCAAACCCCCACACTCTAGGTGCGCTCTAGCCGCACTTTTAACCTTATGGCTAACTTTTAAAAAGGGCTTAAAACCTTAGCGAGTAAGATATTGTCTTTAAACGCGCTAGGCACAATTGTATAATGCCCGGGTTGTAAAGGGGTGGTTAAGGCGCTGTCATTGATTAAAATTTCCCCATCCACTTCAGGCGCCCATCTCAAATCCCTTGCTTTGTAAAAATACTCGCCCTCTTTATTTTCCACTAACGCCTTAATGGGCTTATTCAATAAAGCCTTAAAAGAATGGTTTTGGTGTTTTAAAGCGATTTTATTCAAGGCTTTGATGCGGGCGTTGATGATTTTTTTAGGCACTTTTTCTAAAGAATAGGCATGCGTGTTTTCTTCCGCACTGAAAGCAAAAATATTCAATCTGTCAAACTGGAACTCGTCTAAAAACGCACTCAATTCTTCAAATTCGCCCTCATTTTCTTCTGGATGCCCTACAATGATCGTGCTTCTTATAAAGCTTTCTTTAACCTGTTTCATAGCATCTAAAAGCCTTAAATGGTGCGCTTGGCTGGAGTTGCGCCGCATCTTTTTAAGCATGGAATCACTGATGTGCTGGATGGGCATGTCAAAATAATTTTGAAAAATAAGCGAGTCTTCAATCGCGCCAATCAGCTCTAAAGTGGTGCTAGAGGGGTAGAGGTATAAAATACGCGCGCTCTTTAAGGCTTGCTGTTTGTCAATCGCCTTAATAAGCTGGATCAAGCCGTCTTTTTGCCCCTTATCGTATAAAAATGAGCTAGAATCTTGAGCGATAAAAGTCATATCCTTATAGCCTTTAAAGGCTAGATCCTCCACTTCTTTTAAAATGGAGTCTAATTCCCTGCTTTGCAATTTCCCCTTAAAGCTAGGGATAGCGCAAAAAGAGCATTTTTGGTTACAGCCCTCAGAAATTTTCACATACGCATGCACGCTCGATCCCGTGATGATGCGCGCGTTATAATGCTCGCTTAAAAACACTTGCTCGCTGAACTGGTTTTGTTTTTTAGCGATTAAAATATCAATCTTGTCATAATCCCCCACGCCGGTAAAAATATCCACTTCAGGGATTAGCTCTTTGATTTCATCTTTATAGCGCTCGCTCAAGCACCCGCTCGCAATCAAAATCGCCCCCTCTTTTTTGTCTTTGGCGGCGTTGAGAATGGTTTGGATACTCTCTTGTTTAGCGCTTTCAATAAAACCGCAAGTGTTGATCAAAATCACATCAGCGCTCTTAGCGTCATTAGTGAGCGTGTAGTTATAAAGCTTGCCTAACATCACTTCTGAATCCACCAAGTTTTTAGAGCAACCTAATGAGATCAAGCAGAGTTGTTTGTTTTCTTTAACTTGCATGTCAGTGGCTTTTCAAGTTTTTCAAATCCACTTCCCAAAAGAAATCAATCCATTCAGGAGCGTCTTTTAAAAACGCATCGGCTTTGTATTTCGCGCTTGTCTTTTGGAACAAACTCGCGCTATAAAACTTTTTATCAGGGTGTTTGTCTTGCAACACTTTAAGCACCGCTTCTAAAGAATTACCGCTATCTACGATTTCATCTACTACTAAAATGGTTTTTAGACGCTCTTTAATCGTGGGGATATTTTCAATTTTTAGGGCGTTTTGTCGGTGGGTGGTGTCATAAGAAATCGCATTGATGCCATAAACTTCCCTTAAATCCCAGTGCAAACTCAAAAAATGCGTCAAGGTCATGCCCCCTCGCATCACGCACACAAGGGCTTCTGGGATACCGCAAAGGCACTCCACTTGTTTAGCTAATGCTAGGCTGTCTTTTAAAAAGGCTTCATAAGAATAATGCATTGTGATCCTTAAATTTCATAATATTGCTTCAAAAAAGTTGCGTTCGCCGTGCCGTCAAATTCCCTTAAATCCAAATCGTTTAAGGCTAACTCTAGGGCGTTTAAGGCGTAGGCGGTTTTATAGACAGGAATGATCCCCATGTGGTTGATGCGAATGAGTATATCTTTATAAGGCTCTTGACCGCCCGCAAATTGCACCTGGTATTTTTCTTTCAAAAGGTTTTTTAATTCTTTGGCATGCTCATTAACAATCGTTGTCATGCTCAAGCTCGGGCTTTTAGGGAAAATCTTTAAACCGAGCGCTAAAACGGCTTTTTGAGTGGCTAAAGCGGCTCTTTTAGTCTCTTGATAGAGCGCTTCAAAGCCTCCTAAATTCTGCACCAATTCAAAATAGCGTTGCAACCCTAAAGTGTGTAAAATAGGAGCGGTGTAGCTTGTGGTGTTGTTTTTTTGGTTTTTCAATTCGCTCTTTAAATTGAAATAAAACCCCACATCGCGTTCTTCTATGCGATCAATGGCTTTTTGGCTCAATGCGACTAGGCTCATCGCAGGAGGCAGCATGAACGCTTTTTGACTCCCTCCAATGAGCGCATCAACATGCGTTATTTCTAAAGGCTCAACCCCTAAAGCGGTGATCGCATCTACAATCACAAAAACATTCGGGTTAGTTTCTTTGATCGCTTGAGCGATTTTTTCTACAGGGTGTCGTAACCCCCCACTAGACTCGCATGCTTGAATGCAAAACGCATCAATATTAGGGTTGGCTTTAAGCGCGTTTAATATTTCATCCACTTGAGCGGGCGTGTCCCATTCATAGACTAATTCATGGGCTTTGATAAAGTGGGCTTTAGCGATCTTGCCAAACCTTTCGCCAAACTTACCCGCATTAACAAAAAGCAACTCTTTTTGACACAAGGAAATCACACTCGCTTCCATAGCCCCTGTCCCGCTGCTGCTTAGAAGCAAAATCTCTTCTAAACCGGTCATTTTTTTCAAATTTTCCCGCACGCTTTGGAAAATCTTTTCAAAATCTTTGGTGCGGTGGTGGGGCATTGGCTGAGAAAAGCTTGAGCGCATCTCTTCATTAATGGCTACAGGGCCTGGAGTGAAAAGCAACATTAAAATTAACCTTTAATTTTTGAGAGAATTTAAAAGTTATCATACTAAAACGCGCTTAAAATTAAGCCTTATTGTTCAATAAATTCGCTTTTTAATGCAAATAAAATGCTAAAATGCCATGATTTAAAAAGAATTTAAGGCAATGATTGGATAAATTTGGTTGGCGTGCGTGTTTTCTAACCCTTTTTTTTAGCGGGTATTCTAAAAAAGCTCCTGGAACGATAGGGAGTTTGGTGGCGTTGTTATTAGGCTTACCCATTTTAGCTTTTTCGGCTAACACTTTGTTTTTAGGGGCGATTTTTGTTGGGCTTATCGCTATTACTCAAATAGACAAGGAAGAAGAAGAGAGTAAGAGGCATGACAGCTCTTACATTGTGATAGACGAATTAGTGGGCATGTGGCTTGCAATGGCGATTAGTGGGCTATCGTTAGCGGGTGTGGTTTTGAGTTTTATCTTTTTTAGGATCTATGATATCACTAAACCCTCACTCATTGGCAAAATAGACAAAGAAGTTAAAGGGGGTTTAGGGGTTGTGGCTGATGACGCATTAGCGGGTGTTTTAGCCGGCTTGAGCGCGTTATTAGTCATCCATATTTTAGGATTTTTTAACATTAAACTTTAATTTTAAGAAAATTCAAAAGCCTTTTTTTAGGTAAATGTAGATAGACTTTATTGCAATCGTTTTTAGGGAGTTTGATCGTGGAGTTTTGCGTTTTATTTGGTGGGGCGAGTTTTGAGCATGAAATCAGCATTGTGAGCGCGATCGCGCTTAAAGAAGTGTTAAAGGATAGGATTAAATATTTTATTTTTTTAGATGAAAACCATCATTTTTATTTGATTGAAGCATCTAACATGCATTCAAAATACTTCGCTCAAATCAAAGAAAAAAAATTATCTCCCTTGATGCTCACGCATAATGGTTTGCTCAAAAACTCGTTCTTAGGCGCTAAGATAATAGAACTGCCTTTAGTGATCAATCTTGTGCATGGGGGCGATGGCGAAGACGGGAAATTAGCGAGCTTGTTAGAATTTTATCGTATCGCTTTTATAGGCCCTAGGATTGAAGCGAGCGTGCTGAGTTATAACAAATATTTAACCAAGCTTTACGCCAAAGACTTAGGAATAAAGGCTTTAGATTATGTTCTTTTGAATGAAAAAAACCGCGCTAACGCCCTGGATTTGATTGGGTTTAATTTCCCTTTCATTGTCAAACCCAGTAACGCCGGAAGTTCTTTAGGGGTGAATGTTGTGAAAGAAGAAAAAGAATTGGTTTATGCTTTAGACAGCGCGTTTGAATATTCTAAAGAAGTTTTAATAGAGCCTTTCATTCAAGGCGTGAAAGAATACAATTTAGCCGGCTGTAAGATCAAAAAGGATTTTTGTTTTTCTTATGTGGAAGAGCCTAGCAAACAAGAATTTTTAGATTTCAAACAAAAATATTTGGATTTTTCACGCAATAAAGCCCCTAAAGCGAACCTTTCTAACGCCCTAGAAGAACAACTAAAAGAGAATTTTAAAAAACTCTATAACGATTTGTTTGATGGTGCAATCATTCGTTGCGATTTTTTTGTCATAGAAAATGAAGTGTATCTTAATGAGATCAACCCCATTCCTGGCAGTTTGGCCAATTATTTGTTCGATGATTTTAAAACAACGCTAGAAAATTTAGCGCAATCATTACCCAAAACCCCTAAAATCCAAATCAAAAACTCTTATTTGTTGCAAATCCAAAAGAATAAGTAATGGCCAAACGCAGTATCGCTTATTTGGATAGCGTTTTTGACATTTCCTACACTTTTACAGACCACCATAGCCCTTTAAACGCCTTGTTTTTGCATGGTTGGGGGAGTTCTAAAGAAATCATGCAACAAGCGTTTCAAGGCTGTTTTTTAAATTATAATCATTTGTATGTGGATTTGCCCGGCTTCAATCAAAGCCCTAACGATGAAAAAGTCTTAGAAACTAAAGATTATGCTAATATCATTAATTTATTCTTAAAAAGCGTGGGTAAAAAAGCGCATGTCGTTTTTGGGCATAGCTTTGGAGGGAAAGTAGCGATCTTGTGTGAAAACGAACGGATGGTTTTATTGAGCAGCGCGGGGATCTTAGAGCCAAAACCCTTAAAAGTGCGTTGTAAAATCCTTTTAGCTAAAATCTTTAAAAAATTAGGCTTGAATTTAGGGTTTTTGAGGAGTAAGGACGCTATGGGGCTTAATCAAGTGATGTATGAAACCTTTAAAAAAGTAATTAGCGAAGACTTTAGCGATCATTTCAAACGATGCGAGAAAGAAGTTTTATTATTTTGGGGTAAAGATGATAAAGCAACCCCCTTAAGCTCCGCTCAAAAAATGCAAACCTTATTGAAAAGAAGCGCGTTATTCGTTTTAGAAGGGGATCATTTCTTTTTTTTAAACCAAGCAAAAGAGATTGAAAAACTAGTGGAGAATTATCATCATGCAAAGTCTTAGTTGGCTGAATTTAGCGTTTCGTTGGCTCTTTATAACAGGGCTTGGCTATTATATAATGACTTTATTGCAATGGTATCATTACAGCGTGTTTAGGATCTTAACTAAGCACCACAAAATGCGTTGGCATGGGATTTATTTTTTATTGCCTTTAGGGGTGTTTATCCTATCGTATGCTTTCAAAATGCCGTTTGTTTTTGATTTCTTTTGCGGCGTTATTCAAATGCCCATGCTCATTGTTTGGGCCAAACGTAACGACAAGCCTTTAGTTTTCACGCCAAGAGTAAAGCGCTTTTTTATTTTCTTATTGCTATTTTTAATCTTGCATGAAATCTTAAATACAGAATTAGTCCCTTTGAATGGGATTTCACTCGCGCTAGGCTATTTGTGTTTGTTTGTATTCGTTTTAAGCGCTTCTTTAATCTTTGAAAAAGTCTTATCCAAGCAGTATTTGCAAACCGCTAAAGACAAAATCGCCTCTTTAAAGAATTTAAAAGTCATCGCCATTACCGGAAGTTTTGGGAAAACCAGCACCAAAAATTTCTTGCATCAAATCTTACAAACCCAATTCAACGCGCATGCAAGCCCTAAAAGTGTCAACACCCTTTTAGGCATTGCGAACGATATTAACCAGAATTTAGACGATAGGAGTGAAATTTATATCGCTGAAGCCGGGGCAAGGAATAAGGGCGATATTAAAGAAATCACCCGTCTCATTGAACCGCACCTTGCCGTGGTCGCAGAAGTGGGCGAACAGCATTTAGAATATTTTAAAACTTTAGAAAATATTTGCGAGACTAAAGCGGAATTATTGGATTCCAAACGCTTAGAAAAAGCCTTTTGTTACTCTGTGGAAAAAATCAAACCCTATGCCCCTAAAGATAGCCCTTTAATAGATGTTTCTAGCCTGGTTAAAAACATCCAATCCACTTTAAAAGGCACTTCTTTTGAAACGCTTATCAATGGTGTTTGGGAAAGCTTTGAAACGAAGGTTTTAGGCAGATTTAACGCTTATAATATCGCTTCAGCCATTTTAATCGCTAAGCATCTAGGCTTAGAGACAGAAAGGATCAAACGGCTTGTTTTGGAACTCAACCCTATTGCCCATCGTTTGCAACTTTTGGAAGTGAATCAAAAAATCATCATAGACGATAGCTTTAATGGGAATTTAAAGGGCATGTTAGAGGGCATTCGTTTAGCGAGTTTGCATCAAGGGCGTAAAGTCATCGTAACACCGGGATTAGTGGAAAGCAATGTGGAAAGTAATGAGGCTTTAGCGCAAAAAATAGATGGGGTTTTTGATGTCGCTATCATCACAGGGGAGTTGAATTCCAAAACGATTGCTTCCCAATTGAAAACCCCCCAAAAAATCTTACTCAAGGATAAGGCGCAATTGGAAAATATCTTACAAGCCACCACGATTCAAGGCGATTTGATTTTATTTGCTAATGACGCCCCCAATTACATTTAGGAAATGAACATGCAACATTTATACGCTCCTTGGCGCGAAAGTTATTTGAAAGAGAAAAATAAGAGTTGTGTCTTTTGCGAGATTTCTCAAAACCCCACAAAAGATCCAGAAAACAGAGTGCTTTATAGAAATAGCGATCTCTTTGTGGTGATGAACGCCTACCCTTATAACCCGGGGCATTTGTTGATCATTCCCCATGCGCATCAAGCGAGCGTGGAACTTTTAGATCTGAATACTTGGCTCAACATAAATGCATTAGTGCCTAAAGTGTTAAAAGCATTGTATGCTTATGGCGCTCAAGGGATCAATTTAGGTTTGAATTTGCACAGAAACGCCGGAGCAGGGATTCCTGAGCATTTGCACATGCATTTAGTGCCTAGGTTTTTAGGCGATAGCAATTTTATGAGCGTTATCGCTCAAACTAGGGTGTGCGGGATGGATCTTAATGAAACCTATTTTGCGTTAAAAAACTTATTAGAAAAGGAGCTTCATTGAAAACAAACGCTTTTAGTTTGGGTGCGCTACAATTGATTTTAATTCATTTTAGGGAGTGTCAGCGATGAAGGCGCGTGGGTTTAAGGCAAAGATGCGTGGGTTTAAGATTTTTTCAGGGAGCGCTCACCCTGCATTTGGCAAAGAAGTGTCAAAGCATTTAGGCTTTCCCTTATCCAAAGCGGTGATAGGGAAATTCAGCGATGGCGAAATCAATATCCAAATCAGCGAATCGGTGCGCGGTAAGGATATTTTTATTATCCAGCCCACTTGCGTGCCGGTCAATGACAATTTAATGGAATTGTTAGTCATGGTAGATGCTTTAAGGCGCAGTTCGGCCAATTCTATCACAGCGGTGTTGCCGTATTTTGGCTATGCCAGACAGGACAGAAAAGCGGCTCCACGAGTGCCTATCACGGCTAAAATGGTCGCTAATTTGATGCAAGAAGTGGGGATTGAAAGGATCATTACGATGGATTTGCATGCCGGGCAAATCCAAGGCTTTTTTGATGTGCCGGTGGATAATTTATACGGATCTATCGTCTTTAGAGACTATATCCGCTCTAAAGCGTTAAAAAACCCTGTGATCGCTAGCCCTGATGTGGGTGGGGTTACAAGAGCCAGGTATTTTGCCAATCAAATGGGCTTAGATTTGATCATCGTGGATAAGCGCCGTGAAAAAGCTAATGAAAGCGAAGTGATGAATATTATCGGCTCAGCAAAGGAGCGCGATGTGATTTTAGTGGATGACATGATTGATACCGCAGGCACGATCTGTAAAGCCGCTTTGGCCTTAAAAGAACAGGGGGCAACTTCTGTCATGGCGTTAGGCACGCATGCGGTTTTGAGCGGGAATGCGATCAAGCGCATTAAAGAAAGCGCGTTAGATGAAGTGGTGGTAACTAACTCTATCCCTTTAGTTCAAAAATGCGATAAAATCACCACTTTAAGCGTAGCGTCCTTATTTGCAGAAGTGATCAGAAGGATTTATCATAACGAAAGCGTCCAATCGCTTTTCACTTAAAAAGGGAGAGATAAAAAAGGGGGAGTGGTGGATTCTGTAGGACTTGAACCTACGACCAATCGGTTATGAGCCGAGCGCTCTGACCAGCTGAGCTAAGAATCCAAAATTCCCAAAAGATGGTTTGCTATTGTATCCAAAAATATAGCGAAAAGCAAGCAGGTTTTCTAAGATCCCAAATAGGATCATAAAAGTGATAAAACTGCTCCCCCCATAGCTGAATAATGGCAAGGGAATCCCCACCACAGGGGCTAACCCTAAAGTCATGGCGATATTCACGCTGGAATAAACAAAGATTAAAATAGAAATCCCAAGGGCTACAATCTTTAAAAACCAATCGCTGTTGCTCTCAAACATGTAAAAGAACAAATGCAAACTCAAGCCTATATAAATCGCAAAAAGCAACATAGCCCCTAAAAACCCAAAACGCTCCACGAAGTAAGCGAAGATAAAATCGCTCGTTGCGATAGGCAAGAATTTGAATTTGGTTTGCGTGCAGGCTTCTTTAGATTTGCCTAAAAACCCGCCCGATCCTATAGCGATAATGGATTGCATGACATGGTAATTAGGCTTTTCAGAAAGGAAGTCTGCGATGCGCTTTTTTTGGTAATCGTGCAAAAAGTGATAAGCGATAGGCGAAGCCACTAAAAGAGCGATAAAAAGAGGGAGCCACACCCTAGTCCTTAAACCCACGATCAATAAAATCCCAAAACCCATGATCAATACAATAAGAGCCGTGCCTAAATCAGGCTGTTTTAAAATCAAAGCCGCCGGTAGGCAAATGTAAAAACTAAGCTTTAAAAACATGCCCCAATCATAGCCCTTAAAAGGGGGTGGGTTTATTTTAATCAAATGCGCCAATAATAAAAGGATAGCGATTTTTACAGGTTCGCTAGGCTGTAAGGTGATAGAGGTAAAGGGAATGACTAGCCATCGCTGTGCCCCAAGCTTGCTTGATCCCATAAAATCCACTAACGCTAATAAAATAACGCACGCCCAATAAAACACAAAGAGCCACCGATCAAGCTTTCTGAAAGGGATAAAAAACACGATCCAAAAGAGAAGAAACCCTATCGCATAATAAACCCCTTGCTTTAAGCTCAAAACCGCGCTGCTCTCAAAAATCAATAAAAAAGAAACCACAAGCAAGGGGATGATAAACACAAAAGGCAAGAGATCAAAATGCATCCAGATTCTTTTGTCTAATGCCATGCGTTTTTCATAACCCCTAATCTTATGGTTTTAATTTTTTGATGGTATCCAAACTGAGATAACTCTCCTTAAAGAGAGATTTTATCGTATCCATTGCAGGCAATTTGACTTCGCCCGTTTCATCATTAAAGCATTTTTCTAACACTTTCAAATACGCAAACCCAATGCCTTCTGTGATAATTACAGCGGTTGCACTCCCTGCAACACTCCCCACAACAGGAATGAATTTAAGGAAACCATTAACGAGCGTTCTCCCCACTTGCGCGACAGCGGTTACGCTTAACAATCCTGCGATCAATGATGCGGCTACAGATTCTTCCAAATCCATTCCAAAAGCGTCATTCATTTTATAAATCATCCCTGCTTGAATGGGCGCGATAGCGAGCGCATCGCTAAAGGGTATGGGGATAAGCCCAGCCGCTCCAGCCGCTCCTGATGCAACATGGATAATGGTTTTACATTCCTCTATCATGGCCTGTTTTCTTTTTTGGATATTAGCTTTTTGAATACTCAAGAAATGCCTTCTCTTATTTTCTTTAGCGTCTGAAAGACATTTTTCTGTTTCAGCTACCAATTCTTCTAAACCTTCAACAGGGACTTTCAACCCCCTAAATGAAAAGGCAACGGAATTGACCCTCACATAGGCTCTGACAAAACCTTTAAATCCCCATTATTCGTCTATGATTTCTTTAGATCTTTGGACGAATGTATCATACCTTTTGGCTGTGTTTGTGAAAACGACAATCGTTGGGATATTCCAATTTTTAGCGAAGCTTAATAGCTCTCTCTCTTGAACCCTAGAAGAAGTCTCCTTAACGCACAAATACGCCACATCAATGGCTTCTTTTTCATCAAGCGTTTTAAAAGAATCTTCCATTTCTTTTTTAAGGCTTTCTATGGTATTTTGATAATCATCAGCTTCAATGCCTTTAGTGTCCCAAAAAACCAAGCCTTTCTGTTCATCAATGTATTTTTCAAGGTGCTGAGTGATAGGCTTTCCTACGCCTGCTTTAGCGATTTCTTTACCAAAGAGAGCGTTAATGAGCGAGCTTTTACCCACCCCAGTAGCCCCCATGAGCAAAACATTCATCTTTGGTTTTTCTTTTTTGATGTGTTCAAGCATCTTGCTCATGTTCAATCCTCCCTCTTTCCCATCAAGCGTGAATGAGTTGCCTAAAAAACCACGCAAAATGCCGTTCAGTTTATCATGCCCGTTATGTTCCATTAGAACCCCTTTTAAAATGATTTGAGCCACACAATGTTGGTGCACCGATTATAGCGTATTCAAATAATGAAATAGGATTTTTTTAAGGTTTTGAGTAGAATAATGGTTTTTAAAAATGCAAAAAAGAGTTTGGATGCAAAAAGTTTTCATCGCCCCTACCCATTACAAACGCATTGATGAATTTTTAGCCAAAGAATTGCAAATTTCTAAAAATCAGGTATTGAATTTGATTAAAGAGGGGTTAGTGTTTTGTCAAAAAAAGGAGGTCAAAAAAGGGGGGCTAGCCTTAAAAGAGGGTGATACAATCACGCTTTTAACGCCCCAAATCACGCCCAAACCTTTAAAAAAAGAGCTTGATTTAGAAATAGAAGTCATTTTTGAAGATGAAGACTTGTTGGTGTTAAATAAGCCCCCTAATCTAGTCGTCCATAAAGCCCCCAGCGTGAAAGAGCCTACTTTAGTGGATTGGTTAAAATCTCAAAATTACGAGCTTTCTAATCTGGGCTTAAAAGAACGCTATGGGATTGTGCATCGTTTGGATAAGGACACGAGCGGAGGGATTGTCATCGCTAAAAACAATTTTACCCATGTTCATTTGAGCGAGCAGCTCAAAACCAAAATGATGGGGCGCTATTATATCGCCTTGCTTTCAACGCCCTTAAAAGAAGAAAAAATGAGCGTGGAATGCTATTTGACAAGAAACCCCAATAACCGCTTAAAAATGATAGCGCTCAAAGCGGCTAAAAAAGAAAAAAGCCGCTATTCTAAAAGCGAATTTACTAGCTTGCTGACTTCTCAAAATGGCATGGATTTGATAGGGGCTAAACTATTCACTGGGCGCACGCACCAGATCAGAGCGCATTTAGAATATTTGAACAGACACATCATAGGCGATAATCTTTATGGGCTTAATGGGGCGCTTTTTAAAGAAGAAATAAGAATCATGCTGCATGCCTATTTGATAGAGTTCAAACACCCCAGAAGCGAGCAAAAACTGCGCTTTAAAGTTCCCCTATTAAAGGATATGTTAGAATATCTTAAAAGAGTTTTTGACAAGGAGAATTTAGATGAGGTCTTGGATGAAGAAAAAATACTTCACGCTTTTATTGCAAAGTAGTGTGGTATTAGCGGTTTTTATAGGGTGTTCTTCTACCAGGAATCATACTTTTTCAGCCCTTAATAATCAAGAAAATATAGATACTAATCTTCCGGTAGTCCATTCTATTAAAACCATTAACGATGTGAGTTCAGTGGGTTTTGAATGGCCTAAAATCGCTGATACTTATGATATTGATGGGTTTATTTTGTATCGTTTGAAAAAAGACTCCAAGCTTAAAAGAATCGCCACAATTAAAAACCCTTATGCGACCCACTATTATGATGAGGGGCTAGAAACAGAGAGTTCTTACACTTACCAACTCGCTACTTACAAGGGCGATAAAATCTCTAACCTTTCAGACCCCATTCTAGTAAAAACCTCTTTTATCAATCCTGTAGAAAGCGTGTTTGCAAGCCTTGAATACCCTAAAAGCGTGAAAGTCTTTTGGAGCCCGCACCCAAATCCCAGCGTTTCTAAATACATCATTCAAAGACAGAATAAAGACGGCAAATTTTTAAATGTAGGGGCTGTAAAAAACCGCTTGTTTGTGGAGTTTTTTGATAAAGATTTAGAAGATGGGCAAAAATACCGCTACCGAGTCATCGCCGAAAATTTCATGGGGGATAAATCCAGGCCTAGCGTGATAGTGGAGGGGAAAACCAAAGACTTACCCAAAGAAATCACTAATGTTAGAGTGAGCCAAAATCTCACACGACACATTGAATTGAGTTGGGATAAATCCAGCCAAGAAGATGTGATAGCTTATCGCATTTACGCTTCCAATAACCGCAACGACAAATACAAATTCATCGCTCAAACCACTAACACTTCCTATGTGGATAAAATAGAAAAAGACAACCTCACTCGTTATTATAAAGTCGTCGCCCTTGATAAAACGCATCTTGAAGGGGCATTACCCAAAGAGCCTGCCATGGGTGAGACCGCTGACAGGCCCGAAGCTCCTATCATCACTAAAGGGACTATTCAAGATTCTTCAGCTTTCATTCAATGGGAAAATAACCCAAGCGCTAAAATAGCCACTTATGCGGTGTATCGTTTTGAAGCCAATTCTAAAACCCCTTTGCGTTTTGGGAATATCACCAAAAACCAATTCGTGGATAAGGACATGAAAGTGGGCGTGGCTTATCGTTATCAAGTGGTGAGCGTGGATAAAGATGGTTTAGAGTCGCACCCAAGCAAAGAAGTGCGCTTATTTTTAGAGCGCTAAAAGGGTTTTAATGCCCCATTTTTTAGCCAAGCTAGATTCCAAGCCTTTAGAATACCCCATAATCAAAGGGGATTTTTGTTTTCATAGGGAATTTTTAAGCTTAAAACACCCCACTAAAAGCTGTGTGCATGCGAGTTTTAAAGGTGATGTTTTTTTATTGCAAAAAATCCGGCGAGCGGATGATTTTTTGATCAAAAGCGAAAAAGCAACGCCCTTAAAAAGAGAGATTTTAAAACAAGCTTTAAGGATTTATTCACAATCTTTTGAAGTCATTTCGCATAATTTGCAAGAAAATTCTAAACATGCGAGCCAAAAAAAAGCCCTTGATTTAGAAACTTTTGAAGACTTTATCCAAAAAAATCAAGCCCCTATTTTAGCCGAAATTGGTTTTGGGAGCGGGAGGCATTTGATAGAATTAGCCAAAAACAACCCCACTAAAACATGCTTAGGGATAGAGATTCACACCCCCTCTATCGCGCAAGCGTTAAAGCAAATTGAATTGTTGGATTTAAAAAATCTGCACATCTTGCAAGGCGATGGCCGTTTGATTTTAGAGAGCATGCCAAATTATAAGTGCGAGAAAATTTTTGTGCATTTCCCTGTGCCATGGAATGAGAAAAAACACCGCCGGGTGCTAAGCGAAAAATTTTTAAACGAAGCTTTAAGGGTTTTAAAGCCTAGAGGGTTTTTGGAATTACGCACCGATGATGGCCTTTATTTTGAAGACAGCCTAAAATTAGCCCTAAAAAACTTTCAATGCGAGATAGAAATCAAAAAAAACGCTCAAATCCCGGTGGTCAGCAAGTATGAAGCGCGTTGGAATAAACTCAAAAAAGATATTTATGATTTAAGAATTTATTCTTTAGAATTGGATGAAACCCCTTTTGATAACCATGCATTTGATTTTTCTTTTGATACAATAACAATGAGTAAAAAGAGCGTTAAAACGATTTTAAAAACCAAAAAAATCATCAAAGAAGGGTATTTTGTGCATGTTTGTAATATTTATGAGGATAAGGGGGATTTTTTAGTGGAATTGAGTATGGGGGATTTTGATTGGCCTGTGCGTTTGTTTGTTTTATTGGCAGAAAATAAGCTTTTTTATCTCAATAAAAGCCCCTTAAAAACCTTAAACAACCACAAAGCGCATCTTTTGCTTCAAAATATCCTAAGCCAAAAGGGAATTGGATGAGTGTGATCATCGCAGCGAATAATTTATGCTTACAATACCAGCAAAACGAGCCGGTCATTAAACATGCCAATTTACGCATCAAACGAAAAGACTTTGTGTTCATTTCAGGGCCTAGCGGGAGCGGTAAAAGCACGCTTTTGCGTTCGTTTTATGGGGATTTAAAACTTTTTAGCGGTAAATTAGAAGTTTGCAATATCAACATGAACAACGCTTCAAAAGCGACGATTTTAGATTTGCGTAAAAATATTGGCGTGGTTTTCCAAGATTATAAATTGATCCAAGATTACACGATTGAGCAAAACATCAAACTGCCTATGGTGATTTGTGGGATCAAAAAAGAAGAATGCCACTTGCAACTAGAAAAACTTTTAGGGCATATTGATTTACGCCATAAGGCTAACCGCTACCCCAAAGAGCTCAGTGGGGGCGAACAACAGCGAGTGGCTATGGCTAGGGCTATGGCGAACTGCCCTGAACTCATTTTAGCCGATGAGCCTACCGGGAATTTAGACGATTATTCTAGCGATAAAATCTGGAGCCTATTAAGGGGCATGAACACGCAATTAAACGCTACGATCGTGGTGGTTACGCACAAATTCCCTAAAAATTTTAGCGCTTATCACCGAAAATTTTACATAGAAGAGGGGGAAGTTTATGAATACTCTTAAAAAGCATTTAGCCTTTATCATTCCCCTAGTGGCGTTATTGTTTAGCTTGGAGTGTGTGTTGTTTATCAATCAAGCGATCGAACAGAAAGAAAAAAAATTGATTGAAGATTATTCAGTCGTGTTGGCCAGCACGCAAAAATTAGGCTTGGAATTGTTGCGTCAAAATTTTAGCGAAATCATAGCGTTAAAAGAAATTGATCCTAATTATTCTTTAGAGCCTCTTCAAAAAACTTTAGGCACAGACGGGCTTAAGGAATTAAGAAAGAATTTACCCTTTTTTTATTCTTTACAACTTTCCACATTCCCCACTCAAGAGCGTTTAGAAAACATTAAAGAAAAATTGCTCAAAATCCCTGGCGTTCAAAAAGTTGAAGTCTTTGCCAAAACTTACATGCAAGTGTATGATCTCTTGAGTTTTATTAAAGCAGCGGTCTATATCTTTGCGTTAGTGGTCTTTGTCTTATCGGTTTTATTGATGTTTAAGCAAGTCCGCATCTGGATCTATCAATACCATGAGAGGTTAGAGATCATGGATTTATTAGGGGCTTCGGTGTCTTTTAAAAACGGGTTTTTGTATAAAATAGCTTTAATGGATTCTGTAATCGCTAGTTTTTTAGCCCCCATGCTCATGCTCTATACCACTTCGCAAAAAGGTTTTGAAAAAACGATGGATACTTTGGGTATTATAGGAGGCGCGTTTGTTTTAAACCATTTTTTATGGGGACTGCTTTTTAGTCTTGTGGTCTCATTTGTTTCTGTTTTACTTGTAGCTTGGAGGACTAGACATGTATAAATTAGGGGTGTTTTTGTTAGCCACCTTACTATCAGCTAACACGCAAAAAGTGAGCGATATTGCTAAAGATATCCAACATAAAGAAACCCTTTTGAAAAAAACCCATGAAGAAAAAAACCAACTAAACAGCCGTTTGAGTTCTTTAGGCGAAGCGATCCGCTCTAAAGAGCTTCAAAAAGCTGAGATGGAGCGCCAAATGGCGGCTTTAAAAAAGAGTCTTGAAAAAAATCGTAACGAAAGTTTGGCGCAAGAAAAAGTCCTAACCAACTACCGCAAGTCTTTAGATCATTTGCAAAAACAGCGATCATTTTTACAAAAGAGGGTGTTTGATACGCTTTTAGAGGATTTTCTTTTTTCACAAGCCCTAAAGGGGCAGAATTTAGCCTCTTCTAATGATGTGATTTTACAAGTAGCGTTTGAAAACTTGCACCAAAGCACCCTGTCTAAAATGTCGCAACTAAGCCAAGAAGAAAAGGATCTCAACGTGCAAGCTTTGAAAGTCAAAAGCAGCATTCAAAAAATCTCATCTGTCATAGACGAGCAAAAAACTCGTGAAGTAACCTTAAAATCCTTGCAAACCGAACAAAATAAGCTCATTTTGAGCATGCAAAAAGACTATGCGATCTATAACCAACGATTAACCCTTTTAGAAAAAGAGCGCCAGAACTTGAACGCCCTTTTAAAACGCTTGAATATCATCAAACAAAACAGAGAAAATGAAGAGAGGGTCAGTTTGAAAAAATCTTCTCAAGCCTTAGAAGTCAAACAAGTGGCGAACTCTTATCAAAATATCAACACCACGAGCTATAACGGGCCAAAAACGATCGCTCCTTTGAACGATTATGAAGTGGTGCAAAAATTTGGCCCCTATATTGATCCGGTTTATAATTTAAAAATTTTTAGCGAGTCTATTACGCTAGTGTCAAAAACCCCAAACGCTTTGGTGCGTAATGTTTTGGACGGGAAAATCGTGTTCGCTAAAGAAATCAACATGCTTAAAAAAGTCGTTATCATTGAGCATAAAAACGGGATCCGCACGATTTATTCTCAACTAGATAAAATCGCCCCCACCATTAAAAGCGGCATGCGGATCCAGAAAGGCTATGTTTTAGGGCGCATTGAGCAACGCTTGGGCTTTGAAGTTACCATGAGAGAAAAGCACATTAACCCCTTAGAACTCATCGCGCGCAATTAAACAAATCATTTTTATTGCCGATATTGGCTAAAGAGCTTATGCAAACAAAGAAATCATTATATTTGTAGGCATGGAAAAATTTGGAGGTTTTTATGGTCAATGAAGTTCAAGGGATTGGGATTCCCACATCTCACACAAGCGTTCAAACAACCCCCACAAAAGAGATCAGTCGCACAAACACTACAAACACTATTGATGAATCTAAAACAACGATAGACCCTGATCAATACAAACCCAAGCTAGAATTATTGAGCGAGCGTCTGAATGAAGAAATGAAACGCATTGGCACGGATATTAATTTTAGTTATAACGATACGATCAAAGGGTTAGTGGTTTCAGTCAAAGACGCTAATGGGGATAAGGTGATAAGAGAAATACCCTCTAAAGAAGCCGTGGAGCTTATGCAAAGAATGCGCGATGTGATAGGCATTATCTTTGATAAAAGAGGCTAAACATTAGAGGTAAAACATGGCAATAGGTTCATTAAGCTCATTAGGGCTTGGCAGTAAGGTTTTGAATTATGATGTGATTGACAAGCTTAAGGACGCTGATGAAAAAGCGTTAATCGCCCCACTAGACAAGAAAATGGAGCAAAATGTTGAAAAACAAAAAGCCCTTGTAGAAATTAAAACGCTCCTTTCATCTCTAAAAGGCCCGGTTAAAACGCTTTCAGATTATTCCACTTATATCAGCCGAAAAAGCAATGTTACAGGCGATGCGTTGAGCGCGAGCGTGGGGGCTGGCGTGCCTATCCAAGATATTAAAGTGGATGTGCAAAATTTAGCGCAAGGCGATATTAACGAACTAGGGGCGAAATTTTCTTCAAGAGATGATATTTTTAGCCAAGTGGATACCACGCTCAAATTTTACACGCAAAACAAGGACTACGCCGTTGATATTAAAGCAGGAATGACTTTAGGCGATGTGGCTCAAAGCATCACGGACGCTACCAATGGCGAAGTGATGGGCATTGTGATGAAAACAGGAGGGAATGACCCCTACCAATTAATGGTGAATACCAAAAACACCGGCGAAGACAACCGCATCTATTTTGGCTCACACCTCCAATCCACGCTCACTAACAAAAACGCCCTTTCTTTAGGACTTGATGGAGCCGGGAAAAGCGAATTGAGTTTGAATTTAAAGGGGGCTGATGGGAGCATGCATGAAGTCCCCATCATGCTAGAACTCCCTGAAAGCGCTTCTATCAAACAAAAAAACACCGCAATCCAAAAAGCGATGGAGCAGGCTTTAGAAAATGACCCTAATTTTAAAGATTTGATCGCTAATGGGGATATTTCTATAGACACTCTTCATGGGGGGGAGTCTTTAATCATTAATGACAGGCGTGGGGGAAACATTGAAATTAAAGGGAGTAAGGCTAAAGAGCTTGGTTTTTTGCAAACCACCACCCAAGAAAGCGATTTATTGAAAAGCTCTCGCACCATAAAAGAGGGTAAATTAGAAGGGGTGGTTAGCTTGAATGGCCAAAAACTGGATTTGAGCGCTTTAACCAAAGAAAGCAACACCAGTGAAGAAAACACAGACGCTATCATTCAAGCGATCAATTCCAAAGAAGGCTTGAATGCGTTTAAGAACGCCGAAGGCAAGCTTGTGATCAATTCTAAAACAGGAATGCTCACGATTAAGGGCGAGGACGCTTTAGGCAAGAATAGTTTGAAAGATTTGGGTTTGAACGCTGGCATGGTGCAATCTTATGAAGCTTCACAAAACACGCTTTTTATGTCTAAAAATTTGCAAAAAGCGAGCGATTCGCAATTCACTTATAATGGGGTGAGCATCACACGCCCCACTAATGAGATCAATGATGTGATTAACGGGGTTAATATCACTTTAGAGCAAACCACAGAGCCTAATAAACCTGCCATTATCAGCGTGAGCAGGGACAATCAAGCCATTATAGACAGCCTTAAAGAATTTGTCAAAGCCTATAATGAGCTTATCCCTAAATTAGATGAAGACACGCGCTATGACGCTGACACTAAAATCGCTGGGATTTTTAACGGCGTGGGCGATATTCGCACCATTAGATCCTCTCTTAATAACGTGTTTTCTTATAGCGTGCATACGGATAATGGGGTAGAAAGCTTGATGAAATACGGGCTTAGTTTAGACGATAAGGGCGTGATGAGTTTGGATGAAGCTAAATTGAGTAGTGCCTTAAATTCTAATCCTAAAGCGACTCAAGACTTTTTTTATGGGAGCGATAGCAAGGATATGGGGGGCAGAGAAATCCACCAAGAGGGTATTTTTTCTAAATTCAATCAAGTCATCGCCAATCTCATAGACGGAGGGAACGCTAAATTAAAGATTTATGAAGATTCCCTGGACAGAGACGCTAAAAGCCTGACCAAAGACAAAGAAAACGCTCAAGAGCTTTTAAAAACCCGCTACAACATCATGGCGGAGCGTTTTGCCGCTTATGATAGCCAAATTTCTAAAGCCAATCAAAAATTCAATTCCGTGCAAATGATGATCGATCAAGCGGCGGCTAAAAAGAATTAAAAAAAAACAGAGAATTATCAATTTTAAAGGATAAAGGAACATTATGCAATACGCTAACGCTTATCAAGCCTACCAGCATAACCGAGTGAGTGTGGAATCCCCAGCAAAACTCATTGAAATGCTTTATGAAGGGATTTTGAGATTTTCCTCGCAAGCCAAACGCTGTATTGAAAATGAAGACATTGAAAAAAAAATCTATTATATTAACAGGGTTACGGATATTTTCACGGAATTGTTGAATATTTTAGATTATGAAAAAGGGGGGGAAGTGGCGGTGTATCTTACAGGCTTATACACCCATCAAATCAAAGTTTTAACGCAAGCCAATGTGGAAAATGACGCGAGTAAGATTGATTTGGTGTTGAATGTGGCTAGGGGGTTGTTAGAAGCTTGGAGGGAAATCCATTCAGATGAACTCGCCTAATGCGTTATTAGATTCCTTTAAAATCGCTCTTGTTAAAAGAGATTCTAAACTCGCCTTTTCATTGATAGAGCGCCTTTCTTTAGAGCAAATAAAAGATTTAGATTTAGACACGCTTTTAAGCCTTAAGGAAATGATAGCCCAAAGCATTGAACTATTAGAAAAAGAAAAAGAAGAACTGCAATCGCAAATGCATAAGGCTAAGAAGATTCAAAAATTTTTGTCTTAGATTTTTTAAACTACGATACAATAAAATCACTATTTTTATTGAAGGCTATAGATTGTCTGAACCCATAGATAGATTCACGCGCATAAGGTGGTTGTTTAAAAACGATTTTGAAAAAATCCGCCAACAAAGGGTTTTAATCTGTGGTGTGGGGGGCGTTGGGGGCTTTGCGCTAGATGCATTGTATCGTGTGGGGATAGGTCAAATCACCATCATTGACAAAGACGTGTTTGATGTTACCAATCAAAACCGCCAGATTGGATCAGAAAGGATAGGAGAATCTAAAGTGTTGGTGTTGCAAGATCTCTATAAGGGCATTCAAGCTTTGAATTATCGCATAGATGAAGCGTTTTTAAATTCATTTAATTTTAGAGATTATGATTACATTTTAGATTGCATGGACGATTTGCCTATTAAAACAAGCTTGGCGATAAAATGCCAGAATTTCGCTTACGGGAAATTTATCAGCTCTATGGGGAGTGCGAAGCGTTTGAACCCTAAACACATCCAAGTGGGGAGCGTGTGGGAAAGCTATGGCGATAAATTCGGGCGTAAATTTAGGGATTTTTTAAAAAAACGCCGTTTTAAAGGGGATTTTAAAGTGGTTTTTAGCCCTGAAGTCCCGCATTGCATAGAGCTTGGGAGTTTTAATGCGGTTACGGCGAGTTTTGGTCTGCAAATAGCGAGTGAAGTCGTGCAAGATATTATCAAATAAGATATTAACAACGAAAGGAAGTGGAATGAAAGATTACGAAGACGAATTGGAAGATTTTGAAGAAGAATTAGAGGGTTTTGAAGAAGAATATGAAGAGTATGGGGATTATAAGAATGTCTATGATGATGACGATTATGAAGACTATAACTCTGATTATGAAGAAGAGTGAAACATGATTTGTGCGAGCGTCCTCCAGCATGCTTATTGTGGCTCTAGAAAAAAAACCATAGAGCATACAGCCAACTTGCTTGAACAAGCACTAAAAAAACACCCTAAGACCAATTTAGTGGTGTTGCAAGAATTAAACCCTTATAGTTATTTTTGCCAGAGCGAAAACCCTAAATTTTTTGATTTGGGCGAATATTTTGAAGAAGATAAGGCTTTTTTTAGCGCTTTAGCTCAAAAATTTCAAGTGGTGCTTATCGCTTCTTTATTTGAAAAGCGCGCTAAAGGGTTGTATCACAACAGCGCGGTTGTGTTTGAAAAAGATGGCTCAATCGCTGGAGTGTATCGCAAAATGCACATTCCTGATGACCCGGGGTTTTATGAAAAATTTTATTTCACGCCGGGGGATTTGGGCTTTGAACCTATTATTACAAGCGTGGGGAAATTAGGGCTTATGGTGTGCTGGGATCAGTGGTATCCTGAAGCAGCAAGGATCATGGCTTTAAAAGGGGCAGAAATCTTAATCTATCCTAGCGCGATAGGGTTTTTAGAAGAAGACTCTAATGAAGAAAAAAAGCGTCAGCAAAACGCATGGGAGACCATCCAAAGAGGGCATGCGATCGCTAATGGCTTGCCTTTGATTGCGACTAACAGAGTGGGCGTGGAGTTAGATCCTAGTGGCGCGATTAAGGGAGGCATTACTTTTTTTGGCTCTAGTTTTGTGGTGGGGGCTTTGGGCGAATTTTTAGCTAAAGCGAGCGATAAAGAAGAAATTTTGTATGCGGAAATTGATTTAGAACGCACCGAAGAAGTGCGCCGAATGTGGCCGTTTCTAAGAGACAGACGCATTGATTTTTATAACGATTTGTTGAAACGCTATATTTAATCAGTCAATCAGTTTAAAATTTAAGGTTAGAAAGGATTAAACATGGTAGATGCAATTTTTTGCACCAAACAAGTGCAAAAATTCTATCATTTTTGCGCGGTATTTTCATTTTAACAAGGAGCAAAAATGCTAGAAAATAGCTCTGTATGGAGCAATCCCGCCTTTGTGGCTATCATTTGCATGTGCGTTCTTAGCCTTTTAAGACTCAATGTCATGCTTTCTATGATTAGCGCGGCTCTCATAGCAGGACTTATGGGAGGGCTTGGGATCACGGAGAGTTTTAATGTAATGATAGACGGCATGAAGGGCAATTTAAACATCGCTTTAAGCTACATCCTTTTAGGGGCTTTAGCGGTAGCGATCGCTAAAAGCAATCTCATTAAAGTCGCTTTGAGTAAATTAATAGGCCTAATGAATTACAAGCGATCCACTTTTTGCTTTTTGATCGCTTTCATCGCATGTTTTTCGCAAAATTTAGTGCCGGTGCATATCGCTTTTATCCCTATTTTAATCCCCCCTCTTTTGCATTTAATGAACCGGCTAGAATTGGATAGAAGAGCGGTCGCTTGCGCTTTAACCTTTGGCTTGCAAGCCCCCTACTTGGTGCTTCCTGTAGGGTTTGGCTTGATTTTTCAAACCACCATTTTAGAGCAATTAAAAGCTAATGGCGTTAGCACCACCATAGCGCAAATCACAGGAGTGATGTGGATAGCGGGGTTAGCGATGGTTGTTGGGCTGCTTGTTGCTGTATTAACGCTATACAAAAAACCCAGGCGCTACAAAAAAAAATCTTTTGATATAGAAAATTACGCCTCGCTTCAATTAAACTACCATGACTACTTGACTTTTATAGGGATTGTCGTGGCGTTTGTGATCCAATTAGCCACCGATTCGATGCCCTTAGCCGCCTTTTTAGCGTTAGCGATTATCTTACTAGGCCGTGGCATTAAGTTTAAAGAAACAGACTCTTTAATGGACGATAGCGTGAAAATGATGGCGTTTATCGCTTTTGTGATGTTAGTGGCTAGCGGGTTTGGAGAAGTGTTGCAAAAAGTGCATGCGATAGAGGGCTTAGTGAATGCGATCACAAGCGTAGTCCAAGGGAAGCTTTTAGGGGCTTTTTTAATGCTTGTTGTAGGGCTTTTTATCACTATGGGGATAGGGACTTCTTTTGGCACTATCCCTATCATCGCTGTGTTTTATGTCCCTTTATGCGCGAAATTAGGTTTTAGCATAGAATCTACGATTTTACTCATCGGCATAGCCGCAGCTTTAGGTGATGCAGGCTCACCGGCTAGCGATAGCACCATGGGGCCCACTTGCGGGCTTAACGCAGACAACCAACACAATCATATCTATGACACATGCGTGCCGACTTTTTTAGTCTATAACCTCCCTTTGATTGTTTTTGGAGTTCTTGGAGCGTTACTATTAGGCTAATCTATCAAGTTAAGAAAATCTTTTCTTTAGCCTTACCCTCTGGGGTCAATGCTTTTTTAGACGTGCTAGTAGTCGCGCTCTCGGTTTTTTTTGTGGGTAAGATTTCGCACCATCACATTGTGGCTTTAGGGGTGGGCTTGCAATTTTTGATGCTTTTTTATGGCATCAACACGATTTTATACACCGGCACTAACGCCATTCTTTCTAGGCTTGTGGGGGCTAGGGATTTTACTCAAATCAACCACGCTTTTTCCAGTATTTTTATAGGGGCGTTTGTGATTTGTTTGGGCGTGCTGTTTGTTTCTTATTTTTTGATTGAGCCTTTTTTAAATTGGATGCAATTACAAAATCCTTCGCGCCAATTGACGCAAGATTATTTAGAAGTCTTAGTTATCGCGCTACCGAGTATTTTTTTAAAAAATGTTTTAGTTTCAGCGCTCGCTAGCTTTTCAGACACCCTAACCCCCTTTATTGTCAAAATCATCATGGTCATTGCATGCATTTTCTTGAATCAAGCCTTGATTTTTGGGGATTTTGGTTTTAAAGAAATGGGGATTGTAGGCTCTGCTTTAGCGAATGTGGTTGTCTCTTATTGGGAATTACTCGCGCTTGGTGTTTGGATACAAATTAAAAAAATCCCTTTAAAATTCAAAATAACCTTTCATTTTTCTTTTTTAAAAACCATGTTTAGAGTGGGTTGGCCGGCCGGGTTTGAGCGCTTATTGAGCTTGTTTTCTTTAATACTCTTATCCAAATTTGTAGCGAGCTATGGGGATAAAGTGTTAGCGGGCATGCAAATAGGTATTAGGGTTGAAACCTTTTCGTTCATGCCCGGATTTGGGTTTATGATTGCAGCGATGGTTTTAACAGGGCAAAATTTAGGGGCGAACAAGCCAAAGATCGCCACAGAATACGCGCATTTGATTTTAAAAATCTCTATGGGTTTAATGGGGGTTTTAGGGATTGTTTTAGTCTTATTCGCTAAAGAATTCGCGAGCCTTTTTTCTCAAGATGGAGAAGTTTTGGAAGTGGCGCGATCTTATTTGATCGCTGTGGGTCTCTCTCAAGCCCCCTTAATTGGGTATTTTGTGCTAGATGGAGTTTTTAGAGGGGCTGGCATTTCTAAAGTTTCACTGTATATTAACACCCTAAGCTTATGGGGGTTAAGAATCATGCCCATTTACTTGCTTTTAATTCATCATTTTAAGGTGGAATTTATTTTTGCAGTGATCGCATCAGAAACTTTTTTGCGCTCATTCATCTACTATAAAGTTTTTTCTAAAGGCATTTGGAAAAGGTGCGGGAAAAAGGCTTGATTATTGCTTGAGTGTAGCAGTCGTTTTGAAACGATTTTCTCGCACCACTTGCACGCCCACTTCACCCACATACTGAGCACTCTCTTCTATCTTTTTAGCGATCTTTCTGGCAATAATAGGCACTTGATTGTCCCTAACTTGGTTGGATTTGACAATCACTCTTAATTCTCGCCCGCTCTCCATCGCATACGCTTTTTCCACCCCATCAAATTCTAGCGCAATCTCTTCTAAAGCTTGCATGCGTTTAGCGTATTCTTCATCGCTCTTTCTCCTAGCCCCAGGACGCCCTGCAGAAAGCGCATCAGCTGCGCACACGCTCGCGCACTCCACGCTCATGATCTCTTCATGCCCATGGTGGGCATAAATCGCATTGATCACGACCGGGTCTTCTTTATGGCGCTTGCACACCTCAACCCCTAAATTCACATGGTCTCTCCCAAGCTCTTGAGTGAGCGCTTTACCAATATCATGCAAAATACCCGCTCTTCTGGCGAGTTTTTTATCCCCCCCAAGCTGTTCTGCAATCAAGCCGGCTAAAAGAGCGACTTCCTTAGAATGCTGTAAAGCGTTTTGCCCAAAACTAGAACGATAACGCATTTTGCCTATTAAAATTTTAAGCTCATCTTCCATAGCCCCAAGCTCTAATTCTAGCACCACGCTCTCTCCTTCAAAAAGCAGTTCTTTTTCCATGTTGCGCGCGACTCTGTGATAAACCTCTTCAATCCTGTTAGGCTGGATACGGCCGTCTTCTATTAAAATTTTAATCGTCTCGCTCGCCACTTCACGCCGATAAATATTGAAACTGGACAAGCACAATTCGCTGCCGTCTTCGCTAAATTCTATATCCACCCCACTAATCTTTTTAAACGCTTCAATGTTTTTCCCGTCTTTTCCTATCACACGACCCACATAATCTGAGCAAGGCAAAGCGATATGGCTTGTTAAATTCTCTGTCGCATAATCGCCCGCAAAACGGGCTGTCGCTTCCGCTAAAATGGCATACGATTTTTTCTTGCCCTCTTCTTTGGCTTCTTTTTCATAACGCCTGATTAACGCGCTTTTTTGCGCTTCTAGTTCCTCTTCTAATTGCTCCAAGATCATGCTTTTAATTTCATCTTTAGTGTAAGCCATGTAATTGAGCATCGCGTCTAACGCTTTGGCTTGAGCTTCTTTGCAAACAGCACGCTGTTTTTTAAAATTTTCTCTCTCCTGTTCTAAAATTTGGCGTTCTTTTTCAAGCTCTTTTTTTTCTTTTTCTAAATAGCGTTTTTCATCTCTTACAAATTCTTTGTGTTGCGCTTCTAAATGCTTCAAATGCGCTTCTTTTTTATCAAAATGGATTTGGAGTTGCAAGTTCTTGTTTTCATATTGTTGTTGCAATTTGCATTCTTGGCTTTTCATGCGCATCTCTTCAGCCTCCACGAAAGATTTCGCTTGAAACTCCATTAATTTGGCTTTAGCTGAAGCGCTTTTTAAAGTGGCTTGCCCTCTAGCATAATAGATCTTTTTCATCACATAATACATGACTAGAGCGGTAATCAAACACGCTACCAAGACTTCTAATGAAATGTAAATTAACCCGCCGCTCATAATGTTTCCTTTTATCATTCTTCATAACGATACGAGCATTCATGTAAAGATTCGCTTCAATGTCATAGGCGTTTGTGAGAATACCATTAGCTAACGCTAATTCCCTACTCACAAACACGATTAAGGGGCGTTTTAGTTGCTTTTTGAGTAATTGGGGCAAACTCCTATCATACATGCCTAGCCCAAAACCCACGCGCCTAAATCTTGTATCCATTCCTAAAATCGGCACGACAATGCAATCTAATTCCCGCTTATAATAGCGCGACAAACTCGGCTCATCAAACCACCCCAAACGCCTTAAGGGCAACCTAAAGGGTGCGATAGTGAAACCCTCTTTAGAAAAATGAGCGCCTTTTTTGATGCTTTTAGGCAACCACACGCGCTTATCTTTTTGTCTTAACTTCAAAATCAAAGGCCTAATGTCAAGCTCATGCCCTAATGGGCTATACAATAAAATATTTTGATAATCTTTGAGTTTCCAAAATAAAAGCCTACAAGCCAATTTATCCCTGACTGCTTTATCTTTGGTTGGTTTAGCCCTTTTTAAGCGTTCTTTACAAAAATCTCTAAAAATCGTTTTAATGGTTATAATCCTTAAATTTTAGACTTACATTATAGTATAATTTTAGGTTATTAGTTACCATTTTATTATTCTTAAGGATGTGTTTATAATGAGAATTAAGGCTTATTTTTTGCGTTTTATCGTGCTGGTTTTTTTCGTTTTGTTAGGTTTTAGCGCTTGTAAAAATTCTCAAAAATCTCAAGATTCTCAAAACAATACCACCCAACAAGATAGCCCTAAAACCTACACCGCTATGGATTTGAATAACCAAGAATACACCATCACAGGCGATTTAGATTCTCTAAATATCAGCCCGGATTCTAACACCCCTACCCTATTAGTTTTAAGCGCTTTAGATAATTCTTTAAAAGATTACGCCCCCAGCTTTAACATCTTAAAAAAAACTTTTAAAGATCGTTTGAGGGTGCTTATTTTACTCAATAAACCCTATTCAAGCGATGCAATCAAAGACTTTATTGCACCCTTTCAAGCTGATTTTATGATTTTAAACCCTAAAGATACCGCTCTTTTTATTCATTTAAACCATAACGCTTTAAACCATTCTTTTAACATGCTCTTATACCACAAACACCAATTGATTAAAATATATCAGGGGATCGTGCCAATAGAAATGCTCCAATTTGATATTTCCAATTTAAAGGATTAAAAAACCATGTTTAATTTTTTCAAAAAAATTGTCAATAAGATTAAGGGCGAAGAGAAAGAAAAAAAGCGTGAAAATATCCCTAAAGAGGAATTAGAAGAAATTTTGATTGGCTTTGACATCCAATACGACTTGATAGAGAGCTTGTTAAAGCATTTAGGCGATTTAATTACGCCCAAGCAATTAGAAGTCGCTTTGTTGCGTTTTGTGCGTGGGGAAAGCTATTATGATAAAACCCGCCTAAAGACTATCACCACAAAACCCTTAGTGCACTTAATCGTGGGGGTTAATGGGGCGGGTAAAACCACAACGATCGCTAAATTGGCTAAGCTCTCTTTAAAACAGCATAAAAAAGCGCTTTTAGGGGCAGGCGATACCTTTAGAGCGGCCGCAGTCAAACAGCTCCAGTTATGGGGCGAAAAACTTAACATTCAAGTCATTAGCGCTAAAGAAGGGAGCGATCCAAGCTCTTTAGCTTATAACACCATAGAAAGCGCGATCGCTAAAAATATAGATGAAGTTTTTATAGACACCGCCGGGAGGCTACACAACCAGACTAACCTTAAAAACGAGCTTTCTAAAATCGCACGCACCTGCTCTAAAGTTTTAAAAGACGCCCCCTTTTATAAATTCCTTATTTTAGACGGCACGCAAGGGAGTTCTGGGCTCACGCAAGCCAAAATTTTCCATGAGACTTTGGCGTTAGACGGCGTGATTATGACTAAGCTTGATGGCACTTCTAAAGGCGGAGCGATTTTAAGCGTGCTGTATGAGTTGAAATTACCCATTCTTTATTTAGGAATGGGCGAAAAAGAAGACGATTTGATCGCTTTTGATGAAGAACGCTTTATAGCAGATTTGGTTGATGCGGTGTTTGTGGAACAATAAATTAAAAATTATTGATTAAGAATAACCCTAAAACTTATATCCATGTGGTTTGCTTCTTGCAAAGCGTTACAAACCTCTGCGTTTTTGGCATAAAACTCCTTAAGCGGGATGTGGGGATAAAGCTTTTTATGCACTTCATCAACCCTGCAAATTAATGGGCGCGATTCATAAATCTTGCACAGATTGGTTTCTAAATCCAAAAACTTGCACACCCCATTGCCAGCATCAAACTCAATAAGCTCAATAATCCCGGTGATATTTTTACAGCAAAGCCCACAAGAGGTGCAAGGGAAACGATTAGGCTTTTCTTGTGATCCTTTCATCTTTTTATATCTTCACCTTTAAAGCCCTTTATCTTTCAAGCCCCCAAGCGATCCCTTTTCACAAGTTTTCAAAATCTTTTTGATTGGATTGGATCATCGCCACATCATAACGCCCGCTTTCTTGCCCGCTTTCTAGGGCATTTATCTGATTTCGCATGAGATTGAGAGCGTTTTGCGCTTTTTCATTGAGCTTTTGGTGTTTGTCCATGATAGAGACTTTCAAAAAAGTGCTCAAACTAGAGAGCGTTGAAACGGTAACGCTGAGTTGATCTTTTTCTTTTTGATTGTAACGAGAGGTATCGTAACAGAGTCTCCATCAATACCGTTGGCATTAAGTTGGTTGGTGATTTTTCGCGCGTCTGAAACCTGGCGTTGAATGTCTTGCATGTTGATACCTTCAATAATAATCCTACTGCGATTCAATCGGTGGAAATGATCCAAAAAGTTTGGAACGCTATGGCTTAAAACACGGAGTTTTTTCTCGCCAAACCTTGCAAAAGCCAATTTGCAATCAGACTGAGCAGACTCAGCCTTTTTAGCTGCTTACTCTTTTAAACTCTCTGCCTTTTCGATAAATTCATCAGCTTCACAATCGGCATCGAGCGCATCAATCCCCTTTTTAAATCCGTATCCTGCTGCCGCTAGGGCTAATCCTCCTAAAATAAATGGTAATGGCATGTTTTCTCCTTAAATGTTATTTTTGTTTTTTAAGATTTCTTGCAACCAATTCTCGTGTAGCAGAGACCACATGCTCGATAGCCGATCTCTCATCAGCACGCATGGCTTTCTTCTGTTCTCTTGGCAAATCGCTTGCATCAAGCCGATCTTTATGACGATAAACTAAATGAAGCGCTTGACCAATGTCAATAATCTATTCAATAACGCTATCTTCAATCCCATGCGTTCTAGCGGCTTGCGCGAATTTCTCACGATCTCTTTGATTGAAAGAACCACCCTTTTCTAGCGGCTCTATCACATTGGTTACAATCGCATATCTATCATTTTTTTCCATGTTTTCTCCTTTACATTCTTATGTTTTTATTGCTAGTAATGAGTTCCCAGCCTTCTTGTTTATTATCAAATAACGGCTTTTGGCCTAGTCTTTCTTGGATCTTATTATTGACTCCTATACTTAGATCTGCATCCCCTGTATAACTTGCTCTACAAAGCTCATTAAAACTCTGATTGAAAAACTTGGTAGTTTCATGAAAATATTGCTCAAACACCTCCTTAAATTGATTTTGATAAATCTCTAACAGCTTGATGATTTCACGGCATTCTCTTTCAATCTCAATACGCCTTTGGCACGCCAATTTAGCCTCTTCACGAGCCTTTAGAAAAGCGTTAAAAAAAGTTTCACTCAACGCTGCACCCACAAAGCCCCCAATCAACGCCCCAACCACAGGAATGGGGATGAGTGCTTGACCAGCAACTGCCATAGCCCCACTACTTACAAGAGTGGCGTTAGCTTTCCCAAGCTGTTTAAGAAGCTCTGTTTTATCAATCTTTCCAGAAAAATAGCGGCCTAATATCGTGACGTTTGCCGCACAAGTACCCATAATCATTGCAGGCACTGAACCCTTGCCAAGGCTTTGGATAATTTTATTAGCGCTGCTTTGCATCCAACCTCCTAAAGATGAGCTTGCAAACGCGCTGCCATAACTAAGCACTCCACCCTTTAGGGTAGCAATGGCGGTGTGCTTGATCGCTTTTATAGGATCCTTGCCATTTGCGACACATTCATAAACATTCGTTACGAGTGAGACCCCACCACCTATCAACGCACCGGTTTGCATAGCGTTCATTCCTGCTTGATGCGAAATGCTGGTAACATCTTTGGCAGTGGAGAGATTTGGGTTCAATCTGGCTTCAATCGCCTCTCTTTTAGTGGCGCTCGCAGGCCTTGTATGGGCTTTGATTGTTTTGCATTTTTGGAGTTTTTCCTCTAAATGAGCGGCTTTTTGAAAATCGCCATAATGATTCCTAGCGATTTTCATCTTCGCACCGTTTTCAAAGTATTTTTCATAGTCTTTAGATAAGAGTTTTTTAAAACACTCCTCACCATTTCTGCCCACAAATTTACTTTGCGTAGCCGTGCCAGGAATGACATTCCCCTTTTCATCCACACTGATATAATCCACGATTTCGTGGTTCTTGCTGGGCGTGGCATAGTTTGGGGAAAGCTTTTTAACATGAGCCTTTTTCTCGCTAGAAAGATCATCATACTGCCATACCCTTTCCCCTTTTTTTGCAAGGGTATTATTCGCATTAACACGGGCTTGCTCTTTGATTTCAGCAGAATACCCCGCCTGTTGGTGGATATTTTGATTAATATACTTGGGGTTTATCTTCCTTTTTGAGATCTCTTCTAATCTATCCCAAGCAGAAAAATGCTCTCTATTGGCGCTAGCATAGAGTGCACTCTCTTCAGCAGTTGAACCCATGGTGGTTGCATCTGTAATGTTGCTGTATTTTTGTTTTTTCTCTCGATCTTTTTTCATGACTCAACTCCAAAAAAGAAAGATTTAAAAAAAGCGAGAGATTTGGGGGATTTTAAAAGGTTTAGGGTATGCTTATAAGTAACCCCCCCCCCCCCGAAAAGACCGGAAACTAAAAAAGCCGGAAATAAAAAACGCTAGAACTTTTTCCATAAGGCACTCCTTATTGTTTGATCCTAACCACTATAACCAAAAATCCTAAACAAACCGCCTTATTTTTATAAAAAGATTTAAAATAATAAATATTTTCCCCTACCCCCCTGTGTAGTAAAACGCCCTTGTGGGAGTTTCGCTGTTTTTATCATTCCACATGTTTTTTTCTGGTTTATTGATGATGGATTGTTTTAAAAGCTTTTCCATCATTTTTGTATCTTTATTGATGATCGCCTCTTTAGCGTCTATGGCGTCTTGATAGTATAAACATGGGCAAATTTTGCCATCAGAAGCCAAGCGGATACGATTGCAAGATTGGCAAAAATCATCGCTATGCGGAGCGATAATGCCAAATTGATAGCCATTTTCTAGCGTGTAGATTTTAGAAGACCCTTGTTTGGGTTTTTCTGTCTCCATTATTTTGTATTTTTGAGCGATTAGATCTAAAATTTCTTCCTCTTTCAAGCCTTTAACCAAACTTTTAGCATGCGTATTTTCCATAAATTCAATGTAGCGGATTTGTATGCGCCTATTTTTTGCGTATTCTAAAAGATCTAAGATTTCATCATCATTAACGCTTTTCATCACAACCGTGTTTAATTTGAGTTTTAAACCCACTTTCAAGGACTCTTCAATCCCTTCTAGAGTATTTTTAAGAGCGTCTTTTTGAGAGATTTTTAAAACCCTATCGCTTTTTAAAGAATCTAATGAAACATTCACCCGTGATAACCCGGCATCTTTTAAACCCTTAGCCATTTTTTTGAGTAAAAAACCATTAGTGCTTAAAACTAACGCTACTTCCTTATTGTAAGCGTGTAGTTTAGCGATAAATTCGTCTAAACCCTTGCGTAACAATGGCTCACCACCAGTGATTCTGATTTTTTTAACGCCCTCATCAATGGCGATTTTAAGAAATTCTAAAACATTATCCAAAGGCAATAATTCTTCATCATCAAAAAAATCTAATGGCGTAGCAGGCATGCAATACTGACACCTGAAATTACATTGTTTGGTTACAGAAACCCTAATATAGTCAATAACCCTATTAAAACTATCTACCAACACTCCCTTTACCCCTTATGCCCTTTTATTTAAGCTTTTAGTGTAACATAATAAAACAATGACTTAACAACATTAAACATGGATAAATCTTTTGAAAAACCCTATCATTGATAACATTCCTTGCGTTTTATTAGCTGGGGGCAAAAGCTCTCGTTTTACCATCAATAATATTCAAATCAATAAGGCTCTCATGCCTTTAAAATCGTATTCTAGCCTTTTAGAATACCAATACTCGCGCCTTTTAAAACTTTTCAAAAAAGTCATTATCAGCTCTAAAAAATCGTATGAACTAAACGCTCCCTATCTTTTAGAAAGAGAGGGCGATCTTTTTTCACCCCTTTTTGGCATTCATAACGCTTTTTTAACGCTGCAAACCCCTTATATTTTTTTTATCCCTATAGATACGCCTTTAGTGTCCTTTGAGAGCATCAAGGCTCTTTGTGGGATTAAAAATTTTAGCGTAATCTATGCTAAAAGCCCTACAAAAGAACATTATTTAATTTCTCTGTGGCATCAAAGCACCCTTAACGCTCTTAGTTACGCTCTTAAAACGCAAAATTATCGCTTGAGCGATCTTATGAAAAATACCCCCTCTATCGCTATCCATTTTGATAAAGAAGAAGAATTTTTAAATCTCAACACCCTAAAAGACTATGAATTAGCCGTTCAAATTTTAAAAAAGAGGGCCAATGGCTGAAGAAGAAAAAACCGAACTCCCTAGCGCGAAAAAAATCCAAAAAGCCAGAGAATAAGGCAATGTGCCTAAAAGCATGGAAGTGGTGGGGGTTTTAGGGTTATTGGCCGGGCTAATGAGTATTTTTGTTTTTTTTATATGGTGGGTGGATGGCTTTAGCGAGATGTATCGCCATGTGTTGAAAGATTTCTCCCTAGATTTTAGCAAAGAAAGCGTTCAAGAGCTGTTTAACCAACTGGCTAAAGACACTTTTTTATTGCTTTTACCCCTTTTAATCATTTTAATGGTGGTGGCGTTTTTATCCAATGTCTTGCAATTTGGCTGGCTCTTTGCCCCTAAAGTCATTGAGCCTAAATTTTCTAAAATCAACCCTATCAATGGCATCAAAAACCTTTTTTCTTTAAAAAAGCTCCTTGATGGGAGTTTGATCACCTTAAAAGTTTTTTTAGCTTTTTTTCTGGGGTTTTTCATCTTTTCCTTATTTTTAGGGGAATTAAACCATGCGGCTCTTTTGAATTTGCAAGGCCAGTTATTGTGGTTTAAAAATAAGGCGTTATGGCTCATTTCTTCGCTTTTGTTTTTATTTTTTGTCTTGGCTTTTGTGGATTTAGCAATCAAGCGCCGCCAATACACTAACTCTTTAAAAATGACTAAACAAGAAGTTAAGGACGAATACAAACAACAAGAAGGGAACCCAGAAATCAAAGCCAAAATCCGCCAAATGATGGTAAAAAACGCCACGAATAAAATGATGCAAGAAATCCCTAAAGCCAATGTCGTGGTGACTAACCCTACCCATTATGCCGTCGCTCTTCAATTTGATGAAGAACACCCTGTGCCTGTGGTGGTGGCTAAAGGCACGGATTATTTAGCCATTAGGATTAAGGGTATCGCTAGAGAGCATGATATAGAAATTATAGAAAATAAAACGCTCGCTAGAGAGCTTTATAGAGATGTGAAATTAAACGCCGCCATACCAGAAGAATTGTTTGAAGCGGTAGCGATTGTCTTCGCTCAAGTGGCTAAACTAGAGCAAGAACGCCAAAAACAAAAGATCATCAAACCTCTTTAAGATTTTTTAAACCCGCTTTTAAGCCCCAAAAAGACACTCAATCAAAGACACTCAAAAAACTTTAGCTATCCCTACTTGAGCTTTAAATTTGATGCTCCAAACGCCTTAAAGTGTTATGCACGTATTCTAAAAGCCACCCTAACAAGCCTAAAAAGTAAAAACCCAATCGCATGCCATAGTATTCTTTAGTTTGAATGAACATGCTAGAGCATAGCACCACCACGCTAAGCCCCACGATCAAAATAAGCGTGTTAGCGTATTCATACAACCCAAAAAGGCGTTTATGATAGATTAAAACCAGTATCAATAAAATAAGCGCGAGGATAAAAAGGGAAAAATCCACGCAATCAGACACGCTTAAAAATCTAAAACTCTGTAAAGAAGAAGCAAAAACCCACACGATGCAAATATTCATAGAGGGCAAGAAAGATTGCTTCATGCTAGCCCCTAAAAAACGCCACAATAAAGTCGCTAACAGCGCAAAATAGAAAACATAAAGCACTATTGAAGAATTTTTAATAGGAAAATTCCAAGCGTAGAAAGAAAGGCATAATATCCCTACGCAAGCGCATTTTTGGCGCGTGAGGGTGAAAGGCTTTAGAATAAGTGCAAGCAAATAAATTGAAGAAACGCCTATTAGTCCCAAGTAATCTAATTTGACAATGAAATCATAAACATGGTTTTCAAACAAAAAAAACAATTGCGAAAAATCATTGCTAAAATGCGAAAACAACAAAGTTTCCACATTGAACAAAAACAACAAAAAAAATAATGAAGAAAAAACGACTTTATGCGTGTGTATTTTTTGATAAAAATTCATCTACAACCTAATCATTGCCTAATCATTCTTGCTGAAGAAACTATCAATGCCATCAGCAATGCCCTTAGCCAAGATTTTTTGATACGGTTTGCTTTGGATGCGTTTAGATTCTATCGCATGGGAATTATAACCAATTTCTATTAAAATTGAAGGCATTAAAGCCCCGGCTAACACCCAAAAAGGCCCCTCCCTAACACCCCCATCCACCACATCAGGGTAATTTTTGCGGATACTTTGGAGCATGCCGTATTGCACATCAATCGCCAATTTGTTAGAAACAATCAATCGCTGCGTGTTCAATGAATTTAAAAGCAAACTTTTAGAAAAATAATCCATTAAATTTACATCGTCTTTATTTTCTTGCTCAGCCACTTTCCTAGCCCTTTCGCTCCTTGCGGTGGATAAAAAATAAGTCTCTATGCCATGGGCGTTAGAAGTGGAATGCTTGGGGATGGAATTGGCATGCACTGAGATGAATAAATCCGCGCTTTTTTTATTGGCTAATTCCGTGCGAGCCACTAAATCAATATAAATATCCTTATCCCTTGTCAATAAAACACTATAACCTCTTTTTTTAAGCTCTTTATGCAAAAACTTCACCACTTCTAAAACAATGTCTTTTTCACACACCAAATTCGCGCTCATCGCCCCGCAATCTTTCCCCCCATGCCCAGCGTCTAAAACGATTTTTTTGTGTTTTTTGCGTTTGGTTTTGATGAAAGTGTCATTTTTTTCTACTATAAAAACTTGGTTCTTACTCTCATTTTCCGCTTCTTTTTTAGGAATTTCTTTTTTAGCGCTCCTTCCGTTCCATTGAGAATGCGCGTGTTTTGAATACGCATGCTTAGTTGGCGTTTTCTCTTTAACTTCTTTAGCCTCTTTTTTAATAGATTTAGGGGCAGGTTTTGGTGTGGGGTGTTTTGGTGCTTGGTGTTTTGGCGTCCGGTGTTTGGGTGGTTTTGGTGCCATTTGATGCCTTATTAAGGGCTTTTTCTCCACGATAGAAACATAGAGCTTGTTTTTAAGAATCTTGACTTCATAAGTCATTTTAGGAGCATAGCCGATAACCACTCGCGCTAATTTAGGGCTGAATTGCGCGATCGTGATGGACGATTGTTTAGAAAATTGGTAATGCTTTTTAGGAATGGTTAAAATGGCTTCTAATTCCAAATAACTCTTGAAATTTTTGAGCGAAACTTCTTTGAATTTTTTAATTTCTTGATTGAACGAGATTTTAACACTGCTAGAGCCAAAAGGCACAATGTTGATGATTTTAAGGGTTGTAGCATAAGCAAAATGCAACCAAAAAAGACATGCAACAACCCCTAACCTCACAAGCACTACAAATTAACCCTCTGTAAGCTCTTTAATCAATTCATGCACGCTGATAATCTTATCCACTCTATAGCCATTAGCCCCGGTAAAATAAAGCCCCTCTTCTCTGTTCCCTAAATAACTGCGCCCCAAGCCATCAGCGATGCAATAACCCACCTTTTTAGCCTCTTCACCCCTGTTACAAGGCGTTACACAATTGCTCACGCATGCGATTTTGGGCGCATTCCCCTCTTCAATGCGCTTGATCACCCCAGTATTAATAGCCCTAGCCGGATAGCCTACAGGCGATTTAATGAGTAAAATATCTTCTTTTTTGAGCGTGGGCAAAAGATCGGCATACGCTTTAGCGTCGCATTCTTTCGTGCCTAAAAAACGAGTCGCCATTTGCACCCCACTCGCTCCAAGACTCAACATGGTGTCTATATCTTTCCTGTCCCAAATCCCCCCAGCAGCGATGATAGGGATATTCCCCCATTCCTTAGAAGCTTCCACGACTTTAGGCACTAAGTTTTCTAATCGGAATTCTTCTTTGAAACAATCTTCGTATTTAAAACCCTGATGCCCCCCACTCAAAGGCCCTTCCACAATGAATGCGTCCGGGATTCTTTTATAGCGATCGCTCCATCTTTTACAAAGGATTTTTAAAGCCTTCGCTGAAGAAATAATAGGGATGAGCGCCACATCGCTAAAATCCTTAGCGAATTCAGGCATGTTGGTGGGCAAACCAGCCCCTGTAATAATAATATTCGCTCCTGCTTCACAAGAGTCCCTTAAAACACGGCCATAGTCATTGATAGCGTATAAAATATTCGCTCCCAAAGGCTTGTTCCCGCAAATCTTCCTAGCGTTTGCAAAAATCTCATTCAACGCTTTTTTGGAGTAAAAATTCAAGGCTTCAAAGGGTTTTTTAGCCACAATCCTTTCTACAAAACGCATGTTTTTATAATAACCAGTCCCTACGGCTGAAATCACTCCTAAAGCCCCTTCTTTGGCAACATTTCCAGCTAGTTCATCCCAGCTAATCCCCACACCCATTCCCCCTTGAAAGATAGGGAATTTTATGGTGTGCTTACCGATTTTTAGCGGTTTGAGTGTTGATACCATAGCTCTTTCCTTAATATTAGTTAATATTTAATTTCATAAATCTTTTCTTACCAAGCTGTATAACATAATTTCCTTTAACAAAACGATAACCCTCATCTTTTATCACTTCTTGATTAATCTTTACCCCTCCTCCTTGAATATCGCGCCTGGCTTGTGAAGTGGATGGGCAAAAGCCAATCTGTTTTAAAACATCTAAAATCCCAACCCCTTCATCAAAATCGCTCTCTGATAAAATTTCAGGCAAAAGGTTTGCGCTAAACACTTTAGAAAATTGCTCTTTAGCCTTGAATGCTTGATCGTTATCATAATAACGAGCCACGATTTCACCAGCGAGATCTTCTTTAACGGCTTTAGGGTGCAAGGTTTGATTTAAAATACCATGTTTTAAGTCTTCAATTTCTTCTAAAGTCTTAGCGCTCAAAAGGGTGTAGTAGCGCCACATGAGATCATCGCTCACGCTCATGATCTTCCCAAACATCGCATTAGGCTCTTCAGTGATCCCCACATAATTCCCCAAGCTTTTACTCATTTTTTGCACCCCATCAAGCCCTTCTAATAAAGGCATGGTGATGACAGACTGCTCTTTATTCAAGCCGTAAGCTCGTTGCAAAAAGCGCCCCACTAGCAAATTAAACTTTTGATCGTTGCCCCCAAGCTCAATATCCGCATCCATCGCCACTGAATCATAGCCTTGCAACAAAGGGTATAAAAATTCCACGATGCTAATGGGGCGGTTTTCTTTATAGCGTTTAGCAAAATCGTCCCTTTCTAGCATTCTAGCGACTGAAAACTTCGCGCACAATTCTATCATGCCTTTTGCGCCTAAAGTATCCAACCAAGCGGAATTAAAGCACACTTCGGTGTGTTTTTGATCTAAAATTTTATAGATTTGCTCTTCATAAGTTTTAGCGTTTTCTAAGACTTGCTCCCGGTTTAAGGGCTTTCTGGTTTCATTTTTCCCTGTAGGATCGCCTATCATAGCGGTAAAATCCCCAATCAAAAACTTAACCCTAGCCCCATATTGCTGCAATAAGGCTAATTTTTGGATCAATACCGTATGCCCTAAATGCAAATCGGGAGCGGTAGGATCAAACCCGGCTTTAACGATAAAGCGTTCATTGGTTTCATAATATTTTCTCACTAGCTTTTCAATATATTCTAATCCAATGATTTCATTAGCGCCTCTTTTGATCTCTTTTAAGGCGATACTGATTTTTTGTTCCATGTTTATTCCTTAATTGGGGCTTATTATGATTCATAAGCATCATCCAGACTGGATAATTCTACAATCCTATCCTGATATTTGCGATTGATTAAGGCTCTGATCCAATCCGCCTTATCCGTGGCTATTTCAAAACTCACTTCGCAATGGCTAGAATACTTGTCTTTATAGCCCAAGTAAGACACGCCCACAATATTGCATTCATTCCTGTTTAAAAAAGTCAATAAACTTGCTAAAACCGACTTTTTTTCGCCTAAATAAAACATCATTTTATAAATCGTTCGATCCCGCTTGTGCCATTCTATATAAACCATCGGCACTTTAGCATCCACTTCCGCCATCGCTTTTTTGCAAAACTTATGGTGCGCGATCACTTTTGGATCTTTTAAATCCGTTACAATCGCAATGATTTCATCGCCATATTTAGGATAACAACAATCATTCAATAACACCTGTTTGATTTCCAAAGCGTTACTTGAACAAACGCTAAAATGCTCCAATTCCTTACACTGCCATTGCCGGTTTGGGGTTAAAAAATTCAAGACATTGGTTTTAAAACCCAAATACCTTAAACCTCGAGTCCATAAACTCATCTCTTGGTATTCTAAAATCGCGTCTTCTTTTAAAGAAAACACTTTATTTTCAATTTCTTCGGTGAGTTTGGCTAAATTTTCAAAGCTTTTCATCGCTTCTGTTAAAGTGGTCTCCACCCCGCAATCTGTTAATCTTTCTTCAAAGTTTTTATAATCTTTCAAATCCACATCTTCAAAAACAGAACGCCCAAAAAAAGTCGCTAAGATATTAATCATGCTCTTAGTGTCAATTTCTTTCAAGCGGTTTCTTCTTTGGATGCGCAAATGGTTTTTAGCCTTAGAAGTTTTAAGCTGATCCATCCAAATGAAACGAGGTATTATTTTATCGCCTTTAATAATTTTAACCACATCCCCGCTTCTTAATTCCTGATTGAGTAAGGCTTTTTTACTATTGATATAAGCGTCCGTGGCTTTATCGCCCAAATCGCTATGCACCATGTAAGCGAAATCTAAAGCGATCGCGCCCACCGGTAAAGTGTAAGTGTCCCCATGAGGCGAAAAAACGACAATGTCTTCACGATACAAATCGTTCTTAGCGAGTTCGTAAAATTCCTTAGGGTCGTTTTTCAAATCGCTGTCATGGTATTTAAAATTTTGCAACCACCTCATGCCCTCATGATGATCTTCATGATCCACGCCCCCAGCTTTATACTTCCAGTGGGCTGAATTACCATACTCCGCCCCCATATGCATATCAAAGGTGCGAATCTGCACTTCATAAACAGAAGATTCATCAAAAATGGTCGTGTGTATGGTCTTATAGCCATTTTCTTTGGGTAAAGCGATGTAATCTTTAAAACGAGAAACAATGGGTTTGAAATTCAAATGGATGATCCCTAAAACTTTATAGCAATCAATCGGGTTTTTCAATAAAATCCTAATGGCTAACAAGTCTAAAATTTCATCAATATTGACCGCGCCCTTTCGTTGCATCTTAAGATAGATAGAATAAGGGCGTTTCACCCTTGTAACGAGTTTGAAATCCGAATGGCTAAACCCGCTGTCAAAAAGTTTTTTTTCTAACTTGCTCGCAAAAGCGTTGAGTTTTAAGAGTAAAGACTGCTTGTTTTTGTGCAAATATTCCTTGATATTTTTATACTCTTCTGGATAAATATAATAAAAGCTCTTGTCTTCTAATTCATTTTTGATTGAAGACATGCCCAATCGGCTCGCTATGGGGGCATACACCGCTAGAGTCTCTTTAGAAATACGCACTTGCTTGTCATGAGGCAAGGCGTCTAAGGTGAGCATGTTGTGCAACCTGTCGCTAATCTTTACCACTAAGGCTCTTGGATCTTGTATCGCGCTAATAAGGATCTTTCTGAAAGTGAGCGCTGAAACCACCATTCTGGGATCTTGAGAGCTCACCCCTAACTCTTCTTTCCTGATTTCAGTGATTTTAGTGAGCGCATCCACTAAATTAGCCACATCTTGCCCAAATTCTCGCTCAATCGTTTCAATCTCACAAGGCGTGTCTTCTACCACATCATGCAAAAGCGCAGCGCACACCATCGCCTCATCGCCCCCACAAAACGCTACCAAGCTTGCCACACAAATAGGATGGACAATATAAGGCTCGCCACTTTTTCGGTATTGCCCCTTATGGCTTTTGGTCGCTAAATTTAGGGCGTTTTCAATTTTGGGCGTAAAATCAATTAAAGTCCTTAAGATTTCAATGCCACCCTTTGGGGTCGTAACTTTTTTGATAACATCCAAAATCCGTAAGAATCCGATATCAACGGATTTATCAATTTCGTTCATCTATCCTGTCTATATCAATTTTCCCTTCAGCGATTTCTCTGATAGCAATATCCACTAATTTATGACGCTTAGGGTCCATATTCACTAAAGTTTTGGCTCCGGCGTTTAATTGCTTCACACGAGCGAAAACTAAATTATCTAGCATGTAGCGGTCGTTCCCAATATTTTTTAAGGCTTGAGCGACTAAACTCTCTGTTCTCTCTTTTTTCAAACTGATCCTTTTATTTTGAGTTCTATCCAATGTTAAAGGGCTTATTTTACCATAGAAAACACGCCTTGTTGGTGCTTAATCACTTGCAATAAATTCCCTTTTTTGAACATGTTACACACCACAATGGGGAGCTTATTGTCTTTAGCTAAAGAAATGGCGGTATCGTCCATCACTTCAATATCCCCTATCAAGGCATCGTTATAGCTTAAAGTGTCTAATTTTTTAGCGTCTTTAAATTTGTTAGGGTCTTTATCGTAAATGCCATCCACTTTAGTCGCTTTAATGATTAAATCCGATCCAATTTCAATCGCTCTTAAAGTGGCAGCCGTATCCGTAGTGAAAAACGGGTTTCCCGTGCCTGCGCCAAAAATCACCACCCTACCCTTTTCTAAATGCCTGATCGCTTTCCTGTAAATGTAACTTTCACAAATTTCTTTGATTTCAATCGCGCTCTGCACCCTTGTGTCTAAGCCGATATGCTCTAAAGCTTCTTGCATGGCTACCGCATTAATCACGGTGGCTAACATGCCCATATAATCCCCACTGGTGCGCCTAATAATCCCCCCTTGAGCCGCGCTAACCCCCCTAATGATATTGCCTCCACCAATCACAATACCCACTTCAATATCGTTTTCCACTAAACTTTTGATCTCTTTAGCGATGTGATCTAACACATGAATGTCAATCCCAAACTGGTTGTCCCCAGCTAACGCTTCCCCAGAAAATTTCACCAAAACCCGTTTGTTTTTTATCTTTGCTTGCATGATCCCTTCTTAATTAATTAATAAAATTTTAATAAAACTTGTGATTGTAACCTAATCTTGCTTAAAAACACCCTTTCTGAATTTTAAGCCTACATTCTCAGCGAATCACTAAAAGCGCTTGGGTTTTTGAATGCGTTTGAATAACAATTCACGATAGAACGCTTTAAGGCCTGATTGTTCCTTTTTGCCTAAAGTGTAGTAAATTTTTTGCAAGTAGTTTAGAATATCTTGGCGTTTCAAGTTGGTTTTTAAAGCGGCTTCTTTAAGGATATAGTAAGGGATTTTTGTTTTTTGATGCTTGAAAGCTAAAGACAAGCGCTTGTAAAAATCCTTGTTTTGATAATAACACAAACGCCCAAAAACAAACGGTAAGCGTTTTTTTTCATACCAAAGAGCGGCTAAATCTATAAAATCTTTTTTAGGGTTGGAATAATAAAACTGCAGTGCTTTATTGCCGATTAACACTTCGCCTTTTAACCCTAGCACTTGAGAGAGGGCGTTTGAAGAAGCGCTTTCTTTATCAAAAGCGTTTTTTGTATCCACAACCAACACGCTTAAAACTTCCTTATAAGCGACAATGCCTAGAGAATAAGAACAAAGAGCGAATGAATAGCCAGCGATAGAAGAAATAAACCCCGCATCAATACGCCTGAATAAAAAACTCTTATTGAGTTTGGAAGGGTAGGTTTTTTTAAGCCGTAAAAATTGTTTGAAATAACAAGGGGTGGGGTAAGATTTGATAAACACATCAAAAGGGAGCATGTTCAAATAATCAATTTTACCAAAACGCACTTAAAATCCTTTTTTGTATCGCATGGTAGCTAAAGTTTCTTACAACTTAACTAAAAGTAAAAAGAGTTTTGTTATCATGGGGCAAATGATTAGGGCATTAGCCAATAATGCCATTTAAAAAGGAGAAATGATGAAAGATTTTTTAGAAGATTATAAAAAAAGCGTTTCAGAAAGAGAAAGTGAGGGTATTCCGCCACTCCCTTTAAGCGCTAAACAAGTGGAGGCTGTCGTTGAGATTTTGATGAAAGATCCTACAAACGCCGCTTTTGCTAAAGAATTACTCATTCACAGGGTAAGCCCTGGGGTTGATGAGGGGGCGAAAGTCAAAGCGGAATTTTTAGCCCAATTGTCTCAAAAAAAACTAGAATGCGCGCACATTAGCGCTTTAGAAGCGACCACTCTTTTAGGCACGATGCTTGGGGGGTATAATGTAGAGCCTTTGATTATGGGCTTAGAAAGTCAAGACAAAAACATCGCTAAAGAGAGTGCGAAAGCTTTAAAAACCACTCTTTTAGTCTATGGATCGTTTGATAAAATCGCTGCAATGAGTAAAACTAACGCTTTGGCTAAAGAGGTGCTAGAGTCTTGGGCGAACGCCGAATGGTTTTTGAATAAAGAGCCTTTGAATGAATGCATTGAAGCGTGCGTGTTTAAGATTGATGGCGAAACCAATACCGATGATTTAAGCCCAGCGAGCGATGCTTTCACACGAAGCGATATTCCTTTACACGCCAAAGCCATGCTAAAAAACCGGATTGAAAATTACGAACAACGCATAAAAGCCATTAAAACTAAAGGCGTTCCTGTAGCGTATGTGGGCGATGTGGTTGGCACAGGAAGCTCTAGAAAAAGCGCGACTAACTCTATCATGTGGCATTTTGGTAAGGACATTCCTTTTGTGCCTAATAAAAGGAGTGGGGGCATTGTGATTGGAGGGGTGATCGCTCCGATTTTCTTTGCGACTTGTGAAGATAGCGGGGCGTTACCCATTGTGGCTGATGTTAAGGATCTAAAAGAGGGCGATTTGATTAAAATCTATCCTTATAAAGGCGAAATCACGCTCAATGATAAAGTGGTTAGCACCTTTAAGCTAGAGCCTGAAACTTTGTTAGATGAAGTTAGGGCTTCTGGGCGTATCCCTTTAATCATTGGTAGGGGTTTGACGAATAAAGCGCGTAAATTTTTAGGGCTAGGCGAATCTGAAGCGTTCAAAAAGCCAGCCGCTCCTAAAAGCGATGCTAAAGGCTACACTTTAGCCCAAAAAATTGTAGGCCATGCTTGTGGGGTAAAAGGGATCTTGCCTGGCGCTTATTGTGAGCCAAAGGTTACCACCGTGGGCAGTCAAGACACCACAGGGGCGATGACTAGAGATGAGGTTAAAGAATTGGCGAGTTTGAAATTTGATGCGCCTTTTGTGTTGCAGAGTTTTTGTCATACCGCCGCTTACCCAAAGCCTAGCGATGTGAGTTTGCATGCAACCTTGCCTAGCTTTATCACTCAAAGAGGTGGCGTGGCGTTGCATCCGGGCGATGGCGTGATCCATACATGGCTAAATCGCATGGGATTGCCTGACACTTTAGGCACAGGGGGGGATAGCCACACCCGTTTCCCTTTAGGCATTAGTTTCCCGGCAGGGAGCGGGCTAGTCGCTTTTGCAGCGGTTACAGGCACGATGCCATTGAACATGCCAGAATCCGTGTTGGTGCGTTTTAAAGGGGAAATGAATCCTGGGATCACCTTAAGGGATTTAGTGAATGCGATCCCTTATTATGCCATCAAAAAAGGGTTGCTCACGGTGGAGAAAAAGGGTAAAATCAATGTCTTTAATGGGCGTATTTTAGAGATTGAAGGCTTGCCTGATATTAAAATGGAGCAGGCTTTTGAACTAAGCGATGCGAGCGCAGAAAGGAGCGCGGCCGCTTGCGTGGTGCGTTTGAATAAAGAGCCGATGATTGAATACTTGAAATCCAATATCAAGCTGATTGATGAGATGATTGCAAGCGGTTATGAAGATAAAGAGACTTTGAAAAAACGCAGAGACGCGATGCAAGCTTGGGTGGATAATCCGGTATTGTTAGAGCCAGATAGTAACGCCCAATACGCCGCTATCATTGAAATTGATGTGGCAGAAATCACGGAGCCTATTTTAGCTTGCCCTAATGACCCTGATGATGTCGCTACTTTGAGCGAAGTTTTAGCGGATACGACCGGCAAAAGACCCCACGCTATTGATGAAGTGTTTATTGGCTCTTGCATGACAAATATCGGGCATTTCAGAGCCTTTGGTGAAATCGTTAAAAACGCCCCTCCTAGTCAAGCACGCCTTTGGGTAGTGCCACCCAGTAAAATGGACGAACAAGAGCTTATCAATGAGGGCTATTATGCGATTTTTGGGGCTGCCGGGGCAAGGACTGAAGTCCCAGGCTGTAGCTTGTGCATGGGCAATCAAGCGAGGGTTAGGGATAATGCGGTCGTCTTTTCCACTTCCACACGGAATTTTGATAATCGTATGGGTAGAGGGGCTAAAGTGTATTTAGGCAGCGCGGAGCTTGGGGCGGCGTGCGCTTTACTAGGGCGAATCCCCACTAAAGAAGAATACATGAATTTAGTGAGCGAAAAGCTAGAGAGCCAAAAAGACAAGATCTATCGCTACATGAACTTTAACTTAATGGAGAATTTCAGGCTCTAGTTTTATTTTCATTAAAAGGGGTGATCCCTTTTTGTTTAGCTATGACTGAGTGTTGGGAGAGGATAAAAAGGAGAGCGGTGGTGAAAAAAGTCGTTGTGAGTTTATGCGTGGCGTTAGGTTTTTTAAGTGCGGATCCGGTGCAAGCCAATAAAGCGATCAGTAATGCGGATTTGATTAAAGAAATAAGGGATTTAAAAAAAATCATCAGTGCACAAAACACGGAGATTAACCAATTAAGAAAAGTGCAAGAAGTCTTATCTGGGCAATTAGGGGACATGCGTAAGGATATATTAAGCACTAGGGATTACTGCATTAGCTTAAGGCCTTATATTTATAATTGGCGCTAGAGGATCATCAAAGCATGAAAAGCATGCGCCATTCAATCCTTTGATGACCATTCAATCCTTTAATGGTTGGAAAAATTAAAGTTGGGGGAGGTTTGGTTTTAGCTCTGTATCCCTATAATAGGGATTTTACAGGGTTTGATCATCTAGGGCATTCAATCCCAACACGCCTTAGAAAAATCCTCTTTAATTGGATTGTAGGGGTAAAATTAATCCCCTTGTTAGGGCTAAATGTCCTATAATAAGGTTTTAGGAAATTCATTTTAAAGATATTAAAAAATGCCATACGCCTTAAGAAAAAGATTTTTCAAACGCTTTTTATTGTTTTTTTTAATTGTTTGTATGATAAATTTGCATGCCAAAAGCTATCTGTTTTCCCCTTTGCCCCCAGCGCACCAGCAAATCATTAAGACAGAGCCTTGCTCTTTGGAGTGCTTGAAAGACTTGATGCTGCAAAATCAAATCTTTTCTTTTGTGTCCCAATACGATAACAACAACCAAGATGAGAGCCTTAAAACTTATTACAAGAACATCTTAAACAAACTCAACCCCGTATCCATCGCTTCTCAAACCCCAGCTAAAGAAAACTATGGGCCTAAGATTGAATTAGCGATTTTACTGCCTAAAAAGGTGGTGGGGCGTTATGCCATTTCGGTGATGAACACCCTTTTAGCGTATTTGAACACCAGAAACAACGATTTCAATATCCAAGTCTTTGACAGCGATGAAGAAAGCCCTGAAAAATTAGAGCAAACCTATAAAGAAATTGAAAAAGAAAAATTCCCCTTTATCATCGCTTTATTGACTAAAGAGGGCGTGGAAAATTTGCTCCAAAACACGACTATCAATACCCCTACTTATGTGCCTACGGTGAATAAAACGCAATTGGAAAATCATACCGAGCCTTCTTTAAGCGAACGCTTGTATTTTGGGGGGATTGATTATAAAGAGCAATTAGGCATGCTAACAGCTTTCATTAGCCCTAATTCGCCCGTGATTGAATACGATGATGATGGCCTGATAGGCGAACGCTTGAGGCAAATCACGGAGTCTTTAAACGTTGAAGTCAAGCACCAAGAAAACATTTCTTACAAACAAGCGACCAGTTTTTCTAAAAATTTTAGAAAACATGATGCGTTTTTTAAAAATTCTACCTTGATTTTGAACACCCCTACCACTAAAAGCGGTCTGATCCTTTCTCAAATAGGGCTTTTAGAGTATAAGCCTCTTAAAATCCTTTCCACACAAATCAATTTCAACCCCTCTTTACTCTTGCTCACCCAGCCTAAAGACAGGAAAAATTTATTCATTGTCAATGCCTTACAAAACAGCGATGAAACGCTGATAGAATACGCTTCCTTATTAGAGAGCGATTTAAGGCATGATTGGGTGAATTATTCCAGCGCGATAGGGCTAGAGATGTTTTTAAACACGCTAGATCCGCATTTTAAAAAATCTTTTCAAGAAAGTTTAGAAGACAATCAAGTCCGTTACCACAATCAAATCTATCAGGCTTTGGGGTATTCTTTTGAGCCGATACAAAACGAAAGCGAAACAAAAAAAGAATAATATTTAGATAATTATTTGAATACTTTTATTTTTAATGGGTTTTTTAATAAAATTGGAATATGATGCGAGCGAAAATTAAACAAAGGTTATTCTGTGTTAAAATTTCAAAAATTATCTCTATTGTTTGTTTCTATTCTTTATAATCAAAGCCCTTTATTGGCTTTTGATTATAAGTTTAGCGGGGTAGCGGAATCTTTTTCTAAAGTGGGGTTTAACCATTCCAAACTCAATTCCAAAGAAGGGATTTTCCCTACAGCCACCTTTGTAACCGCCACGATCAAGCTTCAAGTGGATTCCAATCTGCTCCCTAAAAACATTGAAAAACACAGCCTAAAAATAGGCGTTGGGGGGATTTTAGGAGCGTTCGCTTACGATTCCACCAAAACGCTCATAGACCAAGCCACGCATCAAATCTATGGCTCAGAACTTTTTTACCTCATAGGGCGTTGGTGGGGGTTTTTAGGCAACGCTCCTTGGAAAGACTCCCTCATAGAATCTGACGCTCACACCCGTAATTATGTGCTGTATAACTCCTATCTGTTTTATTCTTATGGCGATAAATTCCACTTAAAATTAGGGCGTTATCTTTCTAACATGGATTTTATGAGTTCCTACACACAGGGTTTTGAACTGGATTATAAAATCAATTCTAAAATAGCGTTAAAATGGTTTAGCTCTTTTGGGAGGGCGTTGGCTTTTGGGCAATGGATACGGGATTGGTATGCCCCTATTGTAACTGAAGATGGCAGAAAAGAAGTTGATGATGGCATCCATGCCGCGCAACTCTATTTTTCTAGCAAGCATGTTCAAGTCATGCCTTTTGCTTATTTTTCGCCTAAGATTTACGGAGCACCCGGTGTTAAAATCCATATTGACAGCAACCCGAAATTTAAAGGCTTAGGGCTAAGGGCTCAAACCACTATTAATGTGATTTTCCCTGTTTATGCTAAAGATTTATACAATGTGTATTGGCGTAACTCTAAGATTGGCGAGTGGGGCGCATCGCTTTTAATCCAACAAAGCTTTAACTACAACGAATTTAACTTTGGCTTTGGTTATTACCAAAATTTTGGCAACGCTAACGCAAGGATTGGCTGGTATGGTAACCCCATCCCTTTTAATTATAGAAATAACAGCGTTTATGGTGGGGTCTTTAGTAACGCTATTACCGCAGACTCTGTTAGCGGGTATGTCTTTGGTGGGGGGGTGTATAGAGGGTTTTTATGGGGTATTTTAGGCAGATACACTCATGCCACTAGAGCGAGCGAAAGATCCATCAACTTGAACTTGGGCTATAAATGGGGTTCTTTTGCTAACTTTGATGTGAATTTAGAATACTATGTGGTCAGCATGCACAACGGCTATAGATTAGACTATCTCACTGGCCCTTTCAACAAAGCCTTTAAGGCTGACGCACAAGATAGGAGTAACCTTATGGCTAGCATGAAATTCTTTTTTTAAACCCTATCAATTAGGTTTGGTAGAATTGAGCCATTGTTTTTGGAAATCAATGGCTTTTCTCAATTCGGCTTCTAGCTGGGCTAAAACATCTTTTAAGGGCTTAACATCAATCGAATTGTCTTGCTTGAAAGAATCCAACTGTTTGTCAATTTGCAAAGCGGCATCTAGCGCGTCTTGGGGGAATACCGGCTCGCCTAAAGCCTTTTTAATCGCTTCGCCGATTTCAATCGTTTCAGAGCCTTGATGATCTTTTAAGTTAGGATTATTTTCTTTGTCCTTAGGCTTAGGCTCTAAAATCAAGCGCAAATGTTTGATTTTTTCATGCAAATCGTTAAGATCTTTTAAGTGATCGGTGTTTCGCCCCCTATCCACCGCTTTTTCTAAAAGCTTATCGCTCAGGCTCACTAACTGATCGCTTAATTTAATGCTGTTAGCTTGAGCTTCTGTTACTTCATCAATATCAATCGCTGCTAAAGCGCTCACAAAATAAAAGGGCAACGCCCACCTTCTAAAAAGAGAGAAAAACTTCTGCATTTACCTTCCTTCAATACGCTATAAAAATGATACTTTTTTAATATGGTGGAGCTGTGGGGAATCGAACCCCAGTCCAAAAATCTTGTCCTAAACACAAACTTCTACAATGCTTAGAAAATTGGTTAGTTTTTAGCCTTAAAACTAGCTCTGGTCCAACTTTCTAAAACCTTGAGATAGTTTCAAGAGTTCTTTTTCTTAGTTTAAAAGGCGAACCACCTTTTAAAAGCGTCTAGCTTAAGGTTATGGAGCGATTAAAACGCTAGAAATTCTAATCAGTCCAGCTCCAAAAGGAGATTAACTCACGCAGCTTTAGCGTAAGCTGGAGCGTAATCTGCGTTGTTTACAGTTATTTTTGTTGCTGTTTTACAAGCAGCGCTTGGCATGCTATCTGTGCGACAAGAAATCTGTCGAAATCCAAGTCAGCCCCATGATTTTAAAAGCTTGTCTATTTTAACTAATTTTTATTAATGAGCGGCTAAAAATCACTGGCACACAATATCAATGTTTTCATCTTTAGGCTTAAAGACAAAGATTTCATTAGGGATTTTAGGGTTGATTTCTGCTTGAGAAAAAGTGATCATAACAAGATTATTCATTTCATCTCTAAATTCCAACGAAAAAGGCTTGCCGTCTTTAAAAACCAAACGATAAGTGGTCTTGTTGATAGTCGTTTGAAACGATCCGTCATCTTGCTTTTTTAACCGCTTGAGAATGGTGAAAAAATCCGTCTTGTCTTTTAAGGGCGTGATAGTCGCTTGGAATAAATTAGGCTCATAAACCACCACTTCCTTATCGTTCATGTAAATTTCTTTTTTTAAGGGTTTTTCATAAACCCATAAAGCCCAATTAGGGGCTTTAGCCTTTAAAATCCCATAATAAACTAAGGGTTTTTCATTTTTTAACACTTGCTTGAAACTCGCGCTAAAACTTTGCAAATTTTGTAAAACCTCTTCTTCTTTAGAAAGGGTTGAAGGATTTTTAGCATGAGCGGCACCCATAAAAATCAAAACCATGCAAATCTTTAAAAAAGCTTTCATTAATCAAACCTTAAAATAATCTCTCATCTTTAATAAAACCCTTTATTTTACAAGACTTTTATTTTATCCATGCTAAAATGGGATTAAAAACTGACGCTTTAATCAAATAAATGGGATTGAAGCACTCTTAAAAGGTTACTACTACCATGATAAAAGCAATCATTGGAAAAATCATTGGCACCAGAAACGATCGCTGGATCAAACAATACAAAAAAAAAGTCCTAGCCATCAACGCCTTAGAGCCTACTTATGAAAAAATGAGCGATGTTGAACTGCAAAACGCTTTTGAAGAATTAAAAAATCGCGTGCGATCCGTAGAAAAAGATTTGCAAGAAAAAACCCTTTTAGAAGTCTTACCAGAAAGTTTTGCTATCACTAGAGAAGCGAGCAAAAGGATCTTAAAGATGCGCCATTTTGATGTACAACTCATTGGGGGCATGGTCTTAAACGATGGCAAAATCGCTGAAATGAAAACCGGAGAGGGTAAAACTTTAGTCGCTACTTTAGCGGTGGCTTTGAACGCTTTAAAGGGCGAGAGCGTGTATGTGGTAACCGTTAATGATTACCTAGCCCATAGGGACTCTAAAGAAATGGAGCCGTTGTATCATTTCTTAGGTTATAGCGTAGGCACGATCACTGCGAGCGTGCGCGATGATGATGAGCGCTTAGAAATTTATTCTAAAGACATTGTTTATGGCACTAATAATGAATTTGGCTTTGATTATCTAAGGGATAACATGAAATATTCTTTAGAGCATAAGGTGCAAAAATCGCATGCGTTCGCTATTGTTGATGAGGTGGATTCCATTTTAATTGATGAAGCGAGAACCCCCTTAATCATTTCAGGGCCTGTGGATAGGCGCATGGAAAATTACAACAAGGCTGATGAAGTCGCTAAAAGCATGCAAGTGGAAATAGATTTCACCATAGATGAAAAAAACCGTGCGATTTTAATCACTGAAGAGGGGATTAAAAAAGCCGAAAACCTCTTTGGCGTGGATAATTTATACAAGATTGAAAACGCCGCCTTATCGCACCATTTAGACCAAGCTTTGAAAGCGAATTACCTCTTTTTTATTGATAAAGATTATATTGTAGCCAATAATGAAGTGGTGATTGTAGATGAATTTACCGGCCGTTTGTCTGAGGGGAGGCGCTTTAGTGAGGGCTTACACCAAGCTTTAGAGGCTAAAGAGGGCGTGAGCATTAAAGAAGAGAGCCAAACCTTAGCCGATATCACTTTCCAAAATTATTTCAGGATGTTTTCTAAACTTTCAGGCATGACAGGCACGGCTCAAACCGAAGCCACAGAATTTTTAGAAATCTACAATTTAGAAGTGGTGTCTATCCCTACTAATCTAGCGATCAAGCGGAAAGATTTGAACGATCTCATCTATAAGAGTGAAAAAGAAAAATTTGACGCTGTGATCCTTAAAATTAAAGAATTGCACGATAAGGGTCAGCCCGTTCTAGTTGGCACGGCTAGCATTGAAAAGAGTGAAACCTTACACGCTTTACTCAAAAAAGAACGCATCCCTCACACCGTTTTAAACGCCAAGCAGCACACCAAAGAAGCTGAAATCATCAAAGACGCCGGGCTTAAAGGGGCGGTTACGATTGCGACTAACATGGCAGGCAGGGGCGTTGATATTAAACTCACTAATGAAATTAAAGAGCTTGGGGGGCTGTATATCATTGGCACTGAAAGGCATGAGAGCCGCAGGATTGACAACCAATTAAGGGGGCGAAGCGGGCGCCAAGGCGATCCGGGAACAAGCCAATTTTATTTGAGTTTAGAAGACAATCTGTTACGCATTTTTGGGAGCGATAGGATTAAGGGGGTGATGGAAAAATTAGGGCTTAAAGACGGCGAACACATTGAATCCAAGCTTGTAACAAGAGCGGTGGAAAATGCACAAAAAAAAGTGGAAAACTTGCATTTTGAAAGCCGTAAGCATTTGTTAGAATACGATGATGTCGCTAATGAGCAACGAAAAAGCGTGTATAAATTTAGAGATGAATTATTAGATGCCAATTACGATATTAGTGCTAAAATCGCTGAAAACAGAGAATACGCGCTCAATCAAATCTTTTCTAAACTCAAAGCCTTTGACCATCAAAACCTGTCTGAAGAGGAACTTTTAGGGCTTAAAAACGTCTTAAAAGAAGATTTTAACGCTCATGTTGCATTAGAAGATTTAAAAAAAGCCGCTCCTATTGAAAAATTTGTGGCTGAAAAACTCAAAAGCGATTATGAAAACAAAATGAAAGTTTTAGATAGCGAACAAAGAAGCCGGATCGAACGCATCGTGTATTTGCAGATTTTAGACAACGCATGGCGAGAGCACCTTTACACGATGGATAATCTCAAAACCGGTATCAATTTGAGAGGCTATAACCAAAAAGACCCTCTCGTAGAATACAAAAAAGAGAGTTACAACCTTTTCTTAGAATTCATTGAAGACATTAAAATGGAAGCGATCAAAACCTTTTCTAAAATCCAGTTTGAAAACGAGCAAGATTCTAGCGATGCCGAGCATTATTTGGATAATTTTAGCGAAGAAAGAGAGCATGAGAGCGTAACTTACCGCCATGAAGAAACTTTAGATGAAGATTTGAATGTGGCCATGAAAGCTTTTTCTAAAACCCCTAAAAGAAACGAGCCTTGCCCTTGTCAAAGCGGCAAGAAATACAAAGATTGTTGCGCTAAAAGCGGGCCTAAAAAGGGCTTATTTGCCAAATAGATCCTTAATCTTTTTCCTTATCAAGCGTTATTTGCGTTTTGATAAAAGCCAGCCATTTATTAGTATCACCGCTTTATTAGCCTTTTTCGGCGTGGCGGTTGGCGTGATGGTTTTGATTGTGGCTATGGCGATCATGAACGGCATGAGTAAGGAATTTGAAAAAAAGCTTTTTGTGATGAACTACCCCTTAACGCTCTATACCACAAGCCCTTATGGGATCAGTGAAGAAGTGGTTCAAGCTTTAGAAAAAAAGTTCCCTAATTTGCTTTTTAGCCCCTATTTGCAAACTCAAAGCCTGATTAAAAGCGCGCATTCCATGAATGGTGGCGTGGTGTTTGGGGTTGATTTTTCTAAAGAAAGGCGCATTAATGAAGTTTTAAATGACGCTTTAAAAAACACTAATACAAACGATCTTTTCAAAAACCCTTTTAATTTGATCGTGGGGAAAAGCTTGAGATACAGCTTGAATTTAGATCTCAATCAAAAAGCCGATTTGTTTTTCACCGAATTAGAGCCAACAGGTCTCACGCTCTCCCCTATCATGAAACGCTTTACTATCAAAGGCGATTTTGATTCGGGGCTAAAATCCTATGACATGAGCTACATGTATACTAGCCTTCAAGCTATAAGCGCGATCAGGAGGCTACCCTTAGGGCTTTATGATGGGGTGCATGTCTATTCTAAAACGCCCATGAAGGATATTGAAAATTTACGCAACGCTTTAAAAACCATCAACCACCATGGCATAGGCATTGAAGGGTGGTGGCAACAAAACGGGAATTTTTTCTCGGCGATGGAATTAGAAAAAAGAGCGTTATTCATTGTGCTAATGCTCATTATTTTAATGGCGTCTTTGAATATCATCAGTTCGCTTTTAATGGTGGTGATGAACAGGCGTAAAGAAATCGCCCTACTCTTTAGCATGGGGAGTAGCCAGAAAGAAATCCAAAAAACCTTTTTTTATTTGGGCAATATCATTGGTTTGGGCGGTGTGATTCTTGGGGTGGTTTTAGCGTTTATAAGCATGTATCTTTTAAGCGTGTTCCCTATCATCTCGCTCCCAGCAGATGTCTATGGCATCAACACTTTGCCTTTAGATTTGTCTTTAATGGATTTTACGCTCACTCTCATAGGTTCTGTGATCATCGTAGGGCTTTCTTCTTATTACCCGTCTAAAAAAGCTTCTACTATTGACGCTTTAAGCGTGTTAAGGAATGAATAAATTAAAAAATTAAATAATATTGAGATGAAATAAGGCTTTGAGTGTCTGTATTTGACTAACAAAGAAAAATTTTATTCTCAAAATTAAAAAAAACCATAATATTATGCTAGTATTAACGCACGACTTAGTTAAGAATTAACTTTGTAAGTCGGACTTCGTAGAAAAAAGGACGAAAGATGAACAGACTGATTAGATGTTTAAGATCTGTAAGAAAAAATTTTCTTTGAATGGTGTTGGCTTACTCTATTTAGAATTTTTGGTTTATACTAAAGGTTAAACACATGAACTACAAAGTTGCATCTGCTAAAAATATCGCAACGCTTCTTTTTTTATTCTCTTCTCAAAGTGAAGCTCTTGATTTGGGTAAAATCGCTAAAATTAAAGCGGGTGCTGAAAGTTTCTCTAAAGTCGGTTTCAATAACAAACCTATCAACACTAATAAAGGGCTTTACCCTACCGAAACCTTTATGACGATCATGGCTTACATGCAAGTGGATTTTACGGAGCTCTTGCCCAAAAGCGCTACGGCTAACGGGCACCATTTAGACGGAAGCCTTGGGGGTTGGGGGGGTGCTGTTATTTATGATACCACTAAGGATTTTATTAACGAAGTTACAGGGAAACCCTATGGGGCTATGACTTGGAACTATGTGGGCTATTGGGGCGGTCTTGTAGGGCAAAAACCATGGGCTAGTTGCGGGTTAGCCACAGGGAATTTGACTCAAGGTCAATACGATAAGATGACTCAAGCTGAAATGACGCAGTTGTCTAATCAAGAAGCTTTAGAGGCTTCCACTTGTGCAAAAACCTATGCCGATCACACCAGAAACTATGTGATTTATAACGCTTACTTGCGCTACAACTACAAGGACATTTTTGAAATTAGGGGCGGGAGGTACGAATCCCCAGCGGACTATATGAGCGGTTACAACCAAGGCTTGGACATGACCTTAAATTTAGGGAATTTCAAATTCTGGTGGTTTAGCTCGTTTGGCCGTGGCTTTGCCTATAACGAGTGGCTTTATAATTTCTATTCGCCTAAAACCTACACTCTTAAAAACGGGCAAACCATAAACCCTGGGGTGCATGCCTTTTATATCATTTGGAATTACAAGGGTTTCAGCATTCAGCCTTTTGTCTATTTTTCACCCTTTAACGAATACGACCCTAACTTCACGATCACTTATGATAGTAACCCCACTTTTACCGGCTTAGGGTTTCGCTCTCAAACCGATGTTACCGTGCTTAATCCCTTTTATGCTAAAAGATTTTGGGACACCTATCAATTTGGCATGCCAGCCGGTAAGAACGCGCACAGCTTGATGATCAAACAAAAGTTTGAATGGAATGAATACAATTTTGGTTTTGGGATTTATAAATCCTTTGGGAACGCTAACTGGATGATAGGCTACCATGGTAACCGCTTGGGCTTTGACTTTTGGACGAACACCGTTTATGCAAACACCCTTAACTCTTTGTCTTACATGATGGACGCGAACGCTTTTACCGTGTTTGCCTTTGGCGGTGGGGTGCATAGGAAATTCCTTTGGGGTTTATTGGGGCGTTTGACTTATGGGCCTAGAGCGAACGAACAAGTCCTATCGCTCAACTTGGGCTATAAATTCACTAAAAATTTTTCAGCCGACATTAAATTTGAATATTATAATGTGTTGATGCATCAAGGCTATAAAATGGGGTGGAACGGGCCAAAATTAGACAGCCAGCCCGCCACTGATCAAGACAGGAGCCATATTTTCACCGAAATCGTGTGGAAGCTTTAAACCCTCTTTAAATAACAACCCTTTAAGGGTTTGTTAAAACGCCTAGTAAAAAACAGCCATTAAAAACCGCTTTATCGCCTATTTTAGGGCTTGTTTTTAAAAAGCGTTAGAATTTTTAAACTTTTTTATTACGCTATTTTTGGCTCTGTGATACTAAAACTTTTTAAAAATGGGCTTTTTTTGCTTTGTCATTTTAAAACTCATTTTAAAAAATATTTCAAATTCTTTTTATAAGGGGATAGGGGGTATTTTGAAATAACTCTCCCCTACAACCCCCAACTAAAAACCCCCTAACCCCCCAAGACCGCTTTTTTTAGAAAATATCACTTGCTTACGCAAGCTCTTTGTTATTTAGTGGGGTTAGGGGTTTGAAGGTCAATAGTTTTTCTCGGTAGTATTCGTATTGTTTTTTTCGGGCTTCTATTTCAGCTGGGATACCGGCTAATAAATCGGTGGTTAAAGCCAAGAATTGATCTAAAATCTTAACGATCTCTTGTTGGATTTCTAGGGGTGGGATGGGGATTAAAAAATTTTGTAAGTCTTTGCTATAAACATGGGGAATTCCCCCTGTGCTTTTTGT
>NZ_JAALNT010000009.1:0-56810 GCF_017594925.1 Helicobacter pylori
TAGAAGCCCTTAAATCCGCTACTAAATCGCTCAATAAAAAATCGCTCTCATGCCCAATAGCTGACATGCTGAAAGTTCTAGCCAAACAATATCCATAGCTTTTGGAAAGGGCTTTTTTGCGCGTAGCTATCATTTGCTTGATGGGTTTTATTTTCTTCATTTTCTTCTTTATCCATGCCCTTTAATTTCACATAGCCCCCAAGCGGGATCAAAGACAAAGCGAATTGCGTGCCAAAAAGCTTAAAAAAACAGAGTTTTTTACCAAAACCAATGCTAAACACTTCTACTTTCACCCCACAAATCCTAGCGATAATGAAATGCCCTAATTCATGGACAAAGATTAAAAACGCCAGCATCAAAACCGCTACAATGAACATCATGCTCCACAGCTTACACGACGCTTCCCTGAAATGTGGCTAAAATTTTTTCTCATGGCCATTAGCATAGCTTCTTGGGGTGGAAAACAGCAAAACTAACACGCCTACCATTTACTTTTTAAGAAAAAATGGCAAGCGTATTGAGATCCTAGACTATCATGGTTTAAGCTATGAGACATTAAGAGAGAAATTGTTAGAATGCGCCGCAGCAAGAAACAAAATGGACGACCTAGAAAGAAACAAAAGCTACAAAAGGAGACGTTGGAGCTAGGATTAACCTATGAAGACTATAAAAACAAATAAAGCAAAATAGGGTGCATGAGAGCTTATTATCGTTTTAAGCAACCTAAAAAGAGCGTGGGGCGTGGGTAAAACCATTCCCCTTTTTTTTTGTTATAATAAGCAAAGAAAACAAAGAAAACAAGATAAAACTAAAGGAGCAAATAAGATCATAACGCCTATTGGCATGAACAGAGAGCAAGAGCTATGTTTTAATAGATAACCATGATAGTTGGGCGGTATCATCTTGGAGTTTAGAAAACATGGAAGCACATAATCTAAAATCAACATCAGAAGCATTGACTATTGATTTTGTCAAATCGGAGCAAGTCAATCAGAAGTGAAAAAAGTGGCAAGCAAAGAATGAAACAAGACAAAGCCGAGCGTAAGCGTTGGTCTTATTGCGAGCATGTTAGAAGACTCATAAAACTAATGAGCGAGAGTTTTTCACTGATGCGTGCGATTTCTTGAAAAAAGATTATCAAAGAAAGTGATGACTTGTCTGATAGAATCACTGCCGCTATCAATTATTTTGATGGGAAAAATAATCTGTATTTGATGAGATGTGAAGTTCAATCAAATTAAAAATGCATTGACTTACCAAATCTATAACGGAGTTTATGAATTTACGCAAGCATGAAAGCCCTTGGTTTTTGCCAAATGGGTTTCTAGCGTTTCATTAACCAAGGGGTGCTTTGGGATATTCCCCTTTAAGCACTTTAAAATCTCTCTAAACGCTCTAAAAATCAGCATAACGAAAAATCAAAGTTTTAAAATCAAAGCTTTTTAATTTATTCTAAAAAACGAATGAGAGCAAACCCAACAAACCGCTTTATTATGACCCTATAAAAATAGGGGGGAAAGCGAGATTTGCAATCAATCTTGCTGGATCCTTATGGCTGTGGGTGTGGATAGTTCTTCTTCAGTAGGGATTCTTAAAAAATCGCTATTACCCACTTTTCTTGTTTGTTTCACCACAGGCTGAGAGGGCGTAGCGATAGATTCCAAACCCGCTCCACCGCTGTTTCTTTCAGCACCGGTTGCAATGATAGTAACGCGCACATGATCAATAGGGATACTCTCGCTCGTGTGTTGGCCAAACTTAACATCAACATCTTGATTGGCTCGTTCTTGAATAGATATGCAAGCTTGAGAATAAGCATACATAGGATAATCAGGGTGGTGTTCAAAAAAGACAATAATGCTCTTAGCCCCATCAATAGAAGCGTCATCAAGAAGAGGCGATTGGATCGCATTTTCCACCGCTAATTTAGCGGATTCTTCGCCAGTGGCTTCACCAATACCCATTAACGCAAAGCCTTTAAAACCAAGAGCGCTTTTTAAATCGGAAAAATCAACATTAATATCACCGGGCTTAGTGATGATCGTAGAAATACCGCTCACAGCCCTAACCAAGACATCATCAACTTCTTTATAGCATTCTTTGGTGCTGGCGTTTTTTTTCATGGTCAAAAGAATTTTATCATTAGGGATAACCAAAATAGAATCGCTAGATTGCTCCAATTCTTTTAACCCCTCTTCGGCTTTCTTGCTTTTTTGAGACCCTTCGTATTTGAAAGGCTTAGTAACGATAGCAATTGTGAGTGCTCCCACTTCTTTTGCGATTTTAACGATAGTGGGGGTGGCTCCAGTCCCAGTCCCTCCTCCAAGCCCTGTAGAGACAATGACTAATTTGGCGTCCTTAATCGCTTCTCTAATTTCATCAGCGCTTTCTTCAGCGGCTTTCCTACCAATATCAGGAACCCCTCCAGCGCCTAAACCTCCGGTAGATTCTTTGCCTAAAAGGATTTTAACTGGGGCGGGATTGTTTTTGAGATGTTGGCCATCAGTGTTCGTTGCAATGGGGGTAACATCTTGATGCACGCCGTATTCAACCAGGTGTTTAATCATGTTAGACCCCCCACCTCCAACACCGATGACGACAATCTTAGCCCCTTTATAAGCTGGATCGCTTACTTCTTCAATGCTCGCTTGACCGATATTATAATTTTCCATCTCTGATTGATGAACCATAGCCACTTTCCCCTTGAGACGATTTTTGCAAATCTTAAACTTTGTATAGATAGTTAGGGATTATACCATGTTTTCTGGCTTTTGATAACTATCAAGCCGTTTTTATCGCATGAAGAAATCGCTATATCTTAAAAGATTTTAGAAATCTTATCAAGGAAACTTTTAAAAAAACCTTTTTGTTCGGTGGTTTTTATAGGCAAGAAGTCATCGTTTTTAGCGGTGCTTAAAGGAGCGCTAGGGGTTTTTAAATCGCTCAAATTCCTTTCTGTGGGCGATGAATGGATGTGGGGGGTAGGGTTTGATTGGTGGGCTTTTTTTATATAATCATCGCTTTCATGATAACGGATAATCCCTTTAGAATCCCTTTCATAATTAGTATGCCCTCCTGCTTTGTATAAAATCAAGCCGACCACGACTGAAAAGCGAGGATCTTTCAAATCTTCAAACATGCCCATGATATTGTATTTTTCCACAGGGGTTGCCAAACGCACCGGGTAATTAGTGAAATGGGTTCTGGCTAATTCCTTGATCCCTTTCATTAAAGCCATGCCACCGGTTAAAACAATGCCCCCACCCAAATGCTCTTCTAAACCGCTATCTTGAATGCTTCTGTGGATGATTTTAAAGGTTTCTAAAGCCCTTTCCCTCATGATAGTTTGGATTTCACTAAGCGGCACTATATGGCTTTCATGGCCATCCGAGCCGGTGGTAGGGATTTGGACACTTTGAGAGGGCGTTTCTGCACCGCTTTCAAAAGAAAGATCCCCGTATTTGATCTTAACTTCTTCAGCGTAAGGGAATGGGGTATTGAGCATGTGCGATAAATCCGTAGTCAAATGGTGAGAGCCTACGGGTAAATATTTGTTATAGCGTATGGAATTGCCGCTATAAATCGTAAGGTTGCATGTCTCTCCGCCCATATCCACGCAAGCCACACCCAATTCCCTTTCATCATTAGACAAGGTAGCAATAGAGGCCGCATAAGAATTGATCACGATGTTTTCAATCTCTACCCCAGATTGGATCATGATTTTTTCTAAATTTTCAATGTTGTTTTTTTCTGTATAGACAATGTGGATAAAGACTTCTAGGCGAGTCCCGCTCATCCCTAAGGGGTCATTCACTTCCTGTTTGTCTAAAGTGAAGCGATAAGGGAGAGCATGCAAAATGTGTTTGTCGTTATCCAAGCCTGCTTTAGCGCATGCGTTATTGATAGCGCGATTGATTTCATCTATAGTAACCACATTGTCTTTAGTGCTGGCCACACCGGTAACATCTCTAATGCTTTCGGTATAAGCCCCAGAAAAAGAAACGATCGCCTTAGTTTTAGGGTGATACGATTCTCTAAAGGAGGAAATGGGATTGTTTCTGTCTTCATCAGCGTTCAAACCTGCCATTTTTTTAGCGCTATTAATCACTTCTTTAATGGCGTTAGAAGCGTGAGCAAGGCTATTGATACGCCCTCTTTTAATGGCTTTTGAATTGATTTCTTTAGAGTCTTGATGAGCGGTGCCAATGATGCGTAGAATCCCGTCTTTAAATTCAGCCACTATCGCGCAAATCTTTCTAGAGCCTATATCAACCCCTATAACGATTTCTTTATGTTCCATGATTTCCCCTTGCATTATTGAATGTATTTGACTATCTTATAGCGTTTTTTCAATTCTTCTATCAACGCTTTATCAAAAAAATCCGTTTTAGTGTTATTGACTAAACGCTGCATGTATTGGCTTTCTTCTGCGCTAAAGGGGTGGTTGAAATTTTGCTCTGTGATTTGATAAAGCACCACTTTATTACCAATAGTGATAAACCCTTTTTTTTCCTGGCGGTTAAAAAGGGTGTTGATAAATTTAGCGCTCTCTTCTTGATTCAGCTCGTTGATAGTACCTCCAAAATTAGGGCTTACATAACCCACGCTTTTCCCTTTAAAATCCTTAAGCTTTTCTTTAGCTAAAGTTTGCAACGCCATAAGGGTTTTTTCTTGAGTCAGACGGGTTTTAAGAGCGCTTTTGGCTTCATCAAAATTTTGCAATTCGTCTTTAACTTGAGAGACAAGCTGCACCACGATAAAACCATCTTTAAAAGGCTCTGGTTTTAGGACTTCAAGGGGCTTAAGAGCGGTGAGTTTTTGCGTGATTTCAGCAGTATAGGGGGAGCTGTTTTCTTCAAAATCTTGCGTGGTGTAGTTTTGTGCATTCCCCTTTTTTAGAGCGATATAGTTCCTTAAGGCTTTTTCATTCGCCTTTTGCATGCTTAAATCGTGCTTGACTTGCTCTTGAACGCTTTTAAAATCCTGTAATTTCCCCTCTTTGTCCAAATAAGACACCTTGTTTTTATGGTAGTATTCCTCCAACTCTTTCAAATCAGTTTTTTCTAAACTAGCGTCAAAATATAAAGAGTGCGTTTTAAAATTCGTGGGCTTTTTAAAATCCTTTCTATGGTTTTCATAATATTTTTTCATCTCTTCTTCATTGAAAGAGATTTTAACATCATCAGGGTTTAGGATAAGAATGTCTAATTTGTCTTGCAATTTTGCCCAAAGCGATAAACTAGATTGCTCCAAAGGGGTAGTGGTTTTGGGGAATAAAGTGCTGATTTTTTGAAGGATTAAAAGCCTTTCAACGCTTTCTTCAAAGTGTTTGGGGCGGTAATGGCTTTGTTTTAAGATATTTTTATACAATTCCTCATCAAAAACCCCATCTTTTTGAAAAACGCTTGTTTTTCTGATCTCTTTGGCCACTTCTTGTTTCGTAGCGCCAAGCCCTAAATCTAAAGCGAAATTCCTCAATAAAGCTTGATTGATGAGCGAATCTAGTGCACTTTTTTCCAAATGCATGGCTTTGATTTGATCTTCGGTGAGTTCTTTAAAATCAGGGATAGACTCAGCATAAGCGTCTTTAAGGCGGCGGTATTCTTGGGCTAATTCTTCTTGAGAAATCCTAATCTGTCCCACTTTGGCAGCGCTATCGCTATCTAAAGAAAAGCTGTATTGCCCCCAGCCTATCATCCCGGCAGCAATAAAAGCGATCGTGCTTATCCATATTGTAACCACTAAATATTTTCTATGATTTTGCATCCATTCAATCATAAGAACTCTAATCCCTTTAAAAAATCAAAAATGTGAAATTCAGGTTTAAACAACCTTATAGTAAAATCAAATAACCCTATTTTAACCAAAGGTTATTAAAATTATCCTTATTATAGAGAGTTTTTAACATGAATTTTCAAGAAAATCTGGCCGCTTTGGATTTAGAATACCTTTGGCACCCTTGCTCGCAAATGCAAGAGCATCAAAATTTCCCCATTATCCCCATTAAAAAGGCTCAAGGGATTTACCTCTATGATTTTAACAATAACGCCTACATGGATTTAATCAGCTCATGGTGGGTGAATCTTTTTGGGCATAATAACGCCTACATCAGCCAACAGCTTAAAAATCAAATTGATAATTTAGAGCATGTCCTTTTGGCCTCTTTTAGCCATAAGCCCATCATCACGCTCTCTCAAAGGCTTTACCAGCTCACCGGTATGGACAAATGCTTTTATGCGGATAACGGCTCATCTTGTGTTGAAATCGCTTTGAAAATGAGCTATCACGCCCATTTTTTAAAAGATCAAACGCGCCCTAAAAAGCTTTTTTTATCGCTCTCTAATTCCTATCATGGCGAGACTTTAGGAGCGTTAAGCGTGGGCGATGTGAAACTTTATAAAGACACTTACACCCCCTTATTGCTCAAAAATCTCATCACGCCCGTGCCTAAAAACGACAGCGAGATAGAAAATAGTTTGAACGCTTTAAAGCGTTTGTTAGATGAACATGGTAGAGAAATTTGCGCCTTCATTGCAGAGCCGCTTTTGCAATGCGCGGGGAATATGCATATTTATAGCGCGAAATATTTAAAACAAGCCGTTTGGTTGTGCAAGCAAAAAAACATCCACATTATTTTTGATGAAATCGCCACCGGGTTTGGGCGCACAGGGAGCATGTTTGCTTATGAACAATGCGGAATTAAGCCCGATTTTTTATGCTTGTCTAAGGGGATTAGCGGGGGGTATTTGCCCTTAAGCGTGTTATTAACGCATAATGAAATCTATAACCAATTTTACGCCCCCTATGAAGAAAATAAAGCGTTTTTGCATTCGCACAGCTACACAGGAAACGCTTTGGCATGTGCATGCGCGAACGCCACGCTGGATATTTTTGAAAAAGAAAATGTTATTGAAAAAAACAAGGCTTTGAGCGAGTTTATTTTTAGTGCGCTCCAAAACGCGTTAAAAGACTTGATAGAGCAGCAAGTGGTGTCTAATCTAAGGCATTTGGGCATGGTCTTTGCCTTTGAAGTCTTTATTCAAACCAAAGAGCGTTTGAGTTTGGCGGTTTTTAAAAAAGCTCTAAAAAAAGGCTTGTTACTGCGCCCCTTAAACAACACGATCTATCTCATGCCCCCTTATATTATCACGCATGAAGAAATCACAAAGGCGATTGCGGGGTTAGTGGAAGTGATTGATGAATTAAAAAAGGCTGAAAACAAATAGTAAAGAGCTTGAATTTTAGTCAAGCGATAGCTTTTTCTGTTTGTTTGGTTTCAAAAATCAAGTTTTTAACTCGATATAAAACCTATTCAATCAAACCTATTCAATGATTTTAGGCACAACGAAATAATGATCCTGGCTGTGTTTGTTGTGGCTTAAAATCTCTTTGGCGATGTGGGGTTGGCTTTTAGGCTCGTCTTCTCTTAAAGGGGTGCATAGCTCTGTATCCGTTTTTAGTGCATGAGTTTCTAAAGCGAAGATGTTTTCTACAAAGCCTAAAATCTCCGCTAAATGGCCTTTAACGCTCTCTTTATGCTCGTCTTTAATCTCTAACATGCTCAATTTTTCCAAGCGTTGTAATAATGCGTCATCAATTTGCATTCTTTTCCTTTAGTTTAAAATAGGGGTTCGTCCATCGTTGCTGGGGCTTTAAGGCCCATGAGTTTTAACACGCTGCTAGCGATATTGTTCAAAGCTCCGTTTTTTATGGATTTGACTCCATCCCCTAAAACAAAGCAATACACGCTCCCAGCGGTGTGGTTGGTTAAGGGGTTTTGGTTTTCATCTTTCATGCGTTCGCAATTCCCATGATCGCTTGTTAAAAGCATGGCGTAATCCAATTCTTTAGCCAGTGAAAGGATTTCCCCTAAGCATGCATCCACGGCTTCTACCGCTTTAACACTCGCTTCAAAATTCCCCGTATGCCCCACCATGTCGCCATTAGCAAAATTCACAATGATCAAATCCGTGCCTAGTTTCATTTGCTCCAACACCGCAAGGGTTACTTCTTTAGCGCTCATTTCAGGCTTTAAATCATAAGTGGTAACTTTTGGGCTTTGGATAAGCACCCGGTTTTCATTTTTAAAAGGCGTCTCCACTCCGCCGTTGATGAAAAAGGTTACATGCGCGTATTTTTCAGTTTCAGCGATATGGCTTTGGGTCAGGTTGTGTTGAGACACCACTTCAGCGAGCGTGTTTTGAACGCTTTCTTTGGGGAATAAAACAGGGTAGGGGAAAGTGTTATCATAAGGCGTCATGGTAGCGATATGGAGTTTTTTAAAAGCTTGGCGTTTAAAGCCGCTAAATTCCTTTTGGCCTAAAGCGCTCACGATTTCTCTAGCCCTATCATTCCTGAAATTGATAAAAATGAAGCTTTCATCATCTTGCATGCCGCAATAATTTTTAAAACAAGCGGGCATGATAAATTCATCAGTGATATTTTTATCGTATTGGCTTTGGATATACTCGCTAGGGCTTAAAGGCGTGTGATTAAGCCCCATTAAGCTATGATACGCAAGTTCAATCCTTTCAAAGCGATTATCCCTATCCATCGCATAAAAACGACCGCTTATCGTAGCGATTTGAATGTTTTCATTGCAGATATTTTGCATGGTTTCTAAATAAGTTAAAGCACTTTTAGGAGCGACATCGCGCCCATCGGTGATTAAATGCAGAAAGACTTTTTTATGGGATTTTTCACACTCTAAAGCCAGAGCGATAAAATGCTCAATGTGTGAATGCACGCCCCCATCGCTCATCAAACCCATAAGATGCACCACAGGGCTTTTTTGGATCGTGTTTAAAAAAGCGGGGTTGTTTTTTAGGTCATCGTTTTGAAGACTTAAAGAAATTTTGACTAAATCCTGATAGAGCACCCTACCAGCCCCAATGCACATATGCCCCACTTCAGAGTTTCCCATTTGCCCCTTAGGTAAGCCCACGCTCAAGCCATGCGTATCAATCAGGCTATAAGGCAAGGTTTTAAACATCAAGTCATAAGTGGGTTTTTTAGCATGGAAGAAAGCGTTATGATCGCTATCTTTACGATACCCAATGCCATCAGTGATAATCAAAAGAGTTTTTTGCGCCATTTTTAGGACTTTTTAAAGCTCTTGCATGAGAGTGATATGGTTGGCTAAAATCGCGTTCCTTTGCCCTGGAGAGCAATTTTTGCACACTTCTTTATTTTTGGAATTTTTGGAAGCGGTTTTAGCGTTGCTTTTAGTATTATTTATATTATTTTTGGGGGAGCGTTTTGGACTCACTTTAGCCGGTTTTTTGGGGCTTTTTTTAGCGGGTGTGAAATCAGCGCTATTGATTTGAGCCAAATACATGGGTTTATCTTTTTCTTTTTCTGGCTTGTTGGTTATTTGCTCGCTAGTTGCCTCTTTCATTTCTTGAGATTTTTGCGTTTGAGTTTCCTCTATTTGAGTTTCTTTGGTCTCTGTTTTAGCTAAAGTTTGGGGCATGGCGTTGCCAATAGGGTCTAGATCCAAGTTACTATTAGCGCTTTTTTGCAATTCTTGATCATTGCTAGACTGCGAGTCAAAGATTTTAGATTCTTTCAAACGCCTGATTTTATCTTGTATCTCTTCATAATATTTTTCAGCATCAGCGTTAGCTTTCTCGTTTTTTTCCCAACGACTGCCTTTATTGTAAGACTTGATCATGTCTTTTAGATTGTCGTGGTAGCGCGTTTTCCAATAGAGTAACTCTTTTAGGGCCACTTCAGAAGCAAACGCATCGTCTTTAATGAGCAATTCCCCCATCACATTACGCAAAAAGGGGCTGTTATTATGCCCATAGCTTTTTAAAACGCTAGGGATATACGCATGGTAAATGCCCGCACTCGGATCCGAAAAATTGATTTTATAAGTCCCTGCGCATGATTCTTTCCACGCAATGCCTGCCATTTCATAGCCTAAATTTTCTTTAGAGCCGAATTGATAGGCGGCTTTTAAGACTTCTTTTTGCTTAGCGTTAAAATCTTTAAGATTATCGCAATTGGTCATCATGACTTTAGTAACGGGCGATTTGGGTTTGTTTTTAACCCCCTTAGCGGGCTTAGGCTCTGTTTTAGTAGGGCTTTCTTCAGCGTTCAAATTCAAACTTAAGAACACGCTTAAGGCTGTACCTAGCCATAAAGCTTTAAAAGGGATATGAATGAGTGGGGCTAAATGTTTCAAAACGCTCACCTTTTGTATTAAGAAATAAACTAAACTAAAAATAAATTCAAGTATAATTCTAACATGATTTAGTCTTAAAAGTGATTTTGTTTTTTAGGGAGAATTGAGATTTTGCATTCAGATGAATTGTTAGTAGAGATTTTAGTTGAAGAATTGCCCGCACAAGCGTTGTTGAATGAATATAAAGAAATGCCTAAAAAACTCCACGCTCTTTTTCAAAAACGCGCTTTAGAAGTGGGAAATATAGAGGTTTTTTACACCCCCAGGCGTTTGTGTTTGTTCGTTAAAGACTTTCCTCTTTTAACCCAAGAAACCAAAGAGGAATTTTTTGGCCCTCCCGTTAAAATCGCATGCAATCATCAAGATAAAACGCAAGGCTTGAACGCTCTAGGTTTAGGGTTTTATCAAAAATTAGGACTAAAGGATCACCAGCATTTCCAAACGGCGTTTAAAAACAATAAAGAAGTGCTTTATCACGCTAAAATCCACGCCAAACAGCCCACAAAAGATCTGATCATGCCCATTGTGTTAGAGTTTTTAGAGGGTTTGAATTTCGGGAAGTCTATGCGTTGGGGCAATGTGGAAAAAAGCTTTATCAGACCCATTCATAATATTTGCGTGTTGTTTAATGGGGAAAATTTTAACGGTATTGAAGTTAAAGAGTATGGTTTTAAAACCAAGCAAGCCACCAAAGTGCACCGACAAGAGGGTTTTGATTTCATCCAAGTGGATAGCCCTAAAGCGTATTTTGAAGTTTTAGAAAAAAACCATGTCATTTTAGACCCTAAAAAGCGCGAAGCTAAAATCTTGCAAGAAATTAAAGAGTTAGAAACAAAGCATCACATCATCGTAGAAATGGATAGGGATTTATTAGATGAGGTTGTAGCGATCACGGAATACCCCACGGCACTTTTAGGGGAGTTTGACAAGGCGTTTTTAAAATTACCCAGTGAAATCATCACCACTTCCATGAAAGAAAACCAGCGCTATTTTGCAACCTTTTGTCAAAAAAGCCAAGAAGAAAGCCCAACATTACACAACGGCTTTATCGTGGTGAGTAACGCTATCAATAAAGACAAGCAAAAAATCATTTTAGGCAATCAAAAGGTTTTAAAAGCCCGTTTGAGCGATGCGGTTTTCTTTTATGAAAACGATCTCAAAAAGCCTTTAGATAACGCCCCTTTAGAGAGCGTGGTTTTTGTGCAAGGTTTAGGGACTTTAAAAGATAAAATGGAGCGCGAAGCGATCATCGCTCAATACTTGACGCAAAAATATATTTCATCTTTAAACATGCCTTTAGAAAAAGCCCTTGAATTGGTTAAAAGAGCCGTTCAAATCGCTAAGGCGGATTTACTCAGTGAAGTGGTGTATGAATTTAGCGAGCTTCAAGGGATCATGGGCTATTACTACGCTTTAAAACAAAATGAAAACGAGTTAGTCGCCTTGAGCTTGAAAGAGCAGTATTTGCCCGCAAGCGAAAACGCCCCCTTGCCCTCTAGCGTTTTTAGCGCGATCGTGGCTTTGAGCTTGAAATTAGACAGCCTGTTTTCTCTTTTTAGCATGGGTAAAATCCCTAGCGGATCTAAAGATCCCTTTGCTTTAAGGCGCTTGAGTTTTGGATTATTGAAAATCATCGCGCATTACGGGTTAGAATTTGATTTGAAAGCGGATTTAAAAAACCTCTTTCAAAAAGTGGGCGTTTATCAAAGCTTTGATTTAGAAATTTTAGAAAAGTTTTTACTGGAGCGCTTTAATAATTTAATAGATTGCAACCCCTCTATTATAAGAAGCGTGTTAAACACCAACGAGCGAGACATTGCTAAAATCATTCAAAAAGTCAAAGCCTTAAAACGCTTTTTAGACGATCCCAAGAACGCTCAAAAAAAAGAGTTGCTTTTTAGCGCTTTCAAACGCCTAGCCAATATCAATAAAGACAGAAACCCTAACGAATCAAGCGGGTTTTCTACGAGTCTTTTCAAAGAACCAGAAGAGCATGCCCTTTTTGAAGCGTTCAATGCGATCAAAATGAGCGCTTTTGAGAGTTTGGATAGCAAAATAGAGGCTTATTTTGGTTTGCATGCACCTTTAGAAGAGTATTTTAAAAGCGTGCTAGTCATGGATAAAGATATAGAAATCCAAAAAAATCGTAAAAATTTCTTGTGGGGCGTGTATCAAAGTTTCTTAGAGATTGGGGATATTAAAGAAATTGCGATTTAATGCTATCAAACGCAAAATCCGGCGTTTTTTTGGGGTAACTTTTTTAATAAGCATGTTTAGTGTGGGCATGCTTAGCGCTAAAATCTTTACCCTACAAGAGTTTTTTAAAGAAGTGGAAACCAACTCTATGGAGTTGATCGGAAAAAAAGCCGATTTCAAAAGCCGTTTGAATGAGCAACGATCCGTGAACGCGTGGGATTTCCCTTACATTGAGAATGAAACCTCTATGGTGAAAAACTTCCAAGGCATTATAGAAGCACAGCCCAGAACCCTTTTAGTGGTAAGACCCAAGCTCCCATGGGTGAGTTCGCTTTTATCCAAAAGCCTTTCTATTAAAACCATTCAATACGATAAAAGCTATCAATTAAATAAAAATCTCGCTTTTATTGGCGCTAAACGCCTTTATTTGACTTATGTGATGACTAAAGAAAAATATCAGGTGTATGTGCAACGGGAAGCGAACTTTTATTCGCAGCTCAAAATCGCTAAAGAAAAAGTCAAAGCCGGCAGCATGAGCGAAAAAGATTATATCAACTTCAATAACTCTTATTTGGAATCCAAACTCGCTAAAACCAATGTGGAAACCAAACTCATAGATTTAGAAAAAATGCTAGACACGATGCTCGCTATTGTGGAGCCGGTCAAAGAGGGGGCGCATTTTGACACTTATTTAGACCATTTGCATGACGTCAAGGTGATCGGTTTGGATTTTGAATACGTGCGATTAGAGCCTGAAGCTTTAAAGTTCAAATTGGATCGCTCGTTGTATGTGGATATTTTGGATTTGACGGCTAAAGATTATCAAGTGAATGCGAAATTGGCTAATAGAGATGTGTTTAATGCATTTGAATTCGGGATTGGCTCTGAAAGCTATAACTCTTCCACTAATCTTTCTGTAGAAGTGCGTATCCCTTTGCCGGTAACGCCTAAAAACATCTATCAAAAGCGTAAATTCTTGGATTTGCAAAGCGGGACGCTTGCGCAAAATGAAGTGATGAAGCGAAACATACGAATCAACGCCAACTCCTACTTAAACCAGCTCAAAACCAAAGAAGCATACATTGAAACCCAAAAAGAAGCCATTGCCAATAAGAAGCGTTTGATGGAAATGGGGCGCATCGCTTATGAAGCCCAAAAAATCGGGCTTTTTGAATACTTGATTTATCAAAATTCTTACATGGACGCTCTCATCACTCTAGCGGAAGCTAAGATTGAATACATTGATATTAGCGCGCTTTTAGAAGAGACTTTAGGGGAGAGCTTGACCAGATTAGGAGAATTGCATTGAATCGGGCGTTATGGTGGCTTATGTTAATGGGCGTTTTTTTAATGGGTGTTTCTTTAAAAGCCAAAGAGTATCCAGAAATTATTTTAGAAGAAAAAAACTTGCAACCCATGGGGTTAAAGGTGATTAAATTAGATAAAGAGATTTTCAGTAAAGGGCTTCCTTTTAACGCTTATATTGATTTTGATAGTAAAAGTTCTGTGGTGCAGAGCTTGAGTTTTGATGCGTCTGTGGTCGCGGTTTATAAAAGAGAGGGCGAGCAGGTGAAGGCTGGAGATGCGATCTGTGAAGTGAGCTCTATTGATTTGAGCAATTTGTATTTTGAATTGCAAAACAACCAAAATAAATTAAAAATCGCTAAAGATATTACTAAAAAAGATTTAGAGCTTTATAAGGCTGGTGTCATTCCTAAAAGGGAGTATCAAACGAGCTTTCTAACCAGTGAAGAAATGGGCTTAAAAGTCAATCAACTAGAATCCACTTTTAAAAGCTTTGGCGTGGATCCCAAAAACCCTAAAGGGCAGTATGGTTTTAGGATTGTGGCTAGAGATGGCGGTCTTTTAGCGTTAGCGCCTAAAAATGTGGGCGAAAAGATTTTAGCTTTCACTAGCTACGTGCGCATTTCAAAAAGCGATGATTTGATCGCTCAAATCAAATTGCCTGTAGGCGTTTCTAAAACCATTAAAAGAGATTCGCCGGTCTATAATGAAGAGGGGGAAAAAATCGGAAAGATCCAAAGCGTTTCGGTGGTGTTAGATAAAGGCTCTAACACGATTTTAGCCACCGCTTTATTAGATGAGGGCAATTACCATGTGGGGGAAATGGTAGAAATGTATATTCAAGGCTCTCAACCCAAAGACTCCGTTTTAATCCCTTCAAACGCTTTAATCAGAAATGGGAAAGATTACTTAGTGTTTGTGAGAACGCCTAAAGGTTTTAGGCCTGTGGTGGTTCAAGTTTTAGAAGAGCGCAGCAAGATTTTTATCGTGAACGCTCAAAATTTACACCCTAATGACAGCGTGGCAGTGGGGTCATTGATAGGGTTAAAAGGCATGATCAACAATTTAGGGGAAGAATAATGCTCGCTTCCATTATTGAATTTTCCTTACGCCAGCGGGTGATTGTGATTGTTGGCGCGATTCTTATTTTATTTTTTGGGACTTATAGTTTTATCCACACTCCAGTGGACGCTTTCCCGGATATTTCGCCCACTCAAGTCAAAATCATTTTAAAACTCCCTGGCTCTAGCCCTGAAGAAATGGAAAACAACATCGTGCGCCCTTTAGAATTGGAACTTTTAGGCTTGAAAGGGCAAAAATCTTTAAGAAGTATTTCAAAATATTCTATTTCAGATATTACGATAGATTTTGATGACAGCGTGGATATTTATTTAGCGAGAAACATTGTTAATGAGCGCTTGAGCAGTGTGATGAAAGATTTACCCGTGGGGGTTGAAGGGGGCATGGCGCCCATTGTTACGCCGCTATCAGATATCTTTATGTTCACCATTGATGGCAATATCGCCGAGATAGAAAAACGACAGCTTTTAGACTTTGTGATCCGCCCGCAATTAAGAATGATTAGCGGCGTGGCGGATGTCAATTCCATTGGAGGCTTTAGCAGGGCGTTTGTGATCGTGCCGGATTTTAATGACATGGCGAGGCTTGGGGTGAGTATTTCTGATTTAGAATCGGCTGTGAGAGTGAATTTAAGAAACAGCGGAGCGGGGCGCGTGGATAGAGATGGCGAAACCTTTTTAGTCAAAATCCAAACCGCTTCTTTGAGTTTGGAAGACATTGGCAAAATCACCGTTTCCACGAATTTAGGGCATTTGCACATTAAGGATTTTGCAAAAGTCATCAGCCAGTCTCGCACCCGTTTGGGGTTTGTCACTAAAGATGGCGTGGGCGAAACCACAGAAGGCTTAGTGCTTTCTTTAAAAGACGCTAACACCAAAGAAATCATCACTCAAGTGTATCAAAAACTAGAGGAATTAAAACCCCTTTTACCGAATGGCGTTTCCATTAATGTTTTTTACGATCGCTCTGAATTCACGCAAAAAGCCATTGCCACCGTTTCTAAAACGCTCATTGAAGCCGTTGTTTTAATCATCATCACGCTTTTTTTATTTTTAGGGAATTTGAGGGCGAGCGTGGCTGTGGGGGTGATTTTACCCTTGAGCTTGTCTGTGGCGTTTATTTTTATCAAACTCAATAATTTGACTTTAAACTTGATGAGTTTAGGGGGGTTGGTTATCGCCATAGGCATGCTCATTGACTCAGCCGTGGTGGTGGTGGAAAACGCTTTTGAAAAATTAAGCGCTAACACTAAAACCACTAAACTCCATGCGATCTATCGCTCTTGTAAAGAAATCGCTGTTTCAGTGGTGAGTGGGGTGGTGATTATTATTGTGTTTTTTGTGCCGATTTTAACCTTACAGGGGTTAGAGGGTAAGATGTTTAGGCCTTTAGCGCAAAGCATTGTGTATGCGCTTTTAGGCACTTTAGTTTTATCCATCACTATCATTCCTGCAGTGAGCTCTCTTGTCTTAAAAGCCACGCCCCATAGCGAAACCTTTTTAACGAGATTTTTAAACAGAATCTATGCTCCTTTATTGGAATTTTTTGTGCGTAACCCTAAAAAAGTGATTCTAGGAGCGTTTGTTTTTTTAATCGCAAGCCTTTCTTTATTCCCTTTTGTGGGGAAGAATTTCATGCCCGCTTTAGATGAGGGCGATGTGGTTTTGAGCGTGGAAACCACCCCTTCTATTTCTTTAGATCAATCTAAAGATCTCATGTTAAACATTGAGAGCGCGATTAAAAAGCATGTCAAGGAAGTTAAAAGCATTGTCGCGCGCACAGGGAGCGATGAATTGGGGCTGGATTTGGGGGGATTGAATCAAACCGATACTTTTATTTCCTTTATTCCTAAAAAAGAATGGAGCGTGAAAACCAAAGATGAATTATTAGAAAAAATCACAGATTCCTTAAAAGACTTTAAGGGGATTAACTTTTCTTTCACCCAACCCATTGAAATGAGGATTTCTGAAATGCTTACAGGGGTTAGGGGGGATTTAGCGGTTAAGATTTTTGGAGATGATATTGGCGAATTGAATGGGTTGAGTTTTCAAATTGCGCAAGTTTTAAAAGGGATTAAAGGCTCTAGTGAGGTTTTAACCACGCTCAATGAGGGCGTGAATTATTTGTATGTAACGCCTAATAAAGAATCGATGGCGGATGTGGGGATTACTAGCGATGAATTTTCCAAGTTTTTAAAATCCGCTTTAGAGGGTTTGATCGTGGATGTGATCCCTACAGGGATTTCACGAACTCCGGTGATGATCCGCCAAGAGAGCGATTTTGCAAGCTCTATCACTAAAATCAAAAGTTTAGCCTTGACTTCAAAATACGGCGTTTTAGTGCCTATCACTTCTATCGCTAAGATTGAAGAAGTGGATGGCCCTGTTTCTATCGTGCGTGAAAATTCAATGCGCATGAGCGTGGTTCGCAGTAATGTGGTGGGGCGCGATTTAAATTCTTTCGTAGAAGAGGCTAAAAAAGTCATCGCTCAAAACATCAAACTCCCTTCTAGCTACTATATCACTTATGGGGGGCAGTTTGAAAACCAGCAACGGGCCAATAAAAGGCTTTCTACCGTTATCCCTTTAAGCATCTTAGCGATTTTTTTCATTCTTTTTTTCACTTTTAAAAGCATTCCTTTAGCCTTGCTCATTCTTTTGAATATCCCTTTTGCGGTTACTGGAGGGCTTATTGCGTTGTTTGCGCTAGGGGAGTATATTTCCGTGCCAGCGAGCGTGGGCTTTATCGCTCTTTTTGGGATTGCGGTTTTAAATGGCGTGGTGATGATAGGCTATTTTAAAGAGCTTCTCTTGCAAGGAAAAAGCGTGGAAGAATGCGTTTTATTGGGCGCTAAAAGGCGTTTGAGGCCGGTTTTAATGACCGCTTGCATTGCCGGTTTGGGTTTGATACCTTTATTATTTTCTCATAGCGTGGGATCCGAAGTCCAAAAGCCTTTAGCGATCGTGGTGCTTGGAGGCTTGGTTACCTCAAGCGCTCTAACCTTACTCTTACTGCCACCCATGTTTATGCTCATCGCTAAAAAGATTAAAATCGTTTGAGTTAAGGGATTTTGCATGCTCGCTTTAGAAATTTATATTGATATTTGCTTGAAAGACGCTTTAATAGATTATTTGTTTGAAAAAGGCTTTGATGATTTTTTTTATGTGGAGTGCTATAAATACGCCGCTTCTTCATTGCTCTTAAGCCAAAAAGAGCAGGTGAGCGGGCGTAAAGACTACGCTAAATTCAAGCTTTTTTTAAGCGAGGAAGTCGCTTTACCTCTAGCCCAAGCGTTAAAAAACCAGTTCGCTTCTAAAGAGATGAAATTGTTTTATTCTCAAACGCATGGGTTGTAAAACGCATGGCGTTTTTCATTAAATACCAATAACTAAAATTTTTAACTTTTTTAAAAAAATGGGGTTTTAGTTACTTTGTTTTTGAAACTCATTCTCTTAAGGGGATAGGGGGGTATTTTGCGCTTAACTCTCCCCCCTTAACCCCCAACTAAATCCCCCTAACCCAAGAAGACCGCTTTTTATAAGCTATCGCTTGATTAAAATCAAGCTCTTTAATATTTTTGAGTTTTTTAGTTTTGATTGTGAAAAATCAAGTATAATACCAACCATTAAATGGTGCTAGGAGTTTGTAATGATGATTATTCTTAAAAATTCGCTTTTTCTCTCTCTCTAGTCAGCCGTTTTATCTTTTCACCCCCATATAAACCCATACCCATATAAACCCTATTCATATTTTAGGGATTTTTGCGTCTGATTTAGATTTTAATTTTTAATTTTTAATATAAAGGATTGGTAATGATTTTACGCACGCAAACGAATTTCGTGGAGTTTTTAGAACAGGTTTTAGAAGTTTTAAAAGGAGTGGAGATCGATAAAACAGAATGCTCTACTCTTTTAGCAAGCATTCAAAAACAACAGCTTGTGATACCCGTTGTGGGGAATTTTAGTGCAGGGAAAAGCACGCTATTAAACCGCTTTTTAGAAAAGAGCGTTTTGCCTACCGGTATCACGCCAGAGACTTCTTTAGCCACTGAGTTGCACTATAGCGCCAATGAACGCATAGAGGCTTTTTCAAACAATGATGAAAAAACAGAGAGTTTTGAACTGAATGAGCAAAGTTTTGAGGTCATTAAAGAGAATGTGACGAAGTATTCCTACCTTAAGGTTTATTTGAATAATGAAGCTCTGGAAAACAGCGCTCCTTTAGTGTTTGTGGATATGCCAGGCTTTGATAGCCCTATTTCAAGCCACACCCATGCCATTTTGGAATATTTAGAAAGAGGCGTGCATTTTGTCATTCTCACAAGCGTAGAAGAGGGCAGTCTCACTAAACGCATGGTTAGGGAATTGAAAAACCTTTTAGAGTTTGACAAAGGCCTTAGCTTTATTTTGAGTAAAACGAATTTAAGAACGCCTTCGCAAGTGGGAGAAATTTCTCACTACATTCAAGATCAAATCCAAGATCACCTTGATTTGACAACGCATCTCATTCATTCTAATAAAGACAATAACGCTCTTTTAGAGGTAACGGATAAAATAGACGCTGAAAAGCTTTTTAGCGCTTTGTATTTGAAACGATTGAAGTTTTTAAATTCCCAGTTACAAAACAGTCTAAAAAGCGTGATTGAAAGCTTTGATTACTCCAAAGAAAAGGCTTTAGAAGAAATACAAGCTTTGGATTTGAGCGTTAAAGACATTGAAAAAACCTATGAAAAATTAAGGGCTAATTTAGAAGAAGAATATTCTAGCGTGGCTGTGGGATCGGTGGTTAAAAAAGTAGTAGAAGAGGTTAGGGAGCAAAAATCCTATTTAGCCTCTTTAATCAACAAGCCTAACGAGTTCAATAGCGAAATAGAAAGCATCATGCAACAAAGCTTGATCAAAAACGCTAAATTAGAGATTGAAAAGATCAACCTTTCTTTTTCAAAAGATTTTTGCGCAGAATTTGAAAGCTTGAACAACACGCAGCTTTCTAGCGATCTGTCTGTGAATTTAGAGCATAGCCTTGAATTAGGGATCAATGCCTTAAGCGTGATTTTAGCCAAGAACCCAGTTACAAGACCCTTCGCGCTGATTTTGCAAGGGTTGAAACCTCTTTTAAAAGAATTATTGATCTTACTGCCTAATATCATCGCTTCATTCTTTAGAAACGAGGAAAAAGAGCGGGCGAAATTAGAAAATCTGATTGAAGTTAAAGTGATACCAGAGGTTCAATACAAGCTTAAAAAAGTTTTACCGGGCTTGTTTAATGAATGCTTGGAAAATTCCCTAAAAGGTTTAAAAGATCGGTGCGAATTAGAAATCACGCATAAAAAACAAGAAATCGCGCTCGCTCAAAAGGAAAAAGAAAAACACCTTAACGATTTAGAAGATCAAAAACAAATCTTAGAAAACAAGATCAACGCTTTAAGCGATCTAGAACAACAATATTTAAAGGATCAACAATGAACGCGCAAGAACTCATTCAAAAAAGCGCTTTAATTGAAAAAGTGCTAAAAGAACAAGGCTTGCAAGAAAGAGCGAAGCCTTTTATGAGCGAAAACGCTGTGATTAAAACCGAAGAGTTAGAGAAAACGCTAAAAGAAATGCAGGCTGAAGATAGGGATCTTAAAGTCGGTATCATCGGGCGCGTGAAAGCGGGTAAAAGCTCGCTCTTAAACGCTTTGATTTTTGAGGGTGTAGAGGTTTTACCCAAAGCGGCAACGCCCATGACCGCTAGCCTTACCATTTTAAAATACGCCAATACCCTGAGCGCTGAAGTGGAGTTTTATAGCCCAAAGGATATTTTAGAGCTTGAAAACGAACATGAACGGTATGTAAGGGAGTTTAACAGGATTGTTGATGAAGAAGTCAAAAAGCAAAAAGAAAAACAGAGCCTTTCAAATAGGGCTAAAGAGAGATCTAGGAATGTTGTCGGCAAAATGCTTGGCAGAAACAAAAACCCTGAAGAAGCGCCCAAAGAGAGAATTTTAAGCGATGAAGAAATATTGGAAAAGGCTAGAAGGATCGCTAAAAATACATTAAATGAGGATACGAAGCTCGTTTCATCATACGATCAATACGAAAAAATGAAAAAAAGCGGATCACTCAACACGGAAAAATTGGATCCGTGCATTCAAGCCAATAGTTTAGAAGAACTGAATCAGAAATTGCTCCAATTCGTGGGCGCAAACGGGAAGTTCATGCCATGCACTAAAGCGGTGCAAATTTCTTTGAATAACCCCAACCTTAAAGATTTGGAAGTGATTGACACCCCGGGAGTGAACGATCCGATCACTTCCAGAGAAGAGCGCACCAAAGCCTTATTGAAAGATTGCGATGTGGTGTTTATTGTAAGCCCTTCTAATCAGTTTTTAACGGATAGCGATATGGATTTGTTTGATAGGGTTTCTAATAAAGAAGGCCTTCAAGAAATTTATTTTGTGGCAAGCCAAGCCGACAGCGCTGTTCTTTCTATGAGTGAGGTAGAAAAATCCAACCAACACCTCCCTACAGCCTTTGAAAACGCGCAAAAAGCCCTTTCATCTCAATTAAATAGCATCATGGGAGCGTTTATTGAAAACTACCCTAACCAACGAGAGGTTTTTGAAAAAGCAATCAAAAATGGCGTCATTTTGACTTCAGGGGTTTGCTTTAGCATGCATAAAGATTTTGAAAACCAAGCTTCTTGGGAAAGAAGCCAAAAAACAGAAGAGTATCACAACGCCTTACGGAATTTAAAAGATTCTTACCCTGACGCTTTTAGTAGCGATGATAAGTCTAAAGAAAGCTTACTCTTTTTAAGCAATATGGGTGCGATTGAAGAGCGTTTAAAAAAAGCCGCAAAAGAGAAAGAAAAAATCATGTCTCAAAAATTGCAAGGTTATGCAGAGAGCCAAGCCAACAACCTCCATTCATTAATAGCGCAGTTGTTGCAAGACCTAGAAGATGAAAAAAAGAGGATTAAAAACGCTGATATTAGCGCTATCAAAGAGCAAATAAAGGCTTATGAAAATCTCTCTGGTGAAATTGACATGAAATTTAGGGAAGTGTATGAAGAATTTATCTTGCATTTCATCAAAAACACTAGAGATGGCTTGAATGAAACCTTAACGAAAGCTATCCAAACGGCTAAAACGCGCTCTAGAGAAGAAGAGGAAAAAGAGCGTTACACTGAAAGAGTGAAGCAAGGCGGTCTTTTTGGAAGCTTTAAAAGGAATTTTTTGCATATATTTGATGATGATGCGGGCTATAATAAAGTAGAACGCACAAGAGCAACCATTAAAGCCGGAGCGGTGCTTGATTATTTAACAGAGATGCATGAAAGCTGTGAAAGCGCTTTGAATGACAGCGTTGGATCTTTTAAAATCGTTTTTAAAAGAGAACTCTACGCTAAAGTCTTTAAACAATTGCGCGAAATCATCTCTGATGATTTGATTGATGAGGTGGCTTTCCAAAAAAGCGTGATGGCTGTCTTGGATCGCATTGAATTTAAAGAGTTTGATTATGCCGATAAGCTTCCTGGCGAGATAAGGGGGAAAACGGGCTTTTTAAAAGGCGATGAAGCTAATGCTTTTATACAAAGCGTGGAAATGCATGTGAGAAATTTTAAAGATGAGACTAGAGAACATATGAAAGGCTATATCCAAGGTTTAAGAGAGAATTTAGAAAAGCAAAATTTCGCCAGCGATACGCTTAAAAAACTTGAAGAAAACATGCAAGACTTGCACAATCAAGTTCAAAATAAAGAGCAATCCATCGCTCAATTAGACGCACAAATCCAAGCTTTAAAGGGGATCCAATGAGTATTAATTTTTTTAATGGTATTTTTGATAACAATAGCAAGGCTGAAAACCACCACAATACAGAGGGTTTAAAAGAACGCTACGATTTGATCGCTCGTATTTTAAACGCCAAAATGGAAAATGAAGGACTAGAAGAATACCAGAGCGTCTTAGACAACGAGTTTTTAGAGTTCGCTAGCGGCGTGGATTCGCTCAAAGAAAAGGAAATAGCGTTACTGACGCTCCAAGGAATCCAAAAAGAATTGCAATTGGTGGCGAGCTACCCTAGTTTGTTTCAAAAAACCATCGTTGCGGTGGGGGGAGGGTTTAGCGCGGGCAAATCCACTTTTTTAAACAACTTGTTGGGCTTGAAATTAAAACTCCCTGAAGACATGAATCCCACCACAGCTATCCCCACTTATTGCCTAAAGGGTAAAAGGGAAGTTTTAATGGGGTTTTCTCAAAATGGGGGCATGGTGGAATTACCTAATCTCGCTTTTGACCATCAGTTTTTAAAATCCCTTGGCTTTAATTTGAAAGAAATCATGCCTTCCATGCTTTTGAGCGCTCCTAGCGTGCCTTTTGAATTTTTGTGCTTCATAGACACGCCTGGTTTTAACCCTGCCAATCAAGGCTATACGGGTGGGGACAAAGAAGCCTCTAAAGAATCCCTAAAGCACGCCAAACACATTCTATGGCTCGTTAGTTGCGAGCGTGGGGGCATTGAAAGCGATGATTTAGAGTTTTTAAAAGACTTATACGAAGAAGGCAAGCAGGTTTTTATCGTATTGAGTAGGGCTGATAGGCGCACCAAAAGCCAGTTAGAAGAAGTCGCTAAACAAATTAAAGAGACTTTAAAAGATAATGGCATTGAATTTTTAGGGATTGGTGCTTATAGCGCTACAAGGTATCTAGAAATTAAAGAGTTCAGCGAAAAAAGCCATGTTTTCAATTCGCTTGAGGAATTTCTAATGAAGTTAAATCAAAGGAGCGAGAAACAAAACGAAATTTTAGAATCTTTATACGAGGTGCATCGGATGTATGAAAAGGCTATTGAGCAAGACGCTAGTAAATTCAAACGCTACCAAAAGGCTTTGCATTCTGTCAAACTGGATTTGATGCAAAAAGGGCTTTGATGATTTTAGTGATAAAATTTTTAGAAGAATTGAGATTTTAAAAAAAGAATTTTCCGAGCAAGAGAAAACCAAAAGAGAGAGTTTAGTGCGATTGAACGGAGTGATTGACTTGTTTAAAGAAAGCGTTGATAAGGTTTTTGATCGTGTGAGCGCTTTCACTTGGGAAAAATACAAAGAAGAAAACGACGATGGAGAGGACGATGAAGAAAACTACCGAGAATTTGAAGAAATCAAAAAATGATCTTGGAGTGTAGGGATTTTTATAAGCGTTATATGGAAGACAGGAGAGCAGAGTTGAACCCTAAAGCATTCAAGAGATGTAAAGAACAAGTGGATGAGTGTAATGATTTGCTCCGATTGGACTATTCTTCAAAAAATTTAAAACAACTCAAGCAATTCAAAAATGATGTTTATAATAAAACTTATCAAGAAGATCTTCAAAAAAAATGGAGAAGATCAAAAAGATAGCCCACGCATAAAGACCGCATGTTTGTGCCAAAGAATTTGCTAATAAGGGCTATTTTAAACTTATTATTGTAAAATGGTGAGTTTTACAATCAATGAGATTAGGAATTTAATGGAAATTGCAGTATTTGGTGGCGGGGCGTGGGGGAGGGCTTTAGCCTTTGCTTTTGGAGAAAAGAATGAAGTCAAAATCATTTCAAGGCGGGATTTAAACGAGCCGTTAAAAAAGCTCAATGACGCTTTGATTTCTAAAGGTTCTGCCCCCATAGAGCAAGTGGATTTACAAAGAGGCTTAAAAGCGGCGCTCTATGTGATCGCTATTAGCGTGCAGCACTTGAGGGAATGGTTTCAAAACGCTTCTTTACCCAAAAACGCTAAGGTTTTAATCGCTTCTAAAGGGATAGAGGTGTTAAATAAGGCGTTTGTGAGCGAGATCGCAAAGGATTTTATCGATCCTAATTCTTTGTGTTTTTTAGCCGGCCCGAGTTTTGCGGCTGAAATCATTCAGGGCCTGCCTTGCGCGCTAGTCATTCATTCCAATAATCAGGCTTTAGCGCTAGAATTTGCCAATAAAACCCCCTCTTTTATCAGAGCCTACGCCCAACAAGACATCATAGGGGGTGAAATCGCTGGCGCGTATAAAAACGTGATAGCCATTGCGGGGGGGGTTTGTGATGGCTTGAAATTAGGCAATAGCGCTAAAGCGAGTTTATTGTCTAGGGGTTTAGTGGAAATGCAACGCTTTGGGGCGTTCTTTGGAGGCAAGACAGAGACTTTTTTAGGGCTTTCTGGGGCTGGGGATTTGTTTTTAACCGCTAATTCTATTTTATCTAGGAATTATCGTGTGGGCTTGGGGCTAGCCCAAAACAAGCCTTTAGAGGTGGTTTTAGAAGAATTGGGCGAAGTGGCTGAGGGGGTGAAAACGACCAACGCCATTGTGGAAATCGCTAGAAAATACGGCATTTACACGCCCATTGCGAGCGAATTGGCCTTGCTTTTAAAGGGTAAGAGTGTGCTAGAAAGCATGAACGATTTGATCAGACGCGCTTAAAAGGAAAGAGAGCATGCAAGATTTTTCAAGTTTATTATTAAAATTACAAGAGTATTGGAAAGATCAAGGCTGTTTGGTGATCCAGCCTTATGATATTCCTGCAGGAGCTGGGACATTCCACCCGGCCACGCTTTTAAGGAGTTTGGATAAAAAGCCGTGGAATGTGGCGTATGTCGCGCCCTCTAGAAGGCCTACTGATGGGCGCTATGGGGAAAACCCTAACCGCTTGGGGAGTTATTACCAATTCCAAGTAGTCATCAAGCCAAGCCCTTCTAATATCCAAGAAATGTATTTAAAAAGCTTAGAAGTGTTAGGGATAAACCTTAATGAGCATGATATACGATTTGTAGAAGACAATTGGGAGAGTCCGACTTTGGGGGCATGGGGGCTTGGCTGGGAAGTGTGGCTTGATGGCATGGAGGTTACGCAATTCACTTATTTCCAGCAAGTGGGGGGCATTGCTTGTAGTCCTATTCCGGTGGAGATCACTTACGGCTTGGAAAGATTAGCGATGTATGTGCAAAAAGTGGAAAATATCCTAGAGATTGAATGGGCTAAAAAAAATCATGACAGCGTGCGTTATGCGCAAGTGCATTTAGAAAGCGAATATCAATTCAGCAAGTATCATTTTGAAACAGCGAGCGTAACAAGGCTATTAGAAATGTTTAAAAACGCTCAAGCTGAAGCCTTGCATTGCTTAAAAAACAAGCTCCCCTTGCCGGCTTATGATTTTGTGATGCTATGCTCGCATTTTTTCAATATTTTAGACGCCAGAAAGGCGATTTCGGTGGCTGAAAGGCAAAATTATATTTTACAAATCAGGGATTTAGCCAAAGGGTGCGCGCTTCTTTATAAAGAGCAAGAAGAAGAAAGAGAAGAGCGCTTAAAAAACGCTTTAACAAAGGCTTAAAATGGCGTTAGTTAAGGAAGTGTTGGAAGTTTTGAACCGCCTTTCGCCTTTTGAACTTCAAGAATTGTGGGATAATAGCGGGTTGAATGTGGGGAGTGGAAATAGCGAGTTTAGCGAGATTATCGCATGCTTAGAAATCACGCTTCAAATCGCTCTAAACGCGCCGCAAAACGCCCTAATCATCACGCACCACCCTTTAATTTTCAAGCCCTTAAAAACGCTAAATTATGAGACTTATCCGGGGAATATTTTAAAAATCTTAATCCAAAAAAACATTTCAGTCATCAGCATGCACACGAATTTTGACAAAACGCATTTAAACAAGCATTTTGCTAGCGCGCTTTTAGGGTTTGATGGCTTGATGGAAAAAGGCCTTATGTTAGTGAAAGAAAACGCTAATATAGAATTTGATGCGTTGGTGAAAAAAATCAAATCTTCTTTAGGGGTGGGATCCTTAGCATGCGTCAAAAGTTCTCAAATGATTAAAGATTTAGCGTTTGTGTGCGGATCGGGAGCGTCCATGTTTTCTTCTTTAAAAGTGCAAAGCTGTTTGGTTACAGGCGATGTGAAATACCATGACGCTATGATCGCTCAATCTTTAGGGATAAGCTTGATTGACGCCACGCATTATTATAGCGAAAGGGGTTTTGCACTGATTGTGGCTGAAATTTTGCATTCTTTCAATTATTTGGTTACAATAGAGAATTTTAAAAACCCCTTGCAAATCATTTAAAGGAAAGCGATGAACACCCACCTCAAACAATTGATTGAAATTTCGCATTTGGATAAAGAAATTGACTCCTTAGAGCCGTTGATCAGAGAAAAACGGAAAGACTTGGATAAAGCCTTGAATGATAAAGAAGCTAAAAATAAAGCGATTTTGAATTTAGAAGAAGAAAAATTAGCCCTAAAATTACAGGTTTCTAAAAACGAGCAAACCCTACAAGACACGAACGCTAAAATCGCCAGCATCCAAAAGAAAATGAGCGAGATCAAATCCGAAAGGGAATTGCGATCTTTAAACATTGAAGAAGATATTGCTAAAGAACGATCCAACCAAGCCAACAGAGAAATTGAAAACCTGCAAAATGAAATCAAGCACAAAAGCGAAAAACAAGAGGATTTGAAAAAAGAAATGCTAGAGCTTGAAAAATTAGCGTTGGAATTGGAAAGTTTAGTGGAAAACGAAGTCAAAAACATCAAAGAAACCCAACAGATCATCTTCAAAAAGAAAGAAGAACTCGTGGAAAAAACCGAGCCTAAAATTTATAGCTTTTATGAAAGGATCAGAAGATGGGCGAAAAACACGAGCATTGTAACGATCAAAAAACAGGCTTGTGGGGGTTGTTTTATTAGACTAAACGATAAGATTTATACCGAAGTGCTAACGAGTGGGGATATGATCACTTGCCCGTATTGCGGGCGTATTTTATACGCTGAGGGCGCGTATGAAAACAGCGTTCAACCTCCAAAAGAAAGCCAACCAAAAGAAAGTCAAGAAGAAAGCCAAGAATTAGTTTGATTGTTTAAGTTTTTCTACCTTTTATTGTTAACTTTGGGGCATCTTTTTGGTGCGCCTTTCATCTTGCTTTTGAGTTTTAAAGAAAAATACCGCCATTCTTTAAAGGCTCGTTTTTTTCTCAAAGACAATTTTTTAAAAAGCGAGCCGACTTTTTGGTTTCATGCATGCTCTTATGGGGAGGTCAAATCTTTAGAGCCGATCATTCAAGCTTTAAAAGAGCCGATTTTAATCAGCGTTACCACCCATACCGGCTTTGAATTAGCCGCTCAAACTTATCAGCGCTCTCAACACATAGAAGTGCGTTACCTGCCTTTTGAAACCCTATTATTTGCATGGGAAAAAAACTTAAAGCGTTTAAAAACTTTGGTGGTTACAGAAGCGGAATTGTGGTTTAATGTGTTTGATACGGCTCAAAAATTGGGGGCAAAAACCATGCTCATTAACGCTAGGATCAGCGTTCGTTCTTACCCCAAGTATCAGCGTTTTTCTTTCTTTTATGCGCTTTTATTCAAACGCATTGATTTGATTTTAGCGCAAAGCAAGGACGATCAAAAGCGCTTGTTGAATCTAGGGGCTAAAAAAGTGGTGGATTTTTTGAATATCAAGCGTTTTTCAAAGCCTGTGATCACTTCGTTTTACCCTAAAAACCCAAGCGCTTTAAACATTGTTTTAGCCAGCACGCATGAAGGCGAGGAGGAATTAGGGTTGAAAGCGTTTTTAGAATTGAAAAAGACTTTTAAAAATGCAAGACTGATTGTCGTGCCGCGCCACCCGGAGCGTTTTAAAAGCGTGCAAAATTTGTTGCAAGATATTTTAAAAACGACGCCTTTTAGTTTGGAGTGTTTTTCTTCAAAGGGTTTTGTGGAATGCGATATTTTGTTAGTGGATAGCTTGGGGGAATTGAATAACTTCTATGCGATCGCAGATATTGTCATTTTAGGGGGTTCGTTTGTCAAAATGGGGGGGCATAACCCTTTAGAGCCGGCGTTTTTTAATGCGCGCTTAATCACAGGAGAGCATCTTTTCAACCAAGTAGCGTTGTTTGAATTAGTCAAGCCTTATAAAATCGTTCCAAAAGAGGATCTGTTAGACGCTCTTTTAGATTACAAAAATTTAGGCGTGGCGCGTTTTTTAGAAAACGGGCATGATTTAAACGAATTGCTCGCTTTCATTAAACATTAAAAAGGACAAAGGATAAACATGGAAAAAGCTTATAAAATATTGAGCGTTCAAGAAAACATTTCGCATAAAAAAGCTAAGGCTTTGATTGATTTGGGGTTAGTGAGTATAGGGGGGAAGAAATTGATGGTCGCCAGAAAAGAATTGCCCAAAAACACGCGCTTTAGCGTCCAAAAGGTTGAAAAACCCAGCGTGATTTTTGAAGATGAAAACGTTCTAGCCCTTTTTAAACCCCCCTTTATAGAGAGCTATGATCTGGTTTCTTTTTTCAAAGGTTGGGTTTTGTTGCACCGCTTGGATAAAGAAACAAGTGGGGTGATTTTATTGGTGAAAGAAAATTCAGAATTCCACTTAAAAGCTAAAAAGGCTTTTAAAGACAGGGCGGTTAAAAAAGAGTATTTAGCGATCGTTCAAGGCATCATAGAAGAAGAGCGAGAAATCAACGCCCCCATTCTTACGATTAAAACCACTAAAGCTTTCAGTAAAATCTCTAAAAAAGGGCAAGAAGCGGTTACGATCATCACGCCCTTAAAAATCATCAACAAAAAAACCCTTTTAAAAGTGGGAATCAAAACCGGAAGAACCCACCAGATCAGAGTCCATTTAAAGCACATCAACCACCCCATTATAGGCGATACGCTTTATAATAACGAGCCAAGTTCCGCCAAACGATTGATGCTCCATGCGCATAAAATCGCGCTACTAGGGTATGAATTTGAAGCGATCGCTCCTAAAGAATTTGAATTTTAAGGATGAGCATGAACGCTTGGAATACGATTTATGAACGATTTAACCCCATCGCTTTTAGTCTTGGCGGTATTGAAGTGCATTGGTATGGTTTGGCGTATGCGTGCGCGATTGTTGTCGCTTTTTATATGGCGTTAAGAATGATCCAAAAAGACCCCAAACGATTCCCCATTGAAAGGAAGGAATTTGAGAGTTATTTTCTATGGGCGGAGCTTGGCATTGTGCTAGGGGCAAGGATAGGATACGTTCTTATTTATGAGCCTAATTCCAGCTATTATTTGACGCATTTTTGGCAAATCTTTAACCCCTTTGATAGCCATGGGAATTTTATAGGCATTCGTGGGATGAGCTATCATGGGGGGTTAGTGGGGTTTTTGATCGCTTCGTATCTTTATAGCCGTAAGGATTTGAAAAAGCTTTTGATTTATTTGGATTTGATTGCGATCAGCCTGCCTTTAGGGTATGTTTTTGGGAGGATTGGGAATTTTTTAAACCAGGAGCTTTTTGGGAGAATCGTCCCCAAAGACAGCCATTTAGGGCAGATCATAGGCATTATGGTGGATAATGAACTGCGTTATCCCAGCCAGTTGATTGAAGCGTTTTTAGAGGGGGTTGTCGTGTTTTTTATGGTAATGTGGGCTAAAAAACACACCAAAACGCATGGGCTGCTCATCGTGGTTTATGGCTTGGGGTATTCCTTGATGCGCTTTATTGCGGAGTTTTACAGAGAGCCAGACAGCCAATTGGGGGTTTATTTTTTGAATTTGAGCATGGGGCAGATTTTAAGCTTGTTTATGGTAATTGTTTCGTTAGGGATTTTATTGTATGCTACGAAAAATTCTAAAAAAATAAAGGAAAATCAATGAAATTTTTGGATCAAGAAAAAAGAAGACAATTATTAAACGAGTGCCATTCTTGCAAGATGTTTGACAGCCATTATGAGTTTTCTAGCGAAGAATTAGAAGAAATCGCTGAAATCGCTAGGCTATCGCCAAGCTCTTACAACACGCAGCCATGGCATTTTGTGATGGTTACTAATAAGGATTTAAAAAAACAAATTGCAGCGCACAGCTATTTTAATGAAGAAATGATTAAAAGCGCTTCAGCGTTAATGGTGGTATGCTCTTTAAAACCCAGCGAGCTGTTACCACACGGCCACTATATGCAAAACCTCTATCCGGAGTCTTATAAGGTTAGAGTGATCCCCTCTTTTGCTCAAATGCTTGGCGTGAGATTCAACCATAGCATGCAAAGATTAGAAAGCTATATTTTAGAGCAATGCTATATCGCTGTGGGGCAAATTTGCATGGGCGTGAGCTTAATGGGATTGGATAGTTGCATTATTGGAGGCTTTGATCCTTTAAAGGTGGGCGAGATTTTAGAAGCGCGTATCAATAAGCCTAAAATCGCATGCTTGATCGCTTTGGGTAAGAGGGTGGCAGAAGCGAGCCAAAAATCAAGAAAATCAAAGATTGATGCGATTACTTGGTTGTGATTAAACAAAATCAAAAACTTTTTAACTATAATCAAACCTAAATTAAAGTTTAAGGAGTGGCATTTTGTTTAAAAGAATGGTTTTAATCGCTCTTTTAGGGGTGTTTTCAAGCGTTTCATTAAGTGCTAAGAGTTTTTTAAGAGATGATGGGATTTTAGTCTCTGATTTAAAGGGCATGAAATCAGAATTGTCTGATGCTCCCGCTTGGGTTTTTGAAGACCCTAAAGTCCCCTACGAAGAAATGGGCGTGGCGTATATCCCTGTTAATAATAAATATTTGGGGATTGAGCAAGCGACCTTAAACGCTAAATTGAGCCTGATCGTGGTTTTTCATGAAATCATGTTGAAGTATAAAAAACGCTTCATGGAGCAATTCCATGAGTCCGAGCAAACGACTACGAATATCAGCTACGCTATCTATAATTACCTAGCGACTAAGATCCAGGTAGCCTACACCTATACGAATTTAAAATCGGAGGTGGCTGTGGTGAAAATCAAGCTAGTGGGTTGCCAGATTGAGCAAATCAAAAGGTATTTAAAAGCGAGCGTTGAAAACCTTAACGATAATGAAATCGCTTACATCGCTAAAGTCGCTCAAAAAGAATTCGGTAGCGTTTGCGCATTAAGGTAGTTTTATAGCATTCTAGCGAGCATGTTTAGGGCATGCTCTACGCTTTTATTTTGAATGCTTTCTCTGTCCCCTTTAAAAAAACAGCGATCAATTAAAGCTTGAGATCCTAACTTTTGCACACCAATATAAATCGTGCCTACCGGATTAGCCTTACTCCCCCCATTAGGGCCAGCCACCCCGCTAATCGCTAGCGCTAAATCCACTTTAAAATTGAAAAACACGCCTAATAGCATTTCTTTCACGCATTCTTCGCTATAAACCCCAAAGACTTTTAAAGTCGTGGCATTGACTTTCAACAATTCGTGCTTGACCTCTTCGCTATAACACACAACACCCCCCATAAAAACCGCTGAAGCCCCGCTAATGGAAGTGAATGCATGCGATAATAACCCCCCAGAGCAGCTTTCAGCCACCGCCATTTTTAAATCTAAAGATTTCAAGCGCTCTATTAAAGCGTTTGCGCTTTTTTTGTTATCGTCTAATTCCACAACGTTAGAATTAAAAAGCGTTTGAAGATAAATTCTCGCTTGTTCTGTGTTTTCGCCTTTTAATTCAATGCAATCTTCTTTGACTTGAGCGGTGATTTTCAATCGTTTCAATTCTTTTTCAATCAAAATAAAACCGCTCTCATTATCCATATTCAAAAATTTAAATTTCATCTTTAACCTTTCAAAACCCTAAATTCAGCGTGCGCCATAATTCTTCCACTTCTTCTGTTTCTAAATCAATCGTGCTTTGAGTGCAAAAAAAAGCTTGAATTTTTTCTAAATCCAGGCTTTTAGCTTTCAAGCAAGAGGGGTGCGCTAAAATAAACCCTTGCGCTAAAGCGACAGAACGCTCTAATTTTGCATCGCATAAAAAACAAGAATTGTAACTTTGCAAGCGCCCTTCAAAATTCAAAAGCGTTGCATACATTTCTAAAATCACTCTTAAGGGGTGCTGTTTGGAGAGTTTGTTAGCCCCATCATCTAAAGTGTCAAAATAGATACTATCCAAAGAATGCACGCCCTCTAAATGCCTAAACAAGAGGGCGCAAAAGCGTTGCCAAAAAAACAAGCGCTCCATTTCTCTTTCCCAAATATAGCCTAAATGCAAAATATTCCTTAACTTTGGTAAAAACTTATCATCGTTTTCTTCTTCAAAATCAATTTTACGCCCCACATTCAGCACGCTATGGCGTTTGCCATAGAAACGATAGAGGGTTTTGAGTTGGTTTTTGGTTAAAACGCGCACGATCAAATCTTCATCTCTTATGCTTTGTGTTTGTAAAAGAAACCCTTGCATCACTACTCTTAAGATAATTTGGTTTATTATAAGCAAAACTTGGATACAATCCTAATAAAACTGCAAAATTAAGGAAAAACATGGGATTTGCAGATTTCTTTAAAAATTTTAAGATCAATAAATTGCGGACAGCACCAAGTAAGGAAGAACAACCAAGCCATTGGGTGAAATGCCCTAAATGTTATGCGTTAATGTATCATAAAGAAGTGTTTGGCAAATACAGCGTGTGTTTGAAATGCCATTACCATTTCCGCATGAATGCGACTGAAAGGATTGAATTTTTATGCGATGTGGGGAGTTTTGAAGAGTTTGACAAGCATTTACGGCCTAATGATCCTTTAAATTTCGTGGATAAAGAGAGCTACAAGCAACGCATTAAAAAATACGAAAAAAGGACTAATCGCCCAAGCTCAGTGATCAGCGGTGAGGCTAAAATTAATCGCATGCCTTTGCAGATCGTGGTGTTTGATTTTAGCTTTATGGGGGGGAGTTTAGGCTCTGTGGAAGGCGAAAAGATCGTAAGAGCGATCAATCGCGCGGTCGCCAAAAAAGAAGCGTTACTGATTGTTTCAGCGAGTGGGGGGGCTAGGATGCAAGAATCCACTTATTCGCTCATGCAAATGGCTAAAACGAGCGCGGCTTTGAACCGATTGAGTGAGGCTAAACTCCCTTTCATTTCGCTCTTAAGCGATCCCACTTATGGGGGCGTTAGCGCGTCTTTTGCTTTTTTAGGGGATCTCATCATCGCAGAGCCTGGGGCGATGATAGGTTTTGCAGGGCCTAGGGTGATTAAACAAACCATAGGGGCGGATTTGCCTGAGGGCTTTCAAACGGCGGAATTTTTATTAGAGCATGGCTTGATTGATATGATTGTGCATAGGAAGGATTTGAAGAAGACTTTGAGCGATCTCATCGCTATGATGACGCATAAGACTTCAAAGATTTTTTAAAGTTTTAAGATTGATGCGTTGCGTGGTGTATTCTATCGCTAAAAGTTCGCCTTTAGAGTTAGTGAAAATCTATCAAAAGCAATGCAAGCGATTTGATTGCGAGTTGGAATTAGTGGATTTATTCCCTAAAAATACCGCCAACGCTCAAAAAATTTCTAAAGAACTCGCTCAAAAAAGCTACTCTCTAGCCTTTGAGCCGTATTTAAACCCTAAGGCAAAAAATATCGCCTTACACCCTAAAGCTCAAAGGGGCGATAGCTTTGCGTTTAGTAAAATGTTAGAAAATCATCTTAATATTAATTTTTTTATCGCTGGAGCGTATGGGTTTGAAGAAAATTTTTTAAAAGATTGTCAAGCTTGGAGTTTGAGCGAGATGACTTTTAGCCATGAAGTGGCTAAGATTGTCTTATGCGAGCAAATCTATAGGGCTTTAAGCATTATTTTTAAGCATCCATACCATAAATAGGAGGTGCACATGCGTTTTTACATTATCTTTACATTTTTGTTCATTGTGGGTTTTGGTGTGTTTGTTTATAGTATTGATCCGCAAGCTTATGCCTTCAATTTAGGGAGCTACAGCTTTAATTTTCCCATTGCGGTATGGCTTATGGGCGTTTTAGGCATGTTCGCTTTTTTTTCATGGGTTTTTTTATTCAAGCACAATCTCAGCCACAAAATCCGCTTATACCATGAAAAAAGGGATTTTGACAAATTGCTCAAACAAATCCTATCCCAAGACACTCAAAAGACTTTTTTAAAAACGAAATTTAAAAGCGATCTCGCTAAAAATCTCTCTCAAATCTTAGCCCGCTATGATTTAAAGGCTGATTTAAACACGCCAAATAGCGGGTGCGAAAAAGTGGATAACCTTTTTAAGCATTACCACAATATAGAAAACAACACCCTTGAGCCTAAAGATCACGATAAGCATTCGTTAGCTTATGAGCATGCTTATTTTTCTAAACGCTTGAAAGCTTTCATCCATAACGATTTGAAAAACGCCTTTGAAGTTTTAACAAACGTGCAAATCCCTTTGGAATTACGCCGCTACGCTTTTATAGAAATCGCCCAAAAAGGCAACAAAAAAGAGGTTTTAAAGGCTTTGAATGCGATGCAAGAGAACTTGGATAAAGAGTGCGTGAAGTCTTTTTTAAAAGCCTTTTTTGAAAAATCTTTAAACACAGACACTTTAAAAATTTCAGAGCTTTGCAAAAGGGTGGGTTATGACAAGAACGATTATTTAAAGCTCGCGCAAAAAGCGCAAAAATTTCTTGTCCCCGATCAATGGTTCCAATTTTTTGAGATTTTAAGCCAAGAAGACGATAAGGCGCAAAAAGCCTTTTTATTCGTGTTGTTAGAATTAGAAATGAACGATCTCGCTAAGGAGCATCTAGCGGTTTTATCCTTTGAAGAATACATGCTTTTAAACGCTTATATGGATTTGAAACAAGAGCATAAAAAAGCTTATAAATTAGAAGCGTTTTTGTAGGGGGTTTGTTTGGCTTCATGTTTTTAGGGCAGATAAAAATAGATGGTTGCAAGAAATTCAAGAAATGGGCTAATTGGATCGCTTTTAGCACCAAATGATAAGAGGAAAGAGACTAATCCTTTAAACCCTGATGAGACTAATCCTTTAAAAAGAAACAATTAAAGCCAAAAATACGCTATAACCTACCATAAAAGGTTTTAGTAACCCGTATTTGATGGAAACAAAGCCTTTTTATTTTTCTTCTACGAATTTTTATCCATATCTTGAAAATACCCCACTCAATCAATGTGAGAGTGTTCCTTTCTAAAGAAAGAAGCTTCCTAACTAAACATTGAACGCTAACACGAAAGGCTTTGTTTTTTAAAGTCTGCATGGACATTTCCTACCCTATAAAAGACTAGGGGGATTTTAACCTCTTTTAGCCTAACGGCTATGTGCTTCTTGCGCCCTAAAGGACAGGGTTTTTCGCACTAGTGGGATAAAAAATCCTAAGAAGATTTAAAAAAGCTAAATTTGTGTTCTTAAAAGATAATAAGAAAAAGACGATAAGGGTATTAAAGAATACCCCAAATAACGCTTTAAAAACGCACCACCATAGTGGCCATGTATGAACCTGATTTGAAGTTGCTAGGAGCGCCTTCAGGCAATTTGATATGGAAATACTTTTGACAACCATTAACCGCTTTTTCATAATTTTTAGTGAAAGAATGATGATGGCGGTTTTCCAAAGGCCCTTTCATGTGTTTGCTCATTAACGCAGAATGCTTCAATTTGACAAACAAAAGCAAGTTTTCACCGAACAATGATTTCATCGTGAAAACGAACGCTCGTTTATAGAATGTTCGTTTGTCAATATCAATCCCAATAATCCCACTTCCAGCCGAATAGACTAAAGGCTTTGAATACAATCTCAGATCATCGCCATTCAAAACGCTTAACAAAATCCCTAAACTTATTAGTGTCCTAACCCCATTTTCTTTCCTTAAGATATAACATTATCCGTATGTTTAACAGATAAGGAAATTTAACCTAAAACACCTTAATGGTTGATTAAAAAATTAAAAAAAATGTATTTTTTAAAAAAGCGTTACTCTTTAGAGAATTGTGAATATTTTTATAATTGTATGGTTATTTTTGAACAACTTTTTTTAATTGATTGATAATGAGATAAGACTCTTTTTTAATCCAATAGGGATCGCTAAAACCTTATTTTAATTTTTAAGTTTTTAGATTTTCACCATACAACCTTTTTAAAAGATAAAACACCCCCACAAGCAAAGCCACACCGATTAAAAGAGCGAGCGAGCGTGAATGCATAAAACTTGCCACCCCCAAACTCACCGCACTGCAAAGCATCGCAATAGTCGCATAAGGGAGTTGCGTGATAAAATGGCTTTGCACCGAACACCCTGCCCCCGTAGCCGATAGTATAGTCGTGTCAGAAATGGGGCTTGTGTGATCGCCATAAACCGCGCCTGAGAGGATCGCTGAAACAATCAAAATAATATCGCTTTCATTGGCCATGCCCGCTCCAATGGGCAGCATGATCGCAAACGCTCCCCAGCTTGTGCCGGTAGAAAAAGCGATAAACCCAGAGATTAAAAAAAAGATTAAAGGCATATATGCACCTCCCCCACTATTTAAAAATCCCTTGCTGATGTGGGCCAAGTAAATCCCCGTTTGAGCGTCGTCCCTAATCACAGGCCCGATAGCCCAAGCGAGCGTTAAGACTAGTATCGCTGGTCCCACACTCTTAAAGCCATCTAACATGAGTTTAAAAAAACTCCCTTTTTCTAAAAACTTATAAGCTAAAAGATAAGTAACAATGAGCGAAAACAGCCCCCCATAAAAGAGCGAAAAACTCGCATCGGTGTTTTTTAAGATCACTGCGGTATAGAAAATCAATGATGAAATGGACACGATCAATAATAAAATGGAAAGGGGTAACAAGCTTAAGGGGGCTAGTTTTGAAGAATCCTCTTCTTGTTCGCTATAAAAATCCTTCACGCCTATGTTTTGATACTTCCTCATGCTAGGGAGGTTGATTTGCCATAGAATGGTGAGAAAGACTGCAATGAGCGCAAAAATCGCATAATAATTACTGCTCAAGCTTTGCACAAGCACCGAAAAACTATCTTTTAATAAGGGCGAGCTGTCGTTATTCATGATCCCCATAATATACGCCCCCCAGCTAGAAATGGGGACTAACAAGCACACTGGCGCTGAAGTGGAATCTATAATATAAGCTAGGCGCTCTCGTGTGGAGTTATGAGCGTCGTTTAAAGATTTTGAGATTTGCCCCACGGTTAGGGCGTTAAAATAATCATCTACAAAAATAATGATGCCTGAAAAAAAGGCGATAAATTCGGGGGTTTTGGCGTTTTTAGAGTATTTTTTGGCTTTTTTAACAAAGTTTTGCACGCTACCGGATTTTAAAATCACCTGGCTTAAGACGCCTAAAAAGATTAAAAATCCAAAAACATAGAGGTTGGAAAGATTGAAGTTAAGCCCCTTTTCTGGCTCGTAAGTGTAAAAAACGGAAGTGATTTTGATATAGGCATATTCTACGATGTAAGAAAGGTGTAACGAATGCATTAAAACAGCGCTCACTAAAATGCCTACAAACAACGAGAGCGCGACTCTTTTAGTAAAAACCACCATTAAAATAACGCTAAGAGGAACAATGAGGCTTGATGCTGACAATCCCACTATAATAAAATCCTTTAAACTAATCTTTAAATTTCAATTAAAAGAGACAATCAATATTCACAAAATTCTTTGTTAAAAGAAGAGATGAATTTGCCAAAACCAATCGCTCAAAGGATTTCAATCAAGTGGCCGGGAGAGAGGGATTCGAACCCCCGGAGGTATGACCCTCAACGGTTTTCAAGACCGCCGCTTTCAACCACTCAGCCATCTCCCGCTATTTTTATAAAAGTCCCTAAATGACTACAATATGGAGGCGACACCCGGATTCGAACCGGGGAATCAAGGTTTTGCAGACCCATGCCTTACCACTTGGCTATGTCGCCTTAAATTTAACAATAGTGCGTCTATTGAGATAACAAAATCAAACCATGTTTAATTTGGTTTAATTTGCAACGATGGTGCCCAAAGCCGGACTTGAACCGGCACGGTATTGCTACCGAGGGATTTTAAGTCCCTTGTGTCTACCAATTCCACCACCTGGGCAAACTAAATAGAAACCATGCTCTAGAAGTTAAATCAATATGGAGCGGGAAACGGGGATCGAACCCGCGGCCCCGACCTTGGCAAGGTCGTGCTCTACCACTGAGCTATTCCCGCACTCTTTATTCAAAAAGACGATTGTTATTGTATCTAAACTCAATAATAAAAGTCAAGGGCTTATGAAAAATTTCAAAACTGATTTTAAAACCAATCAAAACAGCCAAAACCCCTTTTATTTAAAAAATGAACAATAATGTTTTGAGTTTCCATTCAAACAAAACCCGTTTAAGAATTTCTAAATATGGGTAAAAAATATACAATACCTTATAATAAGATGAAAATTCATGGCGTTTTGCGCTCATTTTCTATTTCTTTTTAATTTGATTGCATAATAATAGCTGACATAACACATCATCATAGGAGTTTCAATCATGAAAGAAGTCATCCATTCAACGCTAGCCCCAAAGGCTATAGGCCCTTACTCTCAAGCTATCGCTACTAACGATCTTGTTTTTGTCTCTGGGCAATTGGGCATTGATGCGAGCACCGGTGAATTTAAAGGTGCGGACATTCATTCTCAAACCACGCAATCCATGGAAAATATCAAAGCGATTTTAAAAGAAGCTAATTTAGGGATGGATAGCGTGGTTAAAACGACTATTTTATTGAAAAGTTTAGACGATTTTGCGGTGGTGAATGAAATTTATGGGAGTTATTTTACAGAGCCTTATCCGGCCAGAGCGACCTTTCAAGTGGCCAAACTGCCTAAAGACGCTTTAGTAGAAATTGAAGCGATAGCCATTAAGTGATCTTATTAAGGGGGTTATCAGCATGAAAAAAGAAGTCGTGGTAATCGGCGGTGGGATTGTAGGGCTTTCTTGCGCGTATTCTATGCACAAGTTAGGGCATAAGGTTTGCGTGATTGAAAAAAGCGATGGCGCAAACGGCACTTCTTTTGGGAATGCCGGGCTTATTTCTGCGTTTAAAAAAGCCCCGCTCTCATGCCCTGGTGTGGTGTTAGACACCCTAAAGCTCATGCTCAAAAACCAAGCCCCTTTAAAATTCCATTTTGGGCTTAATTTAAAGCTCTATCAATGGATTTTAAAGTTTATGACAAGCGCGAACGCCAAATCCACGCACCGCACCATGGCGTTGTTTGAACGCTACGGGTGGCTGAGTGTTGATATTTATCATCAAATGCTAAAAGACGGCATGGATTTTTGGTATAAGGAAGATGGGCTTTTAATGATCTACACTTTAGAAGAAAGTTTTGAAAAAAAGCTTAAAACTTGCGATGACAGCGGCGCTTATAAAATCCTTAGTGCAAAAGAAACCAAAGAATACATGCCTATTGTTAATGACAATATCTGCGGGAGCGTGCTTTTAACCGAAAACGCGCATGTGGATCCGGGCGAAGTGATGCACTCTTTGCAAGAATATTTACAAAATGTTGGCGTGGAGTTTCTTTATAATGAAGAAGTGGTTGATTTTGAGTTTAAAAATAATCTCATTGATGGCGTTATCACGCATAAGGAAAAAATCCAAGCAGAAAGAATCATTCTAGCCACCGGGGCTAACCCCACTCTCATTAAAAAAACTAAAAACGATTTTTTAATGATGGGGGCTAAAGGTTATAGCATCACTTTTAAAATGCCTGAAGAATTAAAGCCCAAAACCTCTTCTTTATTTGCGGATATTTTCATGGCAATGACCCCACGAAGAGATACCGTAAGGATCACCTCTAAATTAGAATTAAACACCAACAACGCCCTCATTGATAAAGAGCAAATCGCTAACATGAAAAAGAATTTAGCCACTTTCACGCAGCCTTTTGAAATGAAAGACGCCACAGAATGGTGCGGTTTTAGGCCCTTAACCCCTAATGATATTCCTTATTTGGGCTATGACAAACGCTATAAAAACTTAATCCATGCGACAGGGCTTGGGTGGCTTGGCATCACTTTTGGCCCGGCCATTGGTAAAATCATCGCCAATTTGAGCCAAGACGGAGCGAATGAAAAAAATGCCGATATCATGCTTTTTTCTGCATTTTTTAGGGATTAAGGAATTTCTTTTTTAAACCCTAGTTTATTAAGGAGCTTTTATGGAAACGATTGATTCGGTGGTGCGTTTATTATCCAATTTTGTGTGGGGGATTCCCATGCAAATTTTATTAGTAGGCACCGGCTTGTTTTTAACCTTTTATCTTAGGGGTTTGCAATTCAGTAAGATCTTTTATGCGATCAAAATCCTTTTTGACAAAGAGTCCCAATCTAAGGGCGATATTTCGCAATTTTCCGCTCTCATGCTTTCTTTGGGGGCGACTGTAGGCATTGGGAGTATCGTAGGCGTAGCGACTGCTATCAGCATCGCAGGGCCAGGAGCGGTGTTTTGGATGTGGGTTACTGGGCTTGTTGGCATGGCGACTAAGTATTCTGAGGGGATTTTAGCGGTGAAATACAGGGAAAAAGGGGCGTTTGGATACAACGGAGGGCCCATGTATTACATCAAAAACGGCCTTAACATGCCCAAACTCGCCATGGCGTTTGCGATTTTTACGATTATTGCGAGCATTGGCACCGGTAACATGACGCAATCTAATGCGGTTTCTTCCATTTTAAGCGAACAAGCGAACCTGCCTACTTGGGTTTCAGGCTTATTGCTCACTCTTTTAACCGCTGTTATTGTCATAGGGGGGATTAAATCCATTGGTAAATTCACTTCTTACTTAGCTCCTATTATGGTGCTTTTGTATTTGATCACTATCATTTATATTATTGTTAGCCATTTTGATTTGGCCCTTCAAGCGATCAAACTCATTTTTGAAGAAGCCTTTAACCCCAAACCCGTTGTGGGCGGAGCGAGCGGCGCGTTGGTAGCGACAATGATAAAAACGGGCGTGGCTAGGGGGTTGTATTCTAATGAAGCGGGGTTGGGGAGTTCGGCTATTATTGCTGCGAGCGCTCAAACGCGCCACCCGGTGCGCCAAGCCTTAGTGTCCATGCTCCAAACCTTTATTGTAACCTTAATAGTGTGTTCGGCGACAGCGAGCGTGATTTTAATGGCGCCAGAATACAACACCTTGCTCCCTAATGGGGAAAAATTAAGCGCTAATTTGCTCACTCTAAAAAGTACGGAGTATTTTCTAGGCTCATTAGGGGCGGTAGTGATTTTTTTGACCATGATCTTTTTTGCCTACTCTACGATTATTGGTTGGGCTTATTATGGGGAAAAATGCACGGAATACGCCTTTGGTGAAAAAAAAGTGAAATATTACCGCTTGATCTTTTTAGCGAGCGTGATGGTGGGGGCTATGGCTAAAATTGATTTTGTGTGGAATTTAGCGGATCTTTCTAACGGGCTTATGGCTATCCCTAATTTAATCGCTTTGATTTTATTGCATAAAGTGGTGTATTCTGAAACTCGTTGGTATTTTAGCAAGCATTCTAACAAGTAAGATGGTATGTTAAAAAGGGCGAGTTTTGTAGAAGTGAATACCGCTTCTTTAAGGCATAATTTTAGCGCAGTCAAAAGCATTGTCCCTAAAGACGCTTGTGTCATGGCGGTTGTCAAGGCGAACGCTTATGGGGCAGGGGCGATTAAAGCGAGCGAAATTTTTTTACAAGAAGGGGCTAATTATTTAGGGGTAGCGGCCTTAGATGAAGCTTTAGAGTTGCGTTCTCGTTTTTCTAAAACCCCCATTTTGATCTTAGGTTATAGCCCTAACGCTAACGCTTCCATGCTGATTGATAACGATTTGAGCGCTATGGTTTTTAGCCTTGAACAAGCGGAAGTTTTTTCTCAAATGGCTTTAAAAGCCAAAAAACGCTTAAAAGTGCATCTCAAAATTGATACCGGCATGCACCGCTTGGGTTTAGAACCTAATTTTAAAAGCATAGAAATCATTAAAAAAATCCGCACTTTAAAAGGCTTGGAAATAGAGGGGATATTCACGCATTTAAGCAACGCTGATGCTAACATTAAAACCCATGCTAAAAACCAAATGAAAGCCTTTAACGCTTTTTTAGAGCAGCTTTTGGATCAAAAAATAGAATTTCAATACCGCCATGCCTACAATTCCGCCGGCATCCTTTCTTTGTGCAACGGGAATGAAAATCGTTTGTTAAACCTCTATCGCCCAGGCATCATGCTCTATGGTTTTTACCCCTCTAATGAAATGAAAGAATCATGCCCAACCATCTTGAAAAATGTTATCAGTTTGAAAGCGCAAATCGTTCAAATCAGAAGCGTTAAAAAAGGCGAATTTATTGGCTATGGCGAGCATTTTTATACCAATGAAGAGACTTTAGTGGGTGTTTTAGCTCTAGGGTATGCGGACGGGTTAGCACGCGCTTTAGGCAATCGCATTCAAGTAGTAATCAATAACCAACTGGCCCCCCTTATTGGCAAGGTGTGCATGGATCAGTGCTTTGTCAAACTTAATGGTATTGAAGCCAAAGAGGGCGATGAGGTCATTTTGTTTGGGGATAAAAGCACTAAAGCTAATGACGCAAGCGAAATCGCCACGCTTTTAAACACCATTCCTTATGAAACCATTAGCACTTTGTCCAAACGCTTGGAGCGTGTCTATATTTAAAATCAAACCATGCAAAATTTTTATTTTGTGTTAGAATGCTTGAAAAAATTCAGGATTAAAATATAAAATGAAAAAAGTTTTATTTTTGTTAGTAATAAGCTTTTTTTGGGGTTTTTTGAACGCTTCTAGCTTGTATGAAAAACTTATCAATAGGGAAACGATCAGCGTTGGCACAGAAGGCATTTACCCCCCTTTCACTTACCACAATAAAGAGGGCAAGCTCACCGGCTATGATGTGGAAGTGGCTAGGGAGTTGGCTAAAGAGCTTGGCGTGAAAATCAAATTCCACGAAACTTCATGGGATATTATGCTGACAGGTTTGAAATCGGGGCGTTTTGATATGGTCGCTAACCAGGTGAGTTTGACGACTAAAAAACGCCAAGCGGCTTTTGATAAAAGCTTGCCTTATAGCTATTCAGGCACCATCATGTTAGTTAGGAAAGATGAAAACCGCATTAAAGACATTAAGGATATTAAGGGCTTAAAGGCGGCTAACACCTTAAGCTCCACTTATGGGGAAATCGCTTTTAAATACGACGCTCAAATCGTTTCGGTGGATTCTATGGCGCAAGCCTTGTTGTTAGTGGCGCAAAAACGAGCCGATTTGACCTTAAATAGTTCTTTAGCGATCTTAAATTACCTAAGCACCCATAAAAACAGCCCCTTTAAAATCGCATGGGAGTCCCAAGAAAAAGATGGGGGCGCTTCCTTTGTTATTAACAAGCACCAAGAAAAAGCCTTAGAGCTTATCAACCAAGCGATGCAAAGATTGATCAATAAAGGGGTTTTAAAACGCTTAGGCGAACAATTTTTTGGAAAAGATGTCAGCCAGCCCTAATCTGTCTTTGTTTTTTGAATCTTTAGATTTAAGCAAGGAGCGTTTGGAATTATTATTAGAGGCTTTCTACCCCATGCTAAAAGCCGCTTTTTGCATTTCTTTGACTTTAGCGATCATTTCTTTTATTTTGGGCTTATTGATTGCTATTGTGGTGGCTCTCATTAAAATCGCTCCCTCTAAACATTTCATTCATAAGGCTTTATTAGCGGGCGTGAATTTTTATGTGTCAATCATTAGAGGTACGCCTTTATTGGTCCAAATTGTGGTGGTGTTTTATGGTTTGCCCGCCCTTGGGGTTTATATGGATCCAATCCCAGCAGGCATTATTGCGTTTTCTTTTAATGTGGGGGCATACGCTTCAGAGACTTTAAGGGCGAGCTTTCTTTCTGTCCCTAAAGATCAATGGGATTCAAGCTTGAGTTTGGGTTTGAATTACTTGCAAACCTTTTGGCATGTCATCTTTTTTCAAGCACTCAAAGTCGCCACGCCAAGCCTGAGTAACACCTTCATCAGCCTTTTTAAAGAAACTTCTTTGGCTTCTGTGGTAACTATCGCAGAGGTTTTTAGGATCGCACAGCAAAAAGCGAACGCCAGCTATGACTTTCTGCCTATTTACTTGGAAGCCGCTTTGATTTACTGGCTTTTTTGCTTGGTTTTAGAAGTGATCCAAAAGCGCGTGGAAAAAATCTTAAATTAAAGTTGGCTCATTCTAATATTTGATTATAATACAGCCTAAATAATACAAAATAAGGAAATTCCCATGGGTGTGTTCTTGGATAAGACCATTAAAGAAGTGGTAGATGGATTGAATGATCGTTATTTTTTGCCTGACATTCAGCGTGAATACGTGTGGCTCAAAAAAGCCGATGAAAAAAAGATAGAGCAACTTTTTGACTCCATTCTCAGGGGCTATCCTATCGGCTCTTTTTTATTTTGGAAATTACAAAAGGAGGATATAGCCAAGAGTGATGAACAAGATAGCGATAAACTCAATTTCCAACTTTATCAATTCATTACAAACTACGATGAGCGAAAGCCTCACAATGAAAAAATCCGTATTGAACAAATCAAGTGTGATGATTTGTATATCGTCCTAGATGGCCAACAGCGTTTAACCTCGCTTTATATCGGGCTTAAAGGCACTAGAACGCTTAAAAAAAAGTGGGCTAAAAACAATAACCCTAACGCTTACGAAGAGAAGCGTTTGTATTTGAACTTGAAGCACCAGCCAAACATGGACAACCCAGAAGACAATTACCAGTTTGAATTCCATGCCAAAAAGCCTGAAAACGATGAAGAACATTGGTGGTTTAAGGTGGGGGATATTTTAGAGTTGGAAAGTGTTTGGGATTATGCGCAAGAACATGATTTAAAAGGTGATAGATTGAAATTACTAGAAACACTAAACAAAGCTTTTCACACCAAACAACTCATTTCATTTTTTGAAGAAACAGAAAAAAATCTTAATAAAGTTTTAAATATCTTTATCCGTGTCAATAGTGGCGGGGTCAAGTTAAGCTATTCTGATTTATTGATGTCTATTTTGACAGCAAGCTTTTCAAGCGATATTAGAAAAAAATGAATGAGCTAGTAGATACTTTAAAAGATAAAGGTTTTCCAAATGTGGGGAAAGACCAGGTGTTAAAAACTTGCTTGCTTCTCATTGGTAAAGACACTACTTTTGAATTAAAAAATTTTAATAAAAAAAATATCAAAGAGATTGAAGAAAATTGGGAAAAAATTACAGAAAGCATTTATAACGCTACAGAACTATTAAAAAATTTTGGTTATGCGGGCTATTTGGGTTCAGCTTATTTTATCCAGTTTAGCCTATTTTTATTTTTTAAATTCAAAAATGGATAAAAACGATGAACAACAAGCCCTAAAATTTGTCCGTAACGCTCAAATCACGAGTTATTTCACTCCTTCAACGGATACAAAATTAAACAACATAGCCAATAGCATGAAAGATGCGCAAACCTTTGAATCATTCAACCATAATTTAGCCAAACACCAAACATGCCCTTTAAAAATCACTAACGATATGATAGAAGAGATGGTGAACTATAAATATAGCGATCAAGTCTTTCCTATCTTGCAAATCTTATACCCAAACTTGAACTACAAAACCACCACTTTTCATATAGACCATATTTATCCAAAGTCCAAGTTTAAAAAAAATAAAAAATTGGATAAAGATTTCTATGAGTGTGAGAATCATTTATTCAATCTCCAGCTTTTAGAAGGTGCAGAGAATATTGCTAAAAAGGATAAAGACCCTGAAGTGTGGCTCAAAGAAGAATATAAAAATCAGCAAGCCATAGAAGAGTATAAAAGAAAAAATTATATTGACCCTACCCTAGAATTAGAATGGGAAAATATAAAAGAATTTCGTGAAAAAAGAGAAGAAGCTATCATTAAAACATTAAAAGAAGTGTTATTGCCCAAGTCTTCATAGGAGTGTTTTTGTGGCTGATATAATCGGGTAAAGCGTTTTGACAAAACGGGTAAAACAAAATTTAAACTCGTTTAAGTCATGCTTAATGATAAAAAAGATAGAATGAACCAATTTTTGAACGCTAATAAATTTCATTTACTGCTTGTTATCTAAAAATGCCGTTAAGGTGTAAGGTATCTATATTAATTTTATCAATCTTAGTTTCAAAATGAAAAATTAAAAGGGCGATAGCCTTAGTGAAAGGATAATCAATAAAACATTTAGGCAAAAAAGAGGTAAGAACCTTAGGGTTATCTTCGCTTGGGGGGACTTTAGAATTTTATGATTTTATTATCTTTGTATTTTTTACAAGCATCATTGCCAAACACTTTTTCCCAAACACGCTCAGCCCTATTTGGTCTGAAATCAACACTTATGGTATCTTTGCTGCAGGCTATCTAGCGCGCCCGCTTGGCGGCATAGTGATGGCCCACTTTGGGGATAAATTCGGCCGTAAAAACATGTTCATGCTCTCTATTTTATTGATGGTAATCCCAACCTTTGCGCTCGCTTTGATGCCAACTTTTAATCATTTTGTGAGTTTTGGCGTTGATAGCATGGGACTTAGTCTAAAAAACGCTCATTATCTTGGTTACATAGCTCCTGTTTTTTTGGTGTTTGTTAGGATTTGTCAAGGTGTTGCTGTGGGTGGTGAATTGCCTGGCGCTTGGGTTTTTGTCCATGAACATGCCCCGCAAGGCCAAAAAAACACTTATATCGGTTTTTTAACCGCTTCTGTAGTTTCTGGGATTTTGCTTGGGAGTTTGGTTTATATGGGGATTTACATGGTTTTTGACAAGCCTGTTGTTGAAGATTGGGCTTGGAGGGTTGCCTTTGGGCTTGGAGGGATTTTTGGTATCATTTCTGTGTATTTGAGGCGCTTTTTAGAGGAAACTCCTGTTTTTCAGCAAATGAAGCAAGACGATGCCTTAGTCAAATTCCCGCTTAAAGAGGTGTTTAAAAACTCTCTCTTTGGCATATCAATCTCCATGCTTATCACTTGGGTTTTAACCGCTTGTATTTTGATTTTTATCCTTTTTGTTCCCAATTTCACTCTCATGCATCCCAATTTTAATTTCACTCCGTTTGAAAAAACCTATTTTCAAATTTTAGGACTTGTTGGTATTGTAAGTTCTATTATTTTAACCGGGTTTTTGGCCGATAAAATCAAACCACACAAAGTTTGCATGGCTTTTAGTGTGGCCTTTGCCTTTTTTGGCTTTTTATTCTTCAAAGAATTTTATTCTAACGCGCCAAGTTTAGTCAATACCATAGTTTTATACTTTTTAGCGTGTTTTTGCGCTGGTATTATGAATTTTTGCCCCATTTTTATGAGCGATGTGTTTAGCGCCAAAATCCGTTTTAGCGGGATTTCTTTCGCTTATAACATAGCCTATGCTATAACCGCTGGCTTTACCCCTCAACTTTCAAGCTGGTTAAATGCAAAAGCCATAGCAGCACCTGAAAGCTTGCAAAGTTATGGTCTAAGCTTTTATATTTTTGTGGTTGCTTCAATCGCTTTTCTCGCATCGCTTTTAATGGCACCAATTTACAACAAATCTAATACCCAACACGAAGTGTCGCCCACAGCATGAAAGAAACGCAAACCTTTGAATCATTCAACCAAGATTGAGCCGATTTTCATTAAACCATATTTTAAAAAAATCGTATTGACCCTAGAATTAAAAATATAGAGGAATTTCGTGGAAAAAGAGAGAAAAAGCTAAAAAGGAAGCGTTATTATTTAAGTTTTAATAGGGTGTTTTAGCACCATTTGTTGTAAGGGTTTAACGCTTGGCGTTGGTGGATTTTGGTAGCAATGGAATTCTTAACCTTCAAAGATTTTTGCAAAGATTTTTGAACTTATCGTTTCAAGTTTCATTTTGTTGTAAAACTCTTAAGGGGGTGGGGGGATATTGTATTCCTCTCTGCAACCCCATTAAAATCCCCTAACCCCTATTTTTATTGGAGTAAGTGGTGATGAAATCCACCAACAAATCTATCCCACCGCCATAGCTTAATTGCTGGACTTTCTCACTGCTCGCTTTAGCGTAATTGTATTTGATGATGCCATAATAAGCTAATCCTATAAAATCATTAAAGTAGTTTTGATAGCCTATTTTAGCGTTAACCCCTAAAATAGGGCTTCTAAAACTTTGCGAAGAGCTTGAAAAACAAAATTTTAACAACAAGCGTTTGTTTAGGGTTTATTTAGCATTAATTTAGGCTGTGTTAATGAAAGTTTGATAGTTTGAATGTCGCTTGGGCATGTGTCAAATGGATGCGCCAATCAAGACAGGATCTTTTCCATAAAAAGAGTGGGGAAAATCAAAGCCTCTTCGCCCAACTCCACCACACAATCCTCTTCTTTGATGCGCGTAAAACCCAGCTTTTGATAGAGGTTGCATGCCTTGATTTGACTCTTGCTCACATGCAGAGAGATTTTAGTATAGCCTTTAATTAAAGCGTATCGCTCCACGCTCTCATAGAGTTTTTGACCCAGCCCTTGGGATTGATAAGCGGTATTTATGTGGAATTTACACAGCTCTGCTTCTGTTTTATCAACATGATTAAGCCCGCAGATCCCAATGAGCTTTTCACCCTTTCTCATTTCAAAAAATTCCCCGCCATGCTCGCGCAATTTTTGAACGAACCCGCTAATGCTGGGCAAAAGATCCAATCGTTGGATAAACCCTAAAGGGTTATCAGCGATGCGCTCAGCGTAAAACTCTTCTAATTCAGTGGGGTATTGGGGCGAAAAAATTTTGATGGTCATGATTTCCTAACTTTAGAGGTAAAATAATCCCTTAATGGTATATGATAACAATTTTTAGCTTAAAATAATAACGCCTTGTATGATAGTTTTAAAACCCTTTCTTATTGTCCCACAAGCGGATATGAAGCCTATCGCTCAGCCTGAAACCATGCTCTATGGCTAGGGGGGCTAGGGTTTTTAGATTTTTGTCTAGCTCGTTATTGGTTGTGCCTAAGGGCATTAAAAAGATTTCATTATTTTTTAAGGAGAGTTGTTTCAAAAGGCTTTGAATCTCTGCGATAGATTGAGCGGCGTTTTGACTCTCCAATACGAATTTAAAATGCGCGCTTTTAGCGTTATTTAAGATATTTTGCAAGGCTTTGAGGTTGATCCGCTTGCTTTCTTGCTCCAAAGAAAAAGAGAGTTTGACGCTTAGGGTGAAATGCAATTCTTTTAAAATAGGGCTAAATTCAAAAAAAATAGAGCCATTGCTCTCTACAAATAAAGGGATTTTTTTATGGTAAAAATGCTCTAAAACGCTCAATAAAATAGGGTTATTAAAATACAAGCTTGGCTCCCCGCCTGTAAGAATGAAATCAAAATCCTTATAATTAGGGGCTAAATTAACTAATCGTTCAATCAAGGGCTTAGGCTCATTGTAATAATCCCAAGATGTTTGGAATTTAGGATGCACCGCATACAAGCTATCGCAACCTGTTAGGATTTCATCATTGAATAAGGTTTTACAATTAAAGCCCTTGCATGAAAGGTTACACCCCCCTAAGCGCAAAAAAAGACTGGGCTTACCTATCCTTTGGCCTTCACCCTGTAAGGAAAAAAAGCTCTCAACGACCGGGAGTTTCATGGGATTTGGTGTAAGGGCTTAGCGTGAAAAAAGCATTTTTCTTCATCGCTAATGATTTTATTGAAAAAATCCTTATCATGCCACAAATTTTGAATGCCTTGCGAGAAAGAGACGCAATGATTATGCACTAAAGATTTAAAATGAGGGTTTTCTAAATCTTTTAAAAAGCTTTCCGCGTAGCCGTTTTTAGTCTCATGCACGCGCACGCTAGAGATTTTTAACTCCCCTTCATTATTAGAAAAAACGCTTTTTTGTAAAATCCTTGTCAAGTAGTATAAAAACATAAGAGCGTAACTTTCCGCGCTCAAATTAAACGAGCATTTCACGTAACGAACGCAATGATTTTCTATAAAACGCTGAAACTCAAGGCTTTCTTTATCCCAAAAATGATGGGCATGATCAAAGGAGTCTATAAAGGTTTGCATCTCTTGTTGCATCAACCCAAAATCTAACGCCATGTTCGCGCTATCTAAACGGTTGGTTTCAATAAAAACTTCCACTTCATAATTATGCCCATGGATATTTTGAGCGCATTTTAAAGAAGAACAATTGCGCACCACATGGCTAGCGCAAAATTTATACAATCGCCTGATAACCATTTCATTCTCTATAACATGGCTGATAAAGGGGCAGTCTTAAATTGTAGTAGTAGCGTTCAGGGCGGTTAAAATCAATGCGCTTGATCGTGCTTTTAATCAAATCCCTATAAAGCATTTGATAGCCGCAAGTCTTCCCGCTCACGCTCCCATCCACATATAAAACCCGTTTTTGCAGCACCACATCATACCAATCCAAAATAAAATGCGAATTAGCACTCATTAAAATTTGCTCGCTAAAGCCATTGATAGCGTAGTAATCGGTAGGGGTTTGGGAGCAATAAAACTGCCCCCCAAGAAAATAACAAGGTTTATTGACCTGATCAATCAGTTGGTAATTGTATTGATAAAACGGCACAGCTGAGATATTACGGACAATGCGCGCATAGATCACATTTTTGGCTTTATCTAGCGGGAATTCCGCTTGCGTGAAGACATTGTAAAAGCCTAATTTTTGTAATTCATAAACAATCACATTGATATAATAAGAAGTCATCGCATCGCTTCTGTCATAAGCCACCACGATAGTGGAATTATAGTTGAACAAATAATCCCCTGTAACTTCTGAATAATACCCCATGTGCAAGCGGTGCTGGCATGCATTAAAGAAAAAAAACACCCCAACAATTAGCCCTAAAAAAGCCAAGCGGTGATTTTTACTCACTTTAACATTCCCTCATGCCAAGATTCCAAGCTTTTTAGATCATCATAACTGGTTAAGTCTAAATTTAAAGGCGTGATAGAGGCATGGTTTGAAGCAATAGCGTCAAAATCAGAGAGTCTGTCTTCATTTTCGCGCTTTTGCCATTCTAAAGGGTGTAACCCTAGCCAAAAATAGCTTTCATTCTTGGGGTCTGTGCGTTTGTGCACTTCTTTTTTATACAGCCTATAGCCCTTAGGGGTGATGCGTTCACCCTTATATTCTTGTAAGGAGCAATTAGGGACATTCACATTCAGGAGTTTGCGCCCTTTTAAAGGGTAGCCTTTGGTGAAGATGTTTTGGACTAAATCCTGGATGATCTTTTGAGCCAGATCAAAACTTAAGGGAGTGTTTTTGTTTTTGTTAGAAAGGATTTGAGAAATCGCAATGGAAGGCACACCCTGGATCGTGCCTTCAATCGCTCCGGCCACCGTTCCCGAATAAATCGTGTCTTCGCCCATGTTAGATCCAAGATTGATCCCTGAAATCACTAAATCAAAACAAACATGTTTAAACAACTCATTGATCGCCAAATACACGCAATCGCTCGGCGTGCCATCATCAATCCTATAATGCCGGCCTTCTTTGCCCTTAATTTTCTCCGCTCTCAAAGGCGCGGTGATAGTGATGCATTGCGAGCATGCGCTTTTTTCATGCTTGGGGGCGACCACATAGATTTCTGCCATGTTTTCTAAAGCTTGTTCTAAAGCTTTAATGCCTTTTGCATGGTAGCCATCATCATTGGTGAGTAGAATTTTTTTCATGTTTTGCCTTTAAATAGAGTGTTCAATAATGCGTTTAAATTTTCTTGCAATAAAGGATAAGCGGATTTTAGTAGATTTAAATCGTTTAAAACCTCTGTTTTTAAAGTTTGAGCGTAATTATTCGCCCTCTCTAGCCCCAATAAATTCACAAAGCTGTTTTTAGCGCTGTCTAAATGAGTGGTTTTACCGCTTTCTTTTTCATCTTGCGTAACATCTATAATATCATCTAACACTTGAAAACAAAGACCCATTTTTAACCCAAAAGCCTGAAGCCATTTAAAAAGCTCTTCATCTTTAATACCGCTTGCAACAAGCCCCATCACCAAGCTCGCACTAATCAATTTAGCGGTTTTATGCTCGTGTAAGAAAGTGAGCTGCTCTAAATTTAAGGGCGTGTTTTCAAAATAGCAATCCAAAGCCTGCCCTAAGATCATGCCTTTAATCCCCCCATTAACGCTTAAGATTTTGATCAATTCCACAATGATATGGCTTTCTAGTAAAGCGTTTGAGAGCAATTCAAAAGAATAAGTGTTGAGCGCATCGCCGATTAAAACGGCTGTGGTTTCATCGTATTTAGCGTGTAAAGTGGGGTGGTTTCTCCTTAAAGCGGCATTATCCATGCAAGGTAAATCGTCATGGATGAGCGAATAAGTGTGCAAGCATTCAATGCTTAAAGCGATTTTAAAATACTCTGTTTGCTGGTTAGAATAATCTTTTTGACCCACTAAAGCACAAAGCACGGCTAAAAAAAGCTTAGGGCGGAACCTTTTGCCTCCATTAAGCACCATTTCAAAAAAGGCTTTTTCCAAATAAGGGTGGAAGCTTTCAAGGTGTACATGATGGTTTTTTAAAAAGCTTTCAAAACGCTCGCACTCATTATAATAAAAGGATAAATTAGGGTTACTCATGCATAGAATTATAACCTAAGATTTTAAGAGTTTCATAAATTCAGCTCTGGTTTTAGGGTCTTTTTTAAAGAGGCCTCTTAACACGCTTGTTTTAATGATCGCATTTTGCTTTTGCACCCCTTGCATGCTCATGCACAAATGTTTGGCTTCACAAACCACGATCACGCCCCTTGGCTCTATGATTTCATCAAAGGTTTCTGCAATTTGAGTGGTCAGCCTTTCTTGGATTTGTAGGCGTTTGCTATAAATTTCAATGAGTTTAGCGATTGCGCTAATGCCTACAATCTTTTCCTTAGGGATGTATCCCACGCTAATATTCCCAAAAAAAGGGAGCAAATGGTGCTCGCAAGTGGAGTAAAATTCAATGTTTTGAGCCACTATCATTTCATCGCAAACGCCTTGAAAATACGCGCTTTTTAAAGCCACTCTAGGATCTTCTTTATAGCCTTTATACAAGAATTTCCATAATTCTTGAACCCTTTTAGGCGTCTCTTTCAAGCCTTCTCTATTCTTATTTTCGCCGATGTTTTCAAAAAATTGGTTGAAAAAATTTTCCATTTAAATCACACGCTTTCTTAAGGATTGGATACGATTTTTAACGCTAGGGTGGGTGCTAAACATTTCAGCGTTAAAAAGATAAGCCGCTGATCGGGTGGAGTTTTTATCTATTTCTTTATAATCGTTATTGGTGTAATCGTTAGAAATTTTTTGTAAGGCTCTAATCATGGGCTTATTGTCATGCATTAAAAACGCCGCCCCGCTATCGGCCATGTATTCTCGTGTGCGGCTCAAATACATTTGCAAAATAAGCGTTAAAAAAGGCAAAACGATCTGTAAAGCCCATAAAATCATTCGGGCTAAATTCGCCCCACTATTCTTGTGATTCCCCATGAAAAAATACACGCTAAAATTAGCCACCAACAGCATGATATTGCTTAAAATCCCCACGCACATGGTCAAGCGGATGTCATTGTGCCGTATGTGGCTGAGCTCATGAGCGATCACGGCTTTCAATTCATCTCTATCCAACCTCTCTATTAAAGCGCTTGTAAGAGCGATAAGAGAATTAGATTCATCCCACCCGCTCGCAAAAGCGTTCATGTAAGGGGCGTTAATGATATAAAGCTTAGGCTCAAAATGAAGATTAGCCTCTTCTAAAAGCTCTAACAAAAGGCGATGGATTTGATTTTCTTTGGAGCTTAAAACCTTGCTTGTGTCAATAAGCTTGTATCCATCACCGCTTAACATGATAGAGCTAAAATTTTGGATACAAACAACAATAATGACAAAAGCCGCTAAAAACATGATAATGGTGATCGTAGGAAAAATTTGAAAAGTGATGAGTTTAAAAAGGGCTACGCCTAAATCATTAGCGTTGATTCTAATAGCATCCACCAACAACCCGATAAAAGCAAAAATCACGCAATAAGTGGTTAAAACCGCGTTCGTTTTGAGCCTGTTTTGCGCGATAATCTTTTCAAAATTCGTCATTATTTTCTCCTTTCTCATGCTTGATTTCTTTGAGCAACGCGCTCGCATAACTCCCTTTAGGCAAGTAAAATCCCAATTCAAATTGCGCTTTTTCTTTGATATATTGAGAAGTTACATTTTCTGCAAACACCCAAAAAAACCGCCTAGAGCCTAGCGTTTTAGCATGGCTACTTAAAAGGTTATGCTGGAATTCTTTTTCAATTTCAAAACTCAAATTTTTTGCATAAAGAGCTTTTTTGCCGTCTAGTAACCCTGTAGGCACAGCTTCTTTTTTCAAAAACCTTTCGCTCTCTTTTTCTAATTCTAAAGCGTCAAAAAACTTCCCATAAGGGTAATGGCACATCACATCGCCTTCTAAGATTTTAAAGGGGTGGGCTTGGTTTTTAAGGGTTTTTAAGGTGTTTGAATTAACGCTTAAATTTTTTTGTTTAAAAAATTCTAAATTTTCTTTTAGGCTAAAAGCGCTAATGATTTTACTGATTTCTAATCGTTTGCTTAAAAGCGAATTAAACAAATAACTTTGATAGCTTGAAATTAAAAAAGCGTTTAATTTTTGATGAGCGAATTTCGTTTCATTTTGCAAGATTTTTAAACCCTCTTTATGGTTGTCATTGAACTTCCCAAAGCGTTGTGAGCCAAAATAATTAGGCATGCCAAACTGCGCGATTTGTTCTAAAACCTGCTTTGTTTTTTGAGCGTTTAGGGGGGTCATTTTTTTAAAACGCATAAAAAAGCGATTCCCTTTCAAATGCCCTAATTTGATTTTATTGTGATGGTAATTCAAAGATAAAATCTTAAGGTTTCTTTCTTGCAAATTATGCGTATTTTTTTCTAATAAAGGGGCGTATTTTTTAGGGAGTGAGATGAATTGAGTCGTCAGCGCGTTTTTATCTTTCAAGCCCGCATAACCCAATTCAGCGATTTTTACCCCTAAAATTTGAGAAAAAACTTGAAGCATTTCCAAAGTGCTTAAACCGCTTTTCCTCACTTGAATAACGGCATGCTCGCCTGTGTTGCTAAATTCATACAAAGGCACTTCATGCACGCAAAAATCCCTAGCGCTAGAATTGAAATGAAAATCAATGCTCGCATGGTTATAAGCATGCAATAAGGGCATAAAATTTAAATTCATGCTTTGATCCTTGAATTGAACGCCCTTGAGAGCGAAACGGAGTCAATGTTTTCAAAATTCACTCCAGTAGGCACGCCTTGAGCGATTTTAGTGAAAGTGAGGTGGAAATGCTGTAGTTTATCTTCAATATAAAGCATTAAAGAATCATTGGCTAAAGTGGGAGGGAAAGCAAAAATGATTTCTTTAATGTTTTCTTCAATCAGGCGTTTTTCTAGGGCGTTAAAATCCACTTCTTCTATAGAGTTTAACACATAATAGCGCCCTAAAAAGTCCTTTAAGTCTTCTAAAATAAACACGTCTCTTGGGTGTAAAACCATGCAAAGCTGAGAATTTTGTCGGCTTTCATCAGAGCAAATCTCACAAACCTCACTCTCACTGAGCGCGTTACAAGATGCGCATGTTTTAAGGTTTTCTAGCGCGTTCTCTAAAGCGTGCGTGATTTTGAGCGCCAGATAGGGGTTTTCTAAACCCAAATGATACGCCATTTTAAAGGCAGACTTTTTACCCACATTGGGGATTTTTTCTAAACAATCCACTAAATTTAAAAAGTGATTCAAGCTGTTTTTATAAGTATTCATTTTGTTAGTATATCAAACTTAACTTGACTTGAAAGCCACTAAAAGGGCTTTTATTGTTTTTTATAAAGAGGGTTTAATGATGAAAGGCACTAATAAAGCGTTTAAATAAAAACGCTATAATGCGTTATCTCAAATTAAAGGAATACTATGCCGTTTATCAATATCAAACTTGTGCCAGAAAATGGAGGGCCAACAAACGAGCAAAAACAGCAATTGATTGAAGGGGTTTCAGATTTGATGGTTAAGGTGTTAAACAAAAATAAGGCTTCTGTTGTGGTCATTATAGATGAGGTGGATTCTAATAATTATGGTCTTGGGGGCGAGAGTGTCCATCATTTGAGGCAAAAAAACTGAAGAGTTTTTGAAATTCAAAGGTTGCGGTGCACCAACATTTAAGGGGTGTTTGTTTCCCTACCCCCCTAAAAACTATAAACATAACTCACATTAAACACCACAAGGCGTTTGAAAAAGAGGGAAGCGTTTAACCCTTT